>NZ_JBIUWO010000002.1:0-98663 GCF_044743505.1 Pseudomonas sp. NPDC087612
GAGTGAGTGATCTGAGCGTTTCGGATCGACTCGCCACGTTCAAAATCGGCGGTGGCCGAAGTCAGCCAGAAACACATGGCTACTTCAGACCATCCCTAGTGCAAACCTAGATGCAATTGGTAAAGCTAGGTACATAGAGATCAGTGATCTCAATAAAGCTAAAGTCAAACCGAAATGGACTCGCCGGATAGCTTGTGGAGGAAAATAAAATGAAAAAAATTGTTGATGTCAGAGTGCGTTGGGTCGATGAGCAATTAGGCGGGAAAGCCGTGCTGCCTCACAAAACACCTTTTTATGTTACGACCGACCTGCTTCGAAATGAATCAGGGATAGAGACGAACTGGAGTCTAGTGTTGGAAATAGAAAGCAATACAGAAGATGTCGGTAGCAGAACCGGTCTTGGTAAAGCCTATTTTCTGGTGGAGAACGCGCCATCCTCTTTACTAAGAAAAGGGTGTTCTTTGAAAGTGTATGAAGGCAGACGGTACGTTGCAGTGGTTGAGGTGGTTTAGCTGTTTCATCTGTAACGGCTGGTGAATATCCGCTCTAGATGCTTGCAGTCGGTGATTACATTCAAGGGTGAGCATGAAAAATAGAATCATCGTTGAAACCTACATTAAAATCGCCGACGGTTTCGTTGACTTTTTTGAGTTTCAAGGCGAGGTACGCCACCTGGATCAAATTGAAGGGGCTTTGGTTCTATCTATCAATGGTAAACGTCTTATTGATCAAAGCATGTTTGATTACGTCGACGACCTGTGGAGCTATTTGTCAGAAGGACTGCTGAAGGTCAGCGAGGGTCAATCGTTCAGCTGCTTTTTTCCGGACCAGCCAATCGAAGTCAAACTGACCCATGCCAATGGTCGTCTGCAGGTGAGCGTCAATTGCCACCGCGAGGTGTCTGTCGCCGCCGATAAAGATGAATTTGTCAGGGTCATGAGCGAGCAGGCGCGCAAATTCTTCATCCACTTACAGAACATACAACCCGGCGCCCAACGTACGTGCAGCTATGCCTTGGGCCATCTGGACAAGATTTGTCGGTAAATGTCGATCACCGACACCTGGCGCTATCTGCCTTGCGCTCCCGATCGAGCACGCCTCCGACCGTCGCCGCTTCTGTGGTAGGCTTGACCGGTTTGCACCGAGGGCCGCAATGACACCCCGTTTTCAGTACGGGCGTGCTGCATCCGGCCCCCCGTCCGCCCTCAGGAGTTCCCATGCGCGTGACCCAGATTTTCGCCGCCGCCGCCCTGGCGCTGGTCAGCACCTTTGCCGCTGCCGCCGACAACGCCGAGCAGGCGATCCGCAAGACCTTGCAGTCCCTGGAACTGGGCGTGCCGGTCGATAGCGTTGCCAGCAGCCCGCTCAACGGCCTGTATGAAGTCAAGCTCGAAGGCGGCCGCGTGCTGTACGCCAGCGCGGATGGCCAGTTCGTCATGCAGGGCTACCTGTTCCAGATCCAGGACGGCAAGCCGGTCAACCTGACCGAGAAGACCGAACGGCAGGCCATCGCCAAGACCATCAATGCCATTCCAGCGGCCGAGATGGTGGTTTATCCTGCCAAGGGCGAAACCAAGTCGCATATCACCGTGTTTACCGACACCACCTGCCCGTACTGCCACAAGCTGCACGCCGAAGTGCCTGAGCTCAACCGTCGCGGTATCGAAGTGCGCTACGTCGCCTTCCCGCGTCAGGGCCTGGGTTCGCCGGGTGACGAGCAGTTGCAGGCGGTCTGGTGCTCGAGCGACCGCAAGGCGGCGCTGGACAAGATGATCGACGGCAAGGAAATCAAGGCCGCCAAGTGCGCCAACCCGGTCGGCAAGCAGTTCGCCCTGGGCCAGTCGATCGGCGTCAACGGCACGCCGGCCATCGTCCTGGAAAACGGCCAGGTGATTCCGGGCTACCAGCCGGCGCCGCAAGTGGCCAAGCTGGCCCTGGCCAAGTAATTCAATCGCAAGCCGTTGCCTTGGGGTGACGGCAGTTTCACGATCGGCTGCCAGCCGGTCGTTTCATGGGGAGTTCACAGTGAAACCGGTCAAAGTAGGCATCTGTGGGTTGGGGACCGTCGGTGGCGGTACCTTCAATGTACTTCAGCGTAACGCCGAGGAGATCGCCCGCCGTGCCGGGCGTGGTATTGAAGTGGCACAGATTGCCATGCGTTCGCCAAACCCGAATTGCCAGATTACCGGTACCCCCATTACCGCTGATGTGTTCGAGGTCGCAACGAACCCGGAAATCGACATTGTCATCGAGCTGATCGGCGGCTACACCATTGCCCGCGAGCTGGTGCTCAAGGCCATCGACAACGGCAAGCACGTGGTCACCGCCAACAAGGCGCTGATTGCCGTGCACGGCAACGAGATCTTCGCCAAGGCCCGTGAGAAGGGCGTTATCGTCGCCTTCGAAGCGGCTGTGGCCGGTGGCATCCCGGTGATCAAGGCGATCCGTGAGGGCCTGTCGGCCAACCGTATCAACTGGGTGGCTGGGATCATCAACGGTACCGGCAACTTCATCCTCACCGAAATGCGTGAAAAAGGCCGTGCGTTCCCCGACGTGCTGGCCGAAGCCCAGGCCCTGGGTTACGCCGAAGCCGACCCGACCTTCGACGTCGAAGGCATCGATGCCGCGCACAAGCTGACCATCCTGGCGTCCATCGCCTTTGGTATCCCGCTGCAGTTCGACAAGGCCTACACCGAAGGCATCACTCAGCTGACCACCGCTGACGTCAACTACGCCGAAGCGCTGGGTTATCGCATCAAGCACCTGGGCGTGGCCCGCAGCACTGCCAACGGTATCGAGCTGCGTGTGCACCCGACGCTGATCCCGGCCGACCGCCTGATCGCCAACGTCAACGGCGTGATGAACGCCGTGATGGTCAACGGTGATGCTGCCGGTTCGACCCTGTTCTACGGTGCTGGCGCCGGCATGGAGCCTACCGCTTCGTCGGTGATTGCCGACCTGGTCGATGTGGTTCGCGCCATGACTTCTGATCCGGAGAACCGCGTACCGCACCTGGCCTTCCAGCCTGACTCGCTGTCGGCCCACCCGATCCTGCCGATCGAAGCCTGCGAAAGCGCCTACTACCTGCGCATCCAGGCCAAGGATCACCCGGGCGTGCTGGCCCAGGTGGCGAGCATCCTTTCCGAGCGCGGCATCAATATCGAATCGATCATGCAGAAGGAAGTCGAGGAACAGGACGGCCTGGTGCCCATGATCCTGCTCACTCATCGAGTGATCGAGCAACGCATGAACGACGCCATCACCGCCCTGGAAGCCTTGCAGGATGTGGTCGGCAACGTCGTGCGTATCCGCGTCGAACAACTCAACTGACAACTGCGGCAAGCGGCAAGCTGCAAGCGGCAAGATCACAGCGGGACTGCGGTGACTTGCAGCTTGAAGCTTGAAGCTTGAAGCTCAAACCGAAGGTTTGCAAAAATGCGCTACATCAGTACCCGCGGCCAGGCACCGGCCCTGAACTTTGAAGACGTGCTGCTGGCTGGCCTTGCCAGCGACGGCGGCCTGTACGTGCCGGAAAACCTGCCGCGTTTCACCCAGGAAGAAATCGCTTCCTGGGCCGGCCTGCCCTACCACGAGCTGGCCTTCCGGGTGATGCGCCCGTTCGTCACCGGCAGCATCGCCGATGCCGATTTCAAGAAGATTCTCGAAGAAACCTACGGCGAGTTCGCCCATGCCGCGGTTGCACCGCTGCGTCAGCTGAACAGCAACGAATGGGTGCTGGAGCTGTTCCATGGCCCAACCCTGGCGTTCAAGGACTTCGCCCTGCAACTGCTCGGCCGCCTGCTTGATCATGTGCTGGCCAAGCGTGGCGAGCGCGTGGTGATCATCGGCGCCACCAGTGGTGATACCGGTTCCGCCGCCATCGAAGGCTGCCGCCGTTGCGACAACGTCGATATCTTCATCCTCCACCCGCACCAGCGCGTGTCGGAAGTTCAGCGCCGGCAGATGACCACCATCTTCGGCGAGAACATCCACAACATCGCCATCGAAGGCAACTTCGACGACTGCCAGGAAATGGTCAAGGCCAGCTTCGCTGACCAGGGCTTCCTCAAGGGCACCCGCCTGGTGGCAGTGAACTCGATCAACTGGGCGCGGATCATGGCCCAGATCGTTTACTACTTCCATGCAGCCCTGCAGTTGGGCGGCCCGGCGCGTTCGGTGGCGTTCTCGGTTCCGACTGGCAACTTCGGCGATATCTTCGCCGGCTACCTGGCGCGCAACATGGGCCTGCCGATCAGCCAGCTGATCGTCGCCACCAACCGCAACGACATCCTGCACCGCTTCATGAGCGGCAACCAGTACGTCAAGGAAACCTTGCACGCAACCCTGTCGCCGTCCATGGACATCATGGTTTCGTCGAACTTCGAACGCCTGCTGTTCGACCTGCACGGTCGCAATGGCGCGGCTATCGCCGGGCTGATGGACAACTTCAAGCAGGGCGGCGGTTTCAGCGTCGAACAGGATCGCTGGACCGAAGCGCGCAAGCTGTTCGATTCGCTGGCGGTCGATGATGCGCAAACCTGCGAAACCATCGCCGACGTCTTTGCCCAGACCGGTGAGGTGCTCGACCCGCACACCGCGATCGGCGTCAAGGCCGCACGCGAGTGCCGCCGCAGCCTGGACACGCCGATGGTGGTGCTGGGCACTGCGCACCCGGTCAAGTTCCCGGAAGCGGTGGAGAAGGCCGGTGTCGGCAAGGCTCTGGAACTGCCGGCGCACCTGACTGACCTGTTCGCCCGCGAAGAGAAGTGCACGGTACTGGCCAATGACCTGAAAGCCGTTCAGGCTTTCGTCAGCCAGCACGGTAATCGCGGCAAACCGCTCTGATCGACTGATCGGCACAACAAAGCCCGTCTCTGACGGGCTTTTTTATTTCTACACTGGCAATGGTTTGCAGCAACGGATCAAGGGTATCAATGAGCACCGGACATCGACGCACAACAGGGCTGTTGCTGGCCTGCCTGTTCTGGCTGGGTATCGGGCCCTGGGCCCAGGCCGCCCAGAGCCTGCCCTTTACCCTGGTACCGCCGTTCACCGAGCTTGGGCCGATGCCATTGACCGCGGCCCAGCAACAATGGCTGGGCCCGGCGCGGGTGTTGCGGGTCGGTATCTCGTTTGCCGACTACGAGCCGGTGGACATCACCATCGACCGCAACCGCTACCAGGGCATCAGCGCCGACTACCTGAGCCTGGTTGCCGAACGCCTGGGGGTGAAAACCCAGGTGCTGGCCTTCGCCAAGCGCGAGGAGGCGATCGAGGCCTTGCGCCATGGCGACATCGATGTCCTGACCAGCGCCAACGGCTTTGAACGCAGCGTGGCGGGCCTGGCGTTCTCCGACGATTACATTCCGGACCGCTCCATGGTCGTGGTGCGTGGCGGCGCGCCGGTGCCGCCAAAGTCGCTGGCGGGGAAGAAAGTGGTCCTGCTCGACGGTTATGCCGACACCCGGGTCATGCACCAGGTTTATCCCGACAGTCAGGTGCTGCTGGCGCCCAACCTCAGCAGTGCCCTGGAGGCGCTCAACCAGGGTGAAGTGGATGCGTTTGTCGGCAACGAGATCATCATCCGCGCCTTCAATGCGCTGCGTCCGTACCTGGGCCTGCAGGTGGTCGGCCCCAGCGCCTTGCCGCCGATTGGCTTCGCCTTTGCCGTGCGTGCCGAAGACCGACTACTGCAGGAGATGTTCAACCAGGCGCTGGCCAGTATCGAGGAGTCGGTGCGCCGCGAAATTCTTGGCCGCTGGACCTCCGGCCTGGGCTCGGACGTGGCTCATCACCGGGTCGAGCTGAGCGTCGCCGAGCGCCGCTGGATCGCCAGCCATCCGCGGGTGACCGTGGTTGGTAGCCAGTATCCGCCTTACCTGTTCCGCACTCGCCAGGGCGCCTGGGTGGGGCTTAACAGCGATGTGTTGGCGACCATTGCGCAGATGACGGGCCTGCAGTTTGACTATGCGCCGTCCGAATCGATTGCCCAGAGCCTGGAACTGCTCAGGAGCGGGCAGGCCGACATGAGCACAACCCTCAGTGAAACCGCGGAGCGCCGCGAGTTTCTCGGGTTCACGCATTCCATTGGCGGGCAGAGCTGGGTGTTCATCGTTCGTGCGCCGCAACTGGGCCTGGCGTCGCTGGACGAACTGGCCGGGCAGACCCTGGCACTGCCGGCGCAGCATGCGCTGGAGAGCACCCTTCGCGAGGATCACCCGGGTATTCGCCTGTTGTTGGTGGACTCGCTGGAGCAAGCCCGGGAAAAGGTCCGCAACGGCGAAGCCCTGGCCACCATCGACAGCGAAATCGGCGCCTACAGCGTGATCGGCAACGACCCGGTGCTCAAGGTCGGGCGCGGAGTCGAGGGCAAGTGGGCACCTGACCGGTTCTCGGTGCGGCGCAGCGCTCCGGAGCTGGAGAGCATTCTGAACAAGGCCCTGGAAGCCTTTCCGGTCGCTGATTTGCGCACTGTGCGGATGAAGTGGCTGGGCGCGTTGGCGCCCCCCGCGCCGGCCTGGCAGCGGATTGCACCATGGATCTACTGGACTGTGGCGGCAGCGGTGCTGTTCGGGCTGGTGTCGCTGGTCTGGAGCAGTCGCCTGCGCGCGCAGATCAACCAGCGGCAAAAGGCTGAGCAAGCCCTCAACGACCAGTTGGCGTTCAAGCGTGCACTGCTCGACGGGATCCCCAACCCGATCTACGTGCGCGACCTGGAAGGGCGGCTGATCACCTGCAACAAAAGCTACGAACAGGCCTTCTCGATGCGCCTGGAAGATGTCAAGGGCCGGCGATTGACAGACATCGATGTCATTCCCGAGGCGCTGGCCAGGCAACTGCATGCCGATTACCTGAGCCTGCTTGAAGATCCGCAACCGGTGTTCGCGGACCGCTGTATCGAGTTTGAGGGCCAGCGCACCGATGCCTACCAGTGGACCGTGCCGTTCTACAGTGCCGACGGCCAGCTGCAAGGCTTGCTGGGCGGCTGGATCGACATCACCGAGCGCAAGCAACTGGAGGTGGCGCTGGTCGAAGCCCGGCAACAGGCCGAGCAGGCCAACCAGGCCAAAAGTACCTTTCTGGCGACCATGAGCCACGAGATTCGCACGCCCATGGCGGTGATCATCGGCCTGCTCGAACTTGAGCGGGAAACCACCCTGGGCCGCGGTGAGCAGCCGTCCCAGCGGCTGGAAACCGCCCATCAATCAGCCCGCGAGCTGATTGCGCTGATCGGTGACAGCCTCGACCTTGCCCGGATCGAGGCCGGCAGCCTGCAGCTCGAACCCCAGGCCCGGGCACTGGCGCCGTTTCTCAAGGCTATCGTCGAGCAGTTCCAGGCCCAGGCCCTGGCTCAGGGCCTGGACTTGCGCCTGCAACTGGCCAGCGAAGCAGAAGGGGTGTACTGGTTCGACCCGCTGCGCTTGCGCCAGGTGCTGACCAACCTGCTGGGCAACGCCCTGAAATTCACCCACCTGGGCCTGGTAGAGCTGCAGGTCAGCCGCACGGGCTGCGACAGTTTGCAGGGCATTGGCTTGCGCTTGTGTGTGCGTGACACCGGCATCGGTATCAGCAAGCAACAGCAGAGCGCGCTGTTCCAGCCCTTCGCTCAGGCAGGCGCGGGTGCCGAATATGGCGGCTCGGGCCTGGGCCTGAGCATTTGCCGGCAGTTGGTCGAGTTGATGGGCGGCAACATTGCCCTGCGTAGCGTGCCGGGCAAAGGTACCGAGGTCAGTGTCGAGCTGACCCTCGAAGCGCTGGCTGCCGAGCCTGTAGCGCCAGCGCCGACGCGTGGGCTGGCGGGCGGGCCGGCGCGGCGGATTCTGGTGGTTGATGACCTTTCGGCCAGCCGCTTGGTGCTCAGCCAGCAACTGGAATTCCTTGGCCATGAGGTGCTGGCTGTGGAGAACGGCCAGAGTGCTTTGCAGGCCTGGCAGGACGGCGATTTCGACCTGGTGCTCAGCGATTGCAACATGCCGGTGATGAACGGTTATGCGCTGGCCCGTGGCATCCGCCGCCTGGAACGCGACAGCCAGCGCCCAGCGATCGCCATCGTTGGCTGCACCGCCAACGCTATGAAAGAGGAGCGCGCCCGCTGCCTGGAGGCCGGCATGGATGAATGTCTGGTCAAGCCGGTTGCGCTGGCCCAGCTTGTCGCGGTGATCGACAGGCTGGCCGCGCGGCCCAGCTTCAGGATGGATACCCTGCAGAAGATGACCCAGGCCAACAATGCGGTACTGCGGCGCATGCTTGAGGAGTTGCGCAAAAACCTGCGGGAAGAGTCCGCTTTGCTCGCCTCTGCCGTCCAGACCCAAGGCTGGGAAGCCATTGGCGTGGCATTGCACCGCCTCAAGGGCGTCGCCTGCCTGATTGATGCGCTGCCCCTGGCGCAGGCGTGCGCGCAACTGGAAAAGGCCAGCCAGGTGCGCTCGACGCAGGCTGCCGACCCGGGATGGGCAGCATTGCAGGCGGCAATCGACCAGTTGAATCAGGACATTGAACAAGAGCTGTGGAAAATGTCACCTCAACTTTAGGACATGTCCTATGGGCGTCCTAGGTCAATTTTCCTAGAGTTGCACAGTGCTGTCGTTCAGATCGGCTACTGCGGGGAAATTTTCATGCACTCACTTAAGGTTCTGATTCTCGAGGATCATCCTTTCCAACTGATGGCCTTGCATCAGATGCTCAATGCCAATGGCGTCTTCGATGTGCTGACGGCGGAGTCGGTCGACGGCGCACGGCAGACGCTGTCCCGGCGCGGGCGGGTCGATATCGCCATCTGCGACCTGCACATGGACGGCCAGGACGGCCTGGAGCTGATCCGTCACCTGGCTGACAGCGGCCTGGCGGCGGCCTTGATTATCCTCAGCAGCGCCGAACGTGGTGTGCTCGATAGCGTTGCCGACCTGGCGCGACAGTTGGGCTTGCGGGTGCTCGGCAGTCTGCAGAAGCCGGCTTGCAGCGTGTCGCTGCACAAGTTGCTGCGCCGCTACCTCGACGAGCCCGGCGATTCGCCCCAGGCGCTCGCCGCACCGGCCCATGCCGAGCTGTTGGCCATGTCGCCCGCCGAGTTGGCGCAGAGCCAGGCGCAGTGGCAGGCCCATTACCAGCCCAAGGTGGGTTTCGACGGTGCCCTGGTCGGGGTGGAGGCGTTGGTACGTTGGCAACACCCAAGCCTTGGCTTGCTTAGCCCGGCGCAGTTCTTCCCCTTGATCGAGGGCGCCGGGCTGCTGGAGATGCTTAGCTGGCATGTGCTCGACCAGGCCCTGGCATTCAGTGCCCAGGCCAGGCTCGCCAGTGGCCAGCCATTACCCGTGGCGGTCAACATCGCCCCGCTGATGCTCACCCGCGATGATTTCGCCGCGCAGGTCGTCGCGGCCCTCAAGCGCCATGACGTGCCGGCCAGCGCCCTGACCCTGGAGGTCATCGAAACCCACAGCTGCCAGCTCGACAGCAACCAGCTCGAAGGGCTGTTGCACCTGCGCATCCAGGGCTGCCAACTGTCGATCGATGATTTCGGCATGGGCGTGTCCAATCTGCAGCGCCTGCTCGAACTGCCATTCAGCGAGTTGAAACTGCCCAGCGAGTTTGTCCGGGGCATGGCCGATGATGGCCGTAAGGCGGCGGTGGTGGCGGGGGCGCTGATCATGGCCCGGCGCATGGACCTGAACGTGGTGGTCGAGGGCGTCGAGACGGTGGATGACCTGATGGCGATCAAGGCCCTGGGCAGCCCGATCATGCAGGGCTATTTCATTGCCCGGCCGATGGCGGGGCAGGACCTGCGCCGGTGGATGCTCGAGCGTGAGCCGGCCGAGGCCAGGCTGCGGCGCAGGGCGTGAACAGCCTTCAGCCCAGGCCGTGCTCCTGCAAATAGAGGTACAGCGCGGCGTCATTGGCCAGGCCCAGCTTGCGCATGGCACTGACCTTCTGGCTGCTCACTGTCTGCTTGCTGCGGTTGAGCAGGGTGGCGATCTGGCCGACCGTGTGGCCGCCGGCGAGCAGGCGGGCGACTTCCAGCTCGCGCGGCGACAACGCCGTCTGGTCGCGAGCCAGGTCTTCACGCACGGCACCGTCCTGCAACAGCAACTGCTGCACCGAATCGGCCAGGTAAATCTTGCCGCTGCGCAGGCGGGCGATGGCCTGGGGCAATTCGTCGGCCAGGCTGGCCTTGCTCAGCAGGCCATTGACGCCCAGGGCCAGCATGGCCCGGAACAGCCCGGCATTGTTGAGCATGGTCACCACCAGCAGCGGCAACTGCGGATGGTGCCGGCGCAGTTGTTCGAGCAGCTTCAAGCCATCGTTCTGCTGCTCCAGCGGCATCATGAAGTCGGTCACCAGCACGTCGCATTCCAGGCTTTGCAGCAGGGTCGTGAGCTCCAGCGGGCCGCCAGCTTCGCCCACTACGCGAATGCCCGGAAGCTGCTCGAGCACGGCGCGCAGGCCGATGCGAAAGATCGGGTGGTCATCGGCCAGGATGATGCGCAGTTCACTGGGGGCAGGGGCTGTCACAGGCAGGCTCCGCTCAACGTGCTGGATTTCAATCTGTCATTTTTGCCGGGCATGCTGGGTAAAGGAAATCGCACTGAGAGAACTTTTCCGGCTGCCTCAGGGTCAGTGAAAGACCCCTTCTCGACAGGTAGGTGAACAATGAATGAGATGGAATGTATCAGATTGTTGCTTGGTCAAGCATTGGCACCGTACCGGGTCAGGCTGGTGCGCCTGAGCACCGGCTGTGATTTCGACCTGCGCCTGACCGACGAAACCAACCGCAGCGTGCTGCAGCGCACGGTCAAGCCCAGCCAATTGCAGGACCAGCGCCTGCTGGTCGACCTGGTCGATGGCCTGCAGCGTGACCTGCTGATTGTAGAGGGCCGCCTGCAGCCTTGCGTCATCGCGGCGCAGCGCCATCTGCAGCAAGGCCGCTCGATCAGCGCCAGGGTGTGACGGAACCTTTGCCGGGCAAGGCAATCAGACCTAACAAGGACAGCTGATCGGGATTTTGCTCCGATGTCGTGAAGCTGTCGTGCGAAGCCCTATGGGCTTTTGTTTAGCCCCGGGCGGCCTCCCCACCGTTCGGGGTTTCTTTTTGCCTGCGATCGGGCCTCAGGGGTGCTCGCCAAACAGGTGCAGGCTGTCGTGCAGGTACTGTTCGCGCATTTGCGGCGCCAGCCACTGGGCGTACAGGTCGGGCAAGGTGTCGTTGCGCAGCGCCAGGAGCAGTTTGTTGATATGGCTGATGGCTTCGCGCCCCAGCGGCGTGTCGGAGCAGCCGACCCGCAGCAACTGGTACTGCTCGACTCCCTGGATCGGGTAGAAGGCATAGTCGTCGCTGGGCCAGCCTTGCTGTTGCAGCAGGTAGCGCACTTCCGGCCAGTAGCCGAGCACCAGTTGCAGGCGGTCATGCTGCTGCATTTGCAGCAAGCTGGTCACTGCGTCATTGCCGTAGTGGCGGCTGAGGGTAGTGTCGGGCAGGGTCTTGAGCAGTTCATCAACCGCCGGGCTGTAGCTGCGCTGAGCCACCACACCCAGCTTGAGCGCGGTACTGCCGAGCAGCGTCTGCAGGTCGACCTGCTGGTTGTGCAGGTAGGGGTCAAGCAGGTGCTGGTCCTTGCGCCGGACCACCAGGCCGCTGCTGAGCACGCCCAGGCTGGGGATCGAGAAATGCACATAGCGCGCCCGCTCCGGGGTCCACAGCAGGGTCGGGTCGCAGGTGAAGGTGGGCGCCTGGAGCATCTGGATGCCGCGGGCGCGGTTGACCCGGACGATGCTGTGATCGTACTCGGGCATCTGTTCGATCAGCAGCGGCAGCAAGCGGTCGATCACCCCCTGGCCCTTGCCGGTACCTTCGAAAATGGTCAGCGGCGGCAAGTCGCGCAACAACCAGAACAAACGCTCCTTGGCCGAGGCCGGAGCGGGCAGGCCCAGGCAAAGCAACAGACCTAGCAACAGCGGCAATCCACGACGCATGCTCGCTTGCCAGTGATGGGTCATGTCCAGGTCTCCACCGTTGCCACGCAACTTGAGTAGTGCCGTGTTCAGACTGCGCCTTGCGTGCGTAGCCGGGCAATCGCTGCTGTGTCATAACCCAGCCCGGCCAGTACCTGCTCGGTGTGGGCTCCAAGCTCCGGCCCGACCCATTCGCTGGAGCCGGGGGTGTCCGAGAGCTTGGGGACGATTCCCGGCATCTTGAACGGCGTGCCGTCGGGCAGCTTGGCTTGCAGGAACATCTCGCGGGCGAGAAACTGCGGGTCGCTGAACATATCTTCGGCACTGTAGATGCGGCTGGCCGGTACCTGGGCCTCATTGAGCACCTGCATCAGCGCATCCAGTGGCAAGGTCCGCGCCCAGCGGTCGATCACCCCGTACAACTCATCGCGGCGCAGGTCGCGGCCGTCATTGCTGGCGAGCGCCGGATCGTCGGCCAGGTCATTGCGGCCGATGGCCTGCATGAAGCGCTTGAAGATCGCATCGCCATTGGCGCCGATCTGCACGTGCTTGCCATCGGCGCTGGTGTGGATGGAGGAGGGGGTGATGCCGGGCATGATGTTGCCGGTACGCTCGCGGATAAAGCCGAACACGTCGAACTCCGGCACCATGCTTTCCATCATGGCGAAGATCGCTTCGTACAGGGCCACGTCTACCACCTGGCCCTGGCCGCCGTTGACTTCGCGATGACGCAGGGCCATCAACGCCCCGATCACGCCCCACAAGGCCGCAATCGAGTCACCGATGGAGATGCCGGTACGCACCGGCGGGCGGTCCTCGAAACCGGTGATGTAGCGCAGCCCGCCCATGGATTCGCCGACGGCGCCGAACCCCGGCTGGTCTTTCATCGGCCCGGTCTGGCCGAAGCCGGACAGGCGCACCATCACCAGCTTCGGGTTGAGGGCGTGCAGCACGTCCCAGCCCAGGCCGAGTTTTTCCAGCACCCCGGGGCGGAAGTTCTCGATCAGGATGTCGGCTTCGGCCAGCAGCTTCTTGAGAATATCCAGCCCTTCGGCATGCTTGAGGTTGAGCGTCAGCGACTGCTTGTTGCGTGCCTGGACGAACCACCACAGCGACGTGCCTTCGTACAGCTTGCGCCACTTGCGCAGCGGGTCGCCGCCATCGGGCGACTCGACCTTGATTACCTCGGCGCCGAATTCGGCGCAGATGCGCGAAGCGAACGGGCCGGCGATCAGGGTGCCGAGTTCGATGACTTTGAGGCCGGCGAGAGGTTTGCTGGGCGTAGGCATGAGGCGTCCGTGGCAGCGGGTCAGGGCCCCCGTTTTTATCATAGCTGGGCGCGCCCAGATACTGCTGCGGCGCAAGGAACATGCGGATCGGTTAGACTGGGCGACTTTCCTTGCCGCAAGAAGCCCGTCCATGGCCCAGCCATCCACCACCTACAAGTTTGAACTGAACCTCACCGACCTTGACCGCGGCGTGTACGAAAGCGTCAAGCAGACCATCGCCCGTCACCCGTCGGAAACCGAAGAGCGCATGGCCGTGCGTCTGCTGGCCTA
Source organism: Pseudomonas sp. NPDC087612 (assembly GCF_044743505.1). Classification (NCBI taxonomy): domain Bacteria; kingdom Pseudomonadati; phylum Pseudomonadota; class Gammaproteobacteria; order Pseudomonadales; family Pseudomonadaceae; genus Pseudomonas; species Pseudomonas sp. NPDC087612. The sequence continues at coordinate 13,503 of NZ_JBIUWO010000002.1, forward strand.
CGCCCTGTGGTACAACGAGCAACTGTCTTTTGGCCGCGGTCTGTCGGACGTGGACGAAGCGGCGGTGTGGGAAAAAAGCCTGGACGACCGCATCCTGCACTGGATCGAAGTCGGCCAGCCCGATGCCGATCGCCTGACCTGGTGCTCGCGTCGCACCGAGCGCACCAGCCTGCTGGCCTATGGCAGCCTGCGCGTGTGGGAAACCAAGGTGCTGCCGGCGGTCAAGAACCTGAAAAACCTCAACATCGCCGCCGTGCCCCAGGAAGTTCTGGAAACCCTGGCCAAGGACATGCCGCGGGCGATCAAGTGGGACGTGATGATCAGCGAAGGCACGGTGTTCGTCACCGACGATCGCGGCCAGCACGAAGTCCAGCTGCAATGGCTGATGGGCGAGCGCTGATCGCGCGTCCTTTCAAGCCGAACATCCCTGATTGACGAGAAGCCCCAACGCCCCATGCGTATCGATCCCCGCCCGTTGCCGTCCACGTTGCCCTTTCTCGGCGACCTGCCACCCTTGCTGACCCGCCTGTATGCCGCCCGTGGCGTGCAATCGGCAGCCGAGCTGGATAAGAGCCTGGCGCGCCTGCTGCCTTACCAGCAGCTCAAGGGCATCGAGGCGGCAGTCGACCTGCTGGTGACGGCACTGGCAGAACGCCAGCGCATCCTTATCGTCGGCGACTTCGATGCCGATGGCGCCACCGCCAGCACCGTCGGCCTGCTCGGCCTGCGTCTGCTGGGTGCTGCCCATGTTGATTACCTGGTGCCCAACCGCTTCGAGTACGGCTATGGCCTGACTCCGGAGATTGTCGAAGTGGCCTTGCAGCGCCAGCCGCAATTGCTGATCACCGTCGACAACGGCATTTCCAGCGTCGAAGGCGTGGCCGCCGCCAAAGCTGCGGGATTGAAGGTCCTGGTGACCGATCACCACCTGCCTGGCCATGAGCTGCCGGCGGCCGACGCCATCGTCAACCCCAATCAGCCGGGCTGCGAGTTCCCCAGCAAGGCGCTGGCCGGGGTCGGGGTGATTTTCTATGTGCTGATGGCCTTGCGCGCTCGGTTGCGCAGCCTCGGTCACTACGACAACGCGCCGCAACCGAACATTGGCGAGCTGCTCGATCTGGTGGCCCTGGGCAGCGTCGCTGACGTGGTGCCGCTGGATGCCAACAACCGTATCCTGGTGCACCAGGGCCTGGAACGCATCCGTGCCGGACGGGCGCGGCCGGGGCTCAAGGCCATTCTTGAAGTGGCCCGCCGCGATCACGCGCGCATCACCTCCACCGACCTTGGCTTTATTCTTGGCCCACGGCTCAATGCGGCCGGGCGCCTGGACGACATGAGCCTGGGCATCGAGTGCCTGCTCAGTGACGATGCCAACCTGGCTCGGGAAATGGCCGGCCAGCTCGACGAACTGAACCAGGACCGCAAATCCATCGAGCAGGGCATGCAGCGCGAAGCCCTGGCCCAGCTCAAGGACCTGCCGCTGGAATCGATGCCGTTCGGCCTGTGCCTGTTCGAGCCGGACTGGCACCAGGGCGTGATCGGCATCCTTGCCTCGCGCCTGAAAGAGCGTTACCACCGCCCGACCATCGCCTTTGCCGATGCCGGCGACGGCATGCTCAAGGGCTCGGCGCGCTCGGTGCCGGGCTTTCATATTCGCGATGCGCTGGATGCCGTGGCGGCGCGCCATCCGCAGTTGATCAGCAAGTTCGGCGGCCACGCCATGGCCGCCGGCCTGTCGCTGCCGGCTGATAACTTTCCGGCCTTTGCCCAGGCCTTCGACGAAGAAACCCGTCGCCAGCTGTGTGAAGAAGACCTCACCGGCCGCTTGCTGTCGGACGGCACCCTGGCGGTCGAGGAGTTCCACCTGGAGCTGGCCCGGGCTTTGCGCAACGCCGGGCCCTGGGGCCAGCACTTCCCCGAGCCGCTGTTCCACGGGGTGTTCCAGCTGGTCGAGCAACGGGTCGTCGGTGAGCGGCACCTGAAGGTGGTGCTCAAGAGCGAATGCGGTTCGCTCAAGCTCGATGGCATCGCCTTTGGCGTCGACCGTGAAGTCTGGCCCAACCCCACCGTGCGCTGGGTCGAGCTGGCCTACAAGCTCGACGTCAACGAGTTTCGCGGCCAGGAAAGCGTGCAACTGATGATCGCGCATATCGAGCCGCGCTGATCTCACGGGGCAAAGTGGTCTAGGCTTCGAATGATGGGTCGAAGAACCTGCGGGGAAGATTCTGTAGTCGGCCGGTCAACTACCTGGAGCCTTACCACTTGATTTGAGAGGTGCCCCATGAGCCTGCTGCTTGAGCCGTATACCCTGCGCCAGCTGATCCTGCCCAACCGCATTGCCGTCTCACCCATGTGCCAGTATTCCAGTGTCGACGGCCTGGCCAATGACTGGCACCTGGTGCACCTGGGCAGCCGCGCGGTGGGTGGTGCGGGGCTGATTTTCACCGAAGCCACTGCCGTGACTGCCGACGGGCGCATTACCGCGCAAGACCTGGGCTTGTGGGACGACGCGCAGATCCCGGGGCTGCAGCGTATCACCCGTTTCATCACCGCCCAGGGCGCGGTGCCCGGCATCCAGCTGGCCCATGCCGGGCGCAAGGCCAGCACCCATCGGCCGTGGCTGGGCAAGCATGGCAGCGTCAAGGTCGACGATGGCGGCTGGGTGCCAGTGGGGCCCTCGAAAATTGCCTTCGACCCGGAGCACACAGCCCCCAGCGAACTGAACGAAGCGCAGATCGGCGAGATCATCCAGGCCTTTGTCGCCGCTGCCCGGCGCGCCCTTGAGGCCGGTTTCAAGGTGGTCGAAGTGCATGCCGCCCATGGCTACCTGTTGCACCAGTTCCTGTCGCCATTGAGCAACCAGCGCCGTGACCAGTACGGCAGCTGCTTTGAAAACCGTATCCGCCTGACCCTGCAAGTGACCGAAGCGGTGCGCGAGGTGTGGCCGGCCGAGTTGCCGGTGTTCGTGCGGCTATCGGCCACTGATTGGGTCGAGGATGGCTGGAACCCGGATGAGACTGTGGAGCTGGCCAAGCGCCTGCGCAAACTGGGCGTGGACCTGATCGACGTGTCCTCTGGCGGCACCTCGGTAAAAGCCGAGATCCCGACCGGGCCGGGCTATCAGACCCAGTTCGCGGCCAAAGTGCGGGAAGAGGCGGGGATCGCCACCGGGACGGTGGGCATGATCACCGACCCGATGCAGGCTGAAACCATCTTGCGTACCGCGCAGGCCGATATCATCTTCCTCGCCCGCGAGCTGCTGCGCGACCCGTACTGGCCGCTGCATGCCGACGACGACCTGGGCGGCAACAAGGCGGTGTGGCCGGCGCAGTATCAACGGGCTACCAGTCGCGAGCAGCCGATACATGAGTCTGATTTACGCGATTGACTGAATGGCGAGCGCTTCGCGCTCGATCGCGGGGCAAGGCCCGCTCCCACAGGTTCGGTGCCGCTCTCAGGATGGTGAATCAAGGATGATGGAGATCTTGTGGGAGCGGGCCTTGCCCCGCGATGCGGGCACCGCGCAATTAGGCCAATTCCCCCACCGCCCGCCACGCCTCATCAATCGCCGCATGGGCATAGGCGCTCCAGGCCGCGTCCGAGTTGGCGATGCTGACCTTGCCCACGGGCTGGCGCGCCAGCTCCATCCACTGCTCGATCTGCGCCGGGTCGTCGTAGAGGGTATTGGTGGAGCAGGCATAACCATGGGGCGAGCGGTTGACCGTGATCGCCAGGATGTCCTTGTTGTGGTCAAAGCCACCAGGACCCAGCATGCGTTGCAACTGCTCGCGCAGCTGGCTTTCCAGTACCTCGAATGAGGTGCCGTACAGGCGCCCGCGTCCGGCACGGGCCTGGTCGCGGCTGCTCATGCCGCTGTCGGGGCTGGTCGGGACAAACACCATGTGCAGGCCGATGGGCTGCGCCGGGTCGCGTGGATGTTCGTAGCCGCCGAGGCTCACCGGGTAGTCGAGCTTGATCCGGCTGTAGGGCTGGGTGGCGGCGTAGATCTCGTGCACGCCAAGCTTCTGGAACGCTTGCCAGTTGCGCACGATGACCTTGGTGTACACCAGCGGGAACTTGACGTTCTGGCTCAGGGCGTGGGCCTGTTCGGCCGACAGCTCGCGCAGCAGGTAGGGGATCATCATGTTGTAGCAGGCCAGGATGCAGTGCTTGGCGCGCACCTTGGCCAGTTGCCCGGCGCGGCTGTAGCCGACATCGACCCCACCCGCGACGTTGCGCACGCTCACCGCCGTGCTGTTCAGGCGCAGGCGCAGCGGTTGCCCGGCGCGGTCGAGCTGGCTGTAGTCGAAATTGGCGAGGACGATGTCTTCCATGCTCTGGCCCGGCGCCACCGATGGCACCAGGCTGCGCACCAGCAGGCGTGCCAGCGAGGCGTTGCCGTCGGGGAAGTGGTAGATGTAGGGCTCTTCCATCTCCGCCTTGGCTTCCTCGCTGAGCGGCGCCAGGTTCATCGCGGCAAAGCCCGGGAAGCCGACAGAGTAGGCGTCGGCAGCGGCGACGGCATCGATGCCCACGGCCATGAAGTCGTTGGTGCGGCCCTGGAAGTACTTGACCGCCCTGGCCGACAGGCCGACGTCCTTGAGCAGGAAGTCGCGGTAGCTGGTGCGCTCCAGATAGGCCGTCTTGTCCTCCAGCGACTTGCCGGCCAGGTAGTCGCGCGGCGCCTGGTGCAGGTCGATCAGCGCCTTGCGGTCGCTTGCGGGCAAGGGGAAGTCATTGATGAAATCGGCAATCGGGCGGGCGTTGAGCTGGCTCGGGGCGATGTCGTCGGCGACCATCGGCGTCGGGTCGCCAGTGACCAGCTTGTCTTCGCCGAAGGTTTCCTGGTCGAAGAACACCGCGCGCGACAGGCCCAGGTCGGGGTAGAAGCTGCGGTCAAAGGCGGTCTCGAAACGCTTGATATCGACGCCAAGCTTTTGCAGCAGGCCGTTGACCTCCTTGCTGTACAGATGGTTGGGCGACTGCAAGGCTTCACTGCCGCCATAACCGAGGATCATCCGCCCACCGGCGCTGAACTCGTTGCGCTTGGCGTGGCCGCCGAAATCGTCGTGGTTCTCGAGGATCAGGATCTTCGCGGCGGGATGTTTCTCGCGATAGAAGAACGCCGCCGCCAGGCCGCTGATGCCGCCGCCGACCACCACCAGGTCGTATTCCTCGCTGATCGGCAGGGCGTCGGTGGCGAAGGTCTTTTTCTCCCAGCCCATCTGGTGCGCAACTTCGAAGGCGCCGACATGGCTGCCACGCAAACCGGTCAAGGCCGGTGGGTAATAGCGCCCGCTGGGGGCCGCCTGAAGCAGTTGCAGCGGGGTCAGGCCCGCTGCGACGCCGATGGCGACTCCGTTGATGAAGTCGCGTCGGGTGATTTCCATGGGTGTCCTTACCTTAATGTTTGAACATCACATGCCGGACGCAGGTGTAGTCCTCCAGCCCGTACATGGACATATCCTTGCCATAGCCAGACAGTTTCTGACCGCCATGGGGCATTTCGCTGACCAGCATAAAGTGCGTGTTGACCCAGGTACAGCCGTACTGCAGGCGCGCCGAAACGCGATGGGCACGGCCGACGTCGGCGGTCCACAGCGACGACGCCAGGCCGTAGTCGGAATCGTTGGCCCAGGCCAGGGCCTGCGCTTCATCGTCGAAACGGGTTACCGAGACCACCGGCCCGAACACCTCGCGGCGGACGATCTCGTCATCCTGCTGGGCATCGGCCAGCACCGTAGGTTCGAAAAAGAAACCGTCACCGGCCACCGCCTTGCCACCGGTGACCAGGCGAATATGCGGCTGGGCAACGGCCCGTTCGACCATGGCCGCCACCCGGTCGCGGTGCTGGGCGGTGATCAGCGGGCCGAGCTCGGTGTCCGGGTCGTTCTGCAGGCCATGCTTGATGCTGGCCACGGCCTTGCCGAGCTTCTCGACGAATTGCTCGTAGATGCCGCTCTGGGCATAGATGCGGCAGGCGGCGGTGCAGTCCTGGCCGGCGTTGTAGAAGCCGAAGGTGCGGATGCCGTCGACTGCGGCGTCGATATCGGCGTCATCGAAAATGATCACCGGGGCCTTGCCGCCCAGTTCCATGTGCATGCGCTTTACGCTTTCGGCGGTGCTGGCAATGATGTTGGCGCCGGTTGGGATCGAGCCGGTCAGCGACACCATGCGCACTTTCGGGTGGGTCACCAGCGGCGTGCCGACGCTCGGCCCGCGGCCGAAAAGAATGTTCAGCACGCCGGCCGGCAACAGATCGCTGGCAAGTTCTGCCAGGCGCAGCGCTGTCAGCGGCGTTTGCTCCGACGGCTTGAGCACCACGGTGTTGCCGGCGGCCAGCGCCGGGGCGATCTTCCAGGCAACCATCATCAGCGGGTAGTTCCACGGCGCGATCGAGGCGACCACGCCCAGCGGGTCGCGACGGGTCATCGAGGTATGCCCCGGCAAGTATTCACCGGCAGCCGAGCCGCCCAGACAGCGGCTGGCGCCGGCAAAAAAGCGGAACACATCGGCGATCGCCGGGATCTCGTCATTGAGCGCGGCGGCGTAGGGCTTGCCGCAGTTGTCCGACTCCAGCCGGGCCAGTTCTTCGCCGTGGGCCTCGATGGCGTCGGCAAGTTTGAGCAGCAACAGCGAACGCTCTTTGGGCGTGGTCTGCGACCAGCTGTCGAAGGCACGGTCGGCGGCGCGCACGGCAGCATCGACCTGGGCCTCGCTGGCCTCGTTGACTTCCACCAGCACGCTGCCCAGCGCCGGGTTGAGCACCGCGTAGCCTGCGCCTTCGCCGTCCACCAGTTGGCCGTTGATCAACAGTCGGGTTTGCATGGTCCAGTCCTCCAGGAGTTATTTGCCGCTGCCGGCTACGCTTTCGCCGCCGCGGGTCAGGTAATAGGCGCCGAGGATCGGCAGCATGGTCACCAGCATCACCAGCATGGCCACTACGTTGGTGACCGGCACATCGCGCGGCCGGCTCAACTGGTTGAGCAGCCAGATTGGCAGGGTGCGCTCGTGGCCTGCGGTGAAGGTGGTGACGATGATTTCATCGAACGACAAGGCAAAGGCCAGCATGCCGCCGGCCAGCAGTGCCGAGCCGAGGTTGGGCAAAACGATGTAGCGAAAGGTCTGCCAGCCGTCGGCGCCCAGGTCCATCGACGCCTCGATCAGGCTCTGCGAGGTGCGCCGCAGGCGGGCGATGACGTTGTTGTAGACGATCACCACGCAAAAGGTCGCGTGGCCGACGACGATGGTGAAAATGCCCGGCTCGATCCCCAGGGTCTTGAATGCCGAGAGCAGGGCGATGCCGGTGATGATTCCGGGCAGGGCGATGGGCAAAATCAGCATCAGCGAGATGCTCTCCTTGCCGAAAAAGCTGCGCCGGTACAGCGCCGCCGAGGCCAGGGTGCCGAGCACCAGGGCGATCAGCGTCGCCAGGCAGGCGACCTGCAGCGACAGTTTGATCGACTCCAGCACGTCCGGGCGCGCAAACGCCACGCTGAACCACTTCAGGGTCAAGCCCTGGGGCGGAAAGCTGAAGGCGGCGTCCTCGGTGTTGAAGGCATAGAGGAAGATGATCAGGATCGGGAAGTGCAGGAACACCAGCCCGCCCCAGGCCGCCAGGCGCAGGCCGATCGAGGCGCGTTCAGAGTGCATCGAAGGCCCCCAGGCGTTTGACTATGGTCAGGTACACGGCAATCAGCACGATCGGCACCAGGGTAAAGGCCGCGGCCATGGGCATGTTGCCGATGGCGCCCTGCTGGGCATAGACCATGCTGCCAATGAAGTAGCCGGGCGGGCCGACCAGTTGCGGGACGATAAAGTCGCCCAGGGTCAGCGAGAAGGTGAAGATCGAGCCTGCGGCGATGCCCGGCACCGACAGTGGCAGGATCACCTGCATGAAGGTCTGTCGCGGCCGCGCGCCAAGGTCCGCCGAGGCTTGCAGCAACGAAGGCGGCAGGCGCTCCAGCGAAGCCTGGATCGGCAGGATCATGAACGGCAGCCAGATGTACACGAACACCAGGAAGCGCCCCAGGTGCGAGGTCGACAGGGTGCTGCCGCCGACCCCGGGAATAGCGAGGATGAACTGCAGCACCGGCCCCAGGTTGAGTTGCTGGACGAACCACTGGGCCACGCCGCCCTTGGCCAGCAGCAGGGTCCAGGCGTAGGCCTTGACGATGTAGCTGGCCCACATCGGCATCATCACCGCGATATAAAAGAACGCCTTGGTCTTGCCGCTGGTGTAGCGGGCCATGTAGTAGGCGATGGGGAAGGCCAGCACGGCGCTGGCCAGCGACACGGCGATGGCCATGCCCAGGGTGCGCAGGATGATGTCGAAGTTCGATGGGTTGAACAGCGCAGCGAAGTTGCCCAGGGTCAGGTCAGGGGTGACCGCCATGGTGAAGTCGTCGAAGGTGTAGAAACCCTGCCACAGCAGGCTCAGCAGCGACCCCAGGTAGATCGCGCCAAACCACAGCAGCGGCGGCACCAGCAGCAGCGCCAGGTACAGGTTGGGGCGCCGGTAGAGCAGGGTCGAGAAGCGCCGCATGACGCCCGGCGCGCTGTTTGCCAGAGCCTGGGTCATTTCAGTGGCCCTCGCCGGGCACGGTTTCCTGCAACGCCGTCATCGCCTCGCGGGCCCAGCGTGCCTGCAGGCGCTGGCCGGGCTGCCAGGGCGCGGCGTGTTCCTGCCACTGGTTGTTGGCCTGGCTGATGCTCAGCAACTGGCCGTTGTCCAGCTGCAGCTCGTAGCGGGTGGCGCTGCCCTGGTACTGGATATCGTGGAGCAGGCCGCTGACCTGGATTTCGTTGCTGGCCGCCGGCTGGTCGCCAAGGCGGATGTGTTCCGGGCGGATCGAGAACGGCAGCTGGCTGCCATTGAGCTGCTGCGCCAATGCGCCGCGCAGCACATTCGAGGTGCCGACGAACTCGGCGACGAAAGTGGTCGCCGGCTTCATGTACAGGTTGCGTGGAGTGTCGACCTGCTCGATGCGGCCGCGGTTGAACACCGCGACGCGGTCCGACATCGACAGCGCCTCGGTCTGGTCATGGGTGACAAAGATGAAGGTGATGCCCAATTGGCGCTGCAGCTTTTTCAGCTCGCCCTGCATTTGCTCGCGCAGTTTCAGGTCCAGCGCTCCCAGCGGTTCATCGAGCAGCAGCACCCGCGGGCGATTGACCAGCGCCCGCGCCAGGGCCACGCGCTGGCGCTGGCCGCCAGACAGTTGCACCGGCTTGCGCTGGCCATAGCCGCCCAGGGCAACCATGGCCAGGGCCTCTTCGGCGCGGGCATGGCGTTCGGCCTTGGCCACGCCCTTGACCTTGAGGCCATAGGCGACGTTGTCGCGCACGTTCATGTGCGGGAACAGCGCGTAGTCCTGGAACACCGTGTTGACGTCGCGCTGGTAGGGCGGCAACCCCGCCGCCTCTTCACCGTGGATGCGGATCGACCCGGCACTGGGTTGCTCGAAGCCTGCAATCAGGCGCAGGCAGGTGGTCTTGCCCGACCCTGAGGGGCCGAGCATCGAGAAGAACTCACCGTCGTGGATGTCGATCGACACCTGGTCAACCGCCCTGACCTCGCCAAAGGTGCGCGAGACATTGGTGAACTGCACTGCAAGGTTCATGGTGCGAAGCTCCAGCAAGAGGGAGCAAGCCCGCGTCTTCAGGTGGGAGCGGGCTTGCCCCGCGACAGGGCCCTAACGGCCGCCCATGATCGCAATATAGTCCTGGGTCCAGCGGCTATAGGGCACGAACTTGCCCCCTTCGGCCTGCGGGGTCTTCCAGAAGGCGATCTTGTCGAACTGGTCGAAACCATTGGTCTTGCAGCCCTCGGCGCCGAGCAGTTCGCTGCCGCTGCAGGCCGCCGGCACCGCGGGCAGCGAGCCGAACCAGGCCGCTACGTCGCCCTGGACCTTGGGCTGCAGCGACCAGTCCATCCACTTGTAGGCGCAGTTGGGGTGCTTGGCCTCGCTGTGCAGCATGGTGGTGTCGGCCCAGCCGGTGGCGCCTTCCTTGGGAATGGTCGAGGCCACCGGCTGTTTGTCGGCTTGCAGGCCGTTGACCATGTAGCCCCAGGAACTGGAGGCGACCACGCCCTCGTTCTTGACGTCACTCATCTGCACCGTGGCATCGTGCCAGTAACGGTGGATCAGCGGATGTTGCTGGCGCAGCAGGTCGAGCACCGCTTGGTACTGGGTTTCGTTCAGTTCATAGGGGTTGTGGATGCCCAGTTCAGGTTTGGCCGACTTCAGGTACAGCGCCGCATCGGCGATGTAGATCGGCCCGTCGTAGGCCTGCACCCGGCCCTTGTTGGGCTTGCCGTCGGGCAGCTCCTGCGGCTCGAAAACCACGCTCCAGCTGGTCGGCGCCTGCTTGAACACCTCGGTGTTGTACAGCAGCACGTTCGGACCCCATTGGTAGGGCGTGCCGTACACCTGTTGGTTGACCACGTACCAGGCGCCGTCCTTGAGCCGCGGGTCGAGGTTCTTCCAGTTGGGGATCAGCGCGGTATTGATCGGCTGCACGCGCTTGCCGGCGATCAGGCGCAGCGAGGCGTCACCGGAGGCGGTGACCAGGTCGTAACCGCCCTTGGTCATCAGGCTGACCATCTCGTCGGAGGTGGCGGCGGTCTTGACGCTGACCTTGCAGCCGGTGTCCTTCTCGAAGCCGGTTACCCAGTCGTAGGCCTTGTCGCTTTCACCGCGCTCGATGTAACCCGGCCAGGCGACGATATCCAGCTGGCCTTCGCCGGCGCCCACGGCTTTCAGGGGTTCGGCGGCCTGCAGGCTGGCGCTGGCCAGCAGGGCGGTGCTCAGGGCGCAGAGCGTGGCGGTCTTGTGCACGAACATGGTGTTCCCTCTTGTTGGAATTATCTCGGGGCGGTGAAAGTGCAGGTATAGCTGGTTTAAGCGTAGGCAACATCTGGAAGCAAATGCATTCAGCTTCGCTTCAGCCTGCGGCAGTACTCTTTGGGCTTCTTTCCTCCCCATGGAGATGCCCCATGAACACCCGCGGCTTGCTTGATCAACTGCTCAAATCCGGCCAGGACCTGCTGCAGAACCAGGGCGGCAAAAGCCCTGCCGGCAAATCCGGCGGCCTTGGCGACCTGCTCGGCGGCAAGGGCGGTGGTGGCCTGGGCAGCCTGCTCTCCGGTGCCGGCGGCGGTGCTCTGGCGGCAGGGGCGATGGGCTTGCTGCTGGGCAACAAAAAGGCTCGCAAGTACGGCGGCAAGGCCCTGACCTACGGCGGCCTGGCGGCCCTCGGGGTGATCGCCTACAAGGCCTACGGCAACTGGCAGGCCAAGCAGGGCACTGCGGTGCAGGGTGAGCCGCAAACCCTCGACCGCCTGCCGCCGGCCCAGGTCGAGCAGCACAGCCAGGCGATCCTCAAGGCGCTGGTGGCAGCGGCCAAGTCCGATGGCCATGTCGATGACCGCGAGCGGGCGCTGATCGAGGGCGAATTCGTCAAGCTGTCCAGCGACCAGGAACTGCAACACTGGCTGCACGCCGAGCTGAACAAACCGCTGGACCCGGCCGACGTCGCCCGCGCCGCCAGCACCCCGGAAATGGCCGCCGAAATGTACATCGCCAGTGTCATGCTGGTGGACGAGGAGCATTTCATGGAGCGTGCCTACCTGGACGAACTGGCGCGCCAGCTCAAGCTTGACCCGGCGCTCAAGAGCGAGCTGGAAAACCAGGTAAAACTTGCTGCCAGTCAATGAAACCGGGCTAATGGCCAGTATCTAGCCCGTTTGGCCCGATCCAGCCGTTAAGTCAGCCGCAAAAGCGCGCAGCCGCTGGGCTATACTCTGCCCATTTTTCCTGCTCGCGTAGAACACTTGAGGGCTGACTGTGAAAAACTGGACCTTGCGCCAACGGATCCTGGCGAGCTTCGCCGTGATTATCGCCATCATGTCGCTGATGGTGGTCGCTGCCTATTCGCGACTGGTGGCCATAGAGTCCGGCGAGGAAGCGGTGCGAACCGACAGCATCCCCGGGGTCTACTACAGCTCCATGATCCGCAGTGCCTGGGTCGACAGCTATGTACTGACCCAGCAGCTGGTGGGCCTGAGTGACCATCGCGAGCTCACCTCGGCCGACATGGAGCTGTACAAGGGCTTTGAAGAGCGCCTCAAACAGCACATGGCCAGCTACCAGGCGACCATTCGCGAGAAGGACGACCAGGCCAGCTTCGACCAGTTCGGCCAGCTCGAAGCGGGCTACCTGAAAGCGGTGGATAGCGTCCTGGAGGCCTACCGCAAGAAGGATTACCCCGAAGCCCAGCGCCTGCTCGCCGAGGTGCTGACCCCGGCTTGGGTCGATGGCCGCAAGCACCTGAACGGGGTGATCGAGCGCAACCGTCATTCGGCCGAATCCGCCACCGACTCCATCGTCAGCGCCGTGGCCACGGCCAAGTTCAGCATGATCGTCTCGCTGTTGCTGGCGATTGTCGCCGCAACCATCTGCGGCCTGGTGCTGATGCGCGCCATCACCGCACCGATGCAGCGTATCGTCCATGCCCTGGACAAGCTCAGCGGCGGCGACCTCAGCGTGCGCCTGAACCTGGACCGCAAGGATGAGTTCGGCGCGGTGGAAACCGGCTTCAACGAAATGATGGGCGAGCTGACCAACCTGGTGTCCCAGGCCCAGCGCTCCTCGGTGCAGGTCACCACTTCGGTGACCGAGATTGCCGCCACCTCCAAGCAGCAACAGGCCACCGCCACCGAGACCGCCGCCACCACCACCGAAATCGGCGCCACTTCGCGGGAAATCGCCGCGACTTCCCGCGACCTGGTGCGGACCATGACCGAAGTGACCTCGGCCGCCGACCAGGCCTCGATCCTGGCCGGCTCCGGCCAGCAGGGCCTGGCGCGCATGGAAGAGACCATGCACCAGGTGATGGGTGCGGCCGACCTGGTCAACAACAAACTGGCGATCCTCAACGAGAAGGCCGGCAACATCAACCAGGTGGTGGTGACCATCGTCAAGGTCGCCGACCAGACCAACCTGCTGTCGCTCAACGCCGCCATCGAGGCGGAAAAAGCCGGTGAATACGGCCGCGGTTTCGCCGTGGTCGCCACTGAAGTGCGGCGCCTGGCCGACCAGACTGCCGTGGCCACCTACGACATCGAGCAGATGGTTCGCGAGATCCAGTCGGCGGTGTCGGCCGGGGTCATGGGCATGGACAAGTTCTCCGAAGAAGTGCGCCGCGGCATGTTCGAGGTGCAGCAGGTCGGCGAGCAACTGACCCAGATCATTCACCAGGTCCAGGCCCTGGCGCCGCGGGTGTTGATGGTCAACGAAGGCATGCAGGCCCAGGCCACCGGCGCCGAACAGATCAACCACGCTCTGGCGCAGTTGGGCGATGCCAGCAGCCAGACGGTCGAATCGTTGCGCCAGGCCAGCTTTGCCATCGACGAACTGAGCCAGGTGGCCACCGGCCTGCGTGGCGGCGTGTCGCGGTTCAAAGTCTGACCTGCCGATGAACGACCTTCAACCTCGCCGCAACCAGGATGCGGCCTCCCACGGCACCCTGTACCTGGTGTTTCGCATCGGCGACCAGCGCTTTGCCCTGGACGCCCATGAGGTCGCCGAAGTGCTGCCGCGCCTGCCGCTCAAGCCCATTGCCCAGACCCCGGGCTGGGTGGCCGGGGTGCTGGCCCATCGTGGCGCGCTGGTGCCGGTGATCGACGTCGGCGCCTTGAGCTTCGGATTGCCGGCGCCGGTGCGCACCAGCACGCGCCTGGTCCTGGTGCACTACCGTGCCGACCCGTTGCGCCCGCACTTGCGGCTGGGGCTGATCCTCGAACAGGCCACCGATACCCTGCGTTGCGACCCCGCCGAGTTCCAGCCCTATGGCCTGGACAACGAGCAAGCGCCGTACCTGGGGCCGGTGCGCGAGGATGCCCACGGCTTGTTGCAGTGCATCGGTGTGCAGGACCTGCTCAGCGCCGAGGTGCGCCAGCTGTTGTTCCCGCCTGAGCTGGCGGCGAGCGACGAGGGCCTGGCATGAGTGGCGAACAGCGCTTCTTTCGCTTTTTGCAGGATCGGATCGGTCTGGATGTCGCCTCGGTCGGCGCAGCGATGGTCGAGCGCGCCTTGCGTCAGCGCTGCGCCACCCTCGAAGCCCGCGACCTGGATGACTACTGGCTGCGCCTGCAGCAGTCGAGCCAGGAGCAGCAGGCGCTGATCGAGGCGGTGATCGTCCCGGAAACCTGGTTCTTCCGTTATCCGGAGTCGTTCAACGCCCTGGTGACCCTGGCGCGCAAACGCCTGGCCGAGCTCGGTGGCATGCGCCCGCTGCGCATCCTCAGCCTGCCGTGCTCGACCGGCGAAGAGCCGTACTCGATTGCCATGGCCCTGCTCGACGGCGGCTTTGCCGGGCACAGCTTTCGCGTCGACGCTATGGACATCAGCCCCAATTCGATTGATCGCGCCGAACAGGCGCTGTACGGGCGCAACTCGTTCCGTGGCTCGCACCTGGACTTTCGCGAGCGGCACTTCAGCGACAGCGACGAAGGCCAGCGCCTCGACGAGCGGGTTCGCCAGCAGGTCAAGCTGCAGGTCGGCAATGTCCTGGATCCGGCGCTCAAGGCCCGCGAGGGCAGTTACGATTTCGTGTTCTGCCGCAACCTGCTGATCTATTTCGACGTCCCCACCCAGCAGCGGGTGTTCGAGGTGCTCAAAAGCCTGATCCATGAGCAAGGTGTGCTGTTCATCGGCCCGGCCGAAGGCAGCCTGCTGGCGCGCATGGGCATGCGCCCGGTGGGCATTGCCCAATCCTTTGCCTACGTACGCCAGGCTGAAATGCAGCCGGCGCCGCCGAGCAAGCCGTTGGCGATCCCTTTGCCGTTGACAGTGCCGGTGACGGCGGCCAGCGTGCCGCGCCCGGCGTCGGCGCCGCTGACAGTGCGCAAGCTCAAGCCGATTGCGCCGCCGCCGGCGAAGCCCGCCGCGCAGGATGCGGCCAGCCAATTGCTGGCGCAGATCGCCCAGTTGGCCAATGCCGGCAGCAGCACCGAGGCCCAGGCCGCGTGTACCCGTTACCTGCAGCAGTATCCGCCCACTGCCCAGGTGTTCTACTGGCTGGGCTTGCTCAGTGATACCGCCGGCGACAGCGGCGAAGCCCTGAGCCATTACCGCAAGGCGCTGTACCTTGACCCCCAGCATCCGGAGGCACTGGTGCACCTGGCCGCGCTGCTGGCTTCGCAAGGTGATGTCGCAGGCGCCCGGCGCCTGCAGGAACGGGCCGCACGGCGCGCTGACCGGGAGTCTGAGCAATGATGGGTGACAACGACGTGCAACTGGTCGCCAGTGACGCCGCCAGCATCGACGATTGCTGGAACCGTATCGGCGTACACGGCGACAAGAGCTGCCCGCTGCTTGATGAGCATATTCACTGCCGCAACTGCGACGTCTATGCCGCTGCAGCGACGCGCCTGCTGGACCGCTATTCGTTGTCTCAGGAAGCCCACGAGCAGAGCGAGGCGCCTGAGCAAGCCAGCAGTGGCCGCTCGTTGCTGCTGTTTCGCCTGGGCGAGGAGTGGCTGGCGCTGGCCACCCGCTGCCTGGTCGAGGTTGCGCCGCTGCAGCAGGTGCATTCCCTGCCACACCAGCGCTCGCGGGTGCTGCATGGCGTGGCCAATGTACGTGGCGCGCTGGTGCCCTGCCTGTCGCTGGGCGACCTGCTCGGCCTTGAAACCCAGGGTTCGGTGCCAACCTCGGCGCGGATCATGCCGCGCATGCTGATCATCGCCGCTGCCGGCGGCTCGGTGGTGGTCCAGGTCGATGAAGTGGACGGCATCCATGCTCTGGACCCCGTCCGCCTTGGGGCCGAGCAGGGCGAAACGCGTTTTACCGCAGCGGTGCTGCAATGGCGCGGACGCAGTGTTCGCGTGCTGGATGAAGACCAAGTGCTGTCTGCCGTGAACCGGAGCCTGTCATGACCCCAGAGCAAATGCGCGACGCCTCGTTGCTCGAGCTGTTCAGCCTGGAGGCCGAAGCCCAGACCCAGGTGCTCAGTGCCGGGCTGCTGGCGCTGGAGCGCAACCCGACCCAGGCCGACCAGCTTGAAGCGTGCATGCGCGCAGCCCATTCGCTCAAGGGCGCGGCGCGGATTGTCGGCGTCGATGCCGGGGTCAGCGTCGCCCATGTCATGGAAGACTGCCTGGTCGGCGCCCAGGAAGGCCGCTTGCTGCTGCGCCCGGAGCACATCGATGCGCTGTTGCAGGGCACCGACCTGCTGATGCGCATCGCCACGCCGGGCGATGCCAGTATCGACGCCGCGGTGCAGACCTTTCTGGTGCAGATGGCCGCGTTGCTCGACCCAGGTGCACCAGCAGCGCCTGCGATCGCAGCGCCGCCATTGCCGGAACCCGAGCCCGAACCCGAACCACTGGCGGTCGAGCTGCCAAGCGTTGACCCCGAGCCCGAGGTCGAAGCCGCGCCGGTGCGCAGCGGCAAACGCACGACCGAGGGCGGTGAGCGGGTCTTGCGGGTCACGGCTGAGCGCTTGAACAGCCTGCTCGACCTGTCGAGCAAATCGCTGGTCGAGACCCAGCGGCTCAAGCCTTACCTGGCCACCCTGCAGCGCCTCAAGCGCATGCACGGGCAAAGCATCCGTGCCCTCGATGGCCTCAAGCAGCAACTGGAAAGCAGCGGCCAGAGCGCCGAAGTCCAGGACGCTTTGGCCCAGGCCCAGCGTCTGCTCGGTGAGACCCAGCAAATTCTGTTGCAGCAAGCCTCCGATCTCGATGAGTTCGGCTGGCAGGCCAGCCAGCGCGCGCAGCTGCTGTACGACACCGCACTGGCCTGTCGCATGCGTCCGTTTGCCGATGTGCTGACCGGGCAAAGCCGCATGGTCCGTGACCTTGGTCGTTCGCTGGGCAAGCAGGTGCGCCTGGACATCGACGGCGAGAAAACCCAGGTCGACCGCGACGTGCTGGAGAAGCTCGAAGCGCCCTTGACCCACCTGCTGCGCAATGCCGTCGATCACGGTATCGAATCGCCCGAGCGGCGCCTGGTGGCCGGCAAGCCCCTGGAAGGGCAGATCCGCCTGCGTGCCTCGCACCAGGCCGGCCTGCTGGTGCTTGAGATCAGCGACGATGGCGGCGGCGTCGACTTGGCACACTTGCGCCAGAGCATCGTCGAGCGCCAGTTGTCACCGGCCGAAACCGTGGCGCAGATGAGCGAGGCCGAGCTGCTGACCTTCCTGTTTTTGCCCGGTTTCAGCCTGCGTGACCGGGTTACCGAGGTGTCCGGGCGCGGTGTCGGCCTGGACGCCGTGCAGCACATGGTTCGCCAGTTGCGCGGCTCGATCGAGCTGACCCAGACCAGCGGCCAGGGCAGTTGCTTTCACCTCGAAGTGCCGCTGACCCTGTCGGTGGTGCGCAGCCTGGTGGTCGAGGTTGGCGCCGAAGCCTATGCCTTCCCGCTGGCACATATCGAACGCACCCTGGAGCTGCCGGCCGAGGCCATCGTGCAGATCGAGGGGCGCCAGCATTTCTGGCATGAGGGCCGGCATATCGGTTTGGTCGCGGCCAGCCAGTTGCTCAACCGTCCGCCAAGCCAGGGTGAAGGGCAGAGCATCAAGGTGGTGGTGATTCGCGAGCGCGACATGCTCTACGGCGTGGCGGTCGAGCGCCTGATCGGCGAACGGGTGCTGGTGGTGATGCCGCTGGATGCGCGCCTGGGCAAGGTCCAGGATATTTCCGCCGGGGCTTTGCTCGACGACGGCGCGGTGGTGCTGATCATTGATGTCGAAGACCTGCTGCGTTCGGTGGAAAAACTCCTCAGCACCGGCCGCCTGGAGCGTATCGAGCGCGGCCAGCGCAGCGTGCGCGAGGCGGCGCGCAAGCGCGTGCTGGTGGTCGACGACTCGCTGACCGTGCGCGAACTGCAGCGCAAGCTGCTGAGCAACAAGGGCTATGAAGTGGCCGTTGCGGTCGACGGCATGGACGGCTGGAACGCCTTGCGCAGCGAAGACTTCGACCTGCTGATCACCGACATCGACATGCCGCGCATGGACGGTATCGAACTGGTCACGCTGCTGCGGCGCGACAGCCGCCTGCAATCGCTGCCGGTGATGGTGGTGTCGTACAAAGACCGCGAAGAAGATCGTCGCCGTGGACTGGACGCCGGGGCCGACTACTATTTGGCAAAGGCCAGTTTTCACGATGATGCCTTGCTCGACGCCGTCGTCGAGCTGATCGGGGGAGCGCAGGGATGAAAATCGCCATCGTCAACGATATGCCCATGGCCGTGGAGGCCTTGCGCCGGGCGTTGGCATTCGAACCGGCCCATCAGGTGATCTGGGTCGCCAGCAATGGCGCCGATGCGGTCAAGCTGTGTGCCGAGCAGTTACCGGACCTGATCCTCATGGATTTGATCATGCCGGTCATGGATGGCGTCGAGGCCACCCGGCGGATCATGGCCGAGACGCCGTGCGCCATCGTTATCGTCACCGTCGACCGCCAGCAGAACGTCCACCGGGTGTTTGAGGCCATGGGCCATGGCGCCCTCGACGTGGTCGATACTCCGGCCCTTGGCGCCGGCGATCCGCGTGAAGCGGCAGCGCCGCTGCTGCGCAAGATCCTCAATATCGGCTGGCTGATCGGCCAGCAGCGCAGCACCCCGACCCGGGCCATGGCCGCGCCGGTGCGAGAAGCCGCGCAGCGCCAGGGCCTGGTTGCCATTGGCTCTTCGGCGGGCGGCCCGGCGGCCCTGGAAGTGCTGCTCAAGGGCTTGCCGCGCAGTTTTCCGGCGGCCATCGTGCTGGTCCAGCACGTTGACCAGGTGTTCGCCGCCGGCATGGCCGAATGGCTCAGCAGCGCCTCGGGCCTGGCGGTGCGCCTGGCCAGCGAAGGCGAGCCGCCGCAACCGGGGCAGGTGCTGCTGGCCGGCACCAACCACCACATTCGCCTGCTCAAGAACGGCAACCTGGCCTATACCGCTGAGCCGGTAAACGAAATCTACCGGCCCTCGATCGACGTATTTTTTGAAAGCGTGGCCCGCTACTGGCGCGGCGACGCGGTCGGCGTACTGCTCACCGGCATGGGGCGCGATGGCGCCCAGGGCCTGAAGCTGATGCGCCAACAGGGCTTTCTGACCATCGCCCAGGATCAGCAGAGCAGCGCGGTGTACGGCATGCCCAAGGCAGCCGCCGCGATAGACGCCGCCGTCGAAATTCGCCCTCTGGAGCGAATCGCCGCGCGATTGATGGAAATTTTTCCAAAATGACGATATGTATTGAGCCACGCCGGCTGGCCGGCAGTGACCAGGTGACAGCGCATGAATGATTTACCGCTCGACGGTTTTCCGACCATGAATGAAAATTCGGCAATGGTCCTCTTGGTCGACGATCAGGCAATGATCGGCGAAGCGGTGCGGCGTGGCCTGGCTCACGAAGAGAACATCGATTTCCACTTCTGCGCCGACCCGCACCAGGCGGTGGCCCAGGCTGTGCGCATCAAGCCCACGGTGATTCTCCAGGACCTGATCATGCCCGGCCTCGACGGCCTGACCCTGGTGCGCGAATACCGCAACAACCCGGCCACCCAGGACATCCCGATCATCGTCCTGTCGACCAAGGAGGACCCGCTGGTCAAGAGCGCCGCCTTTGCCGCCGGGGCCAATGACTACCTGGTAAAGCTGCCGGACAACATCGAGCTGGTGGCGCGTATCCGCTACCACTCGCGCTCCTACCTGACCCTGCTGCAGCGCGACGAGGCCTACCGCGCCCTGCGCGTCAGCCAGCAGCAGTTGCTCGACACCAACCTGGTGCTGCAGCGGCTGATGAACTCCGACGGCCTCACGGGGCTTTCCAACCGTCGCCATTTCGACGAGTACCTGGAGCTGGAATGGCGCCGGGCCATGCGCGAACAGGCGCAGCTGTCGTTGCTGATGATCGATGTCGACTACTTCAAGTCGTTCAACGACACCTTCGGCCACCTGGCCGGTGACGAAGCATTGCGCAAGGTCGCCGAAGCCATTCGCGCCTCCTGCGCGCGCCCCAGCGACCTGCCGGCCCGTTACGGTGGCGAGGAATTCGCCCTGGTGCTGCCCAACACCTCGCCGGGTGGCGCCCGCCTGGTGGCGGAAAAACTGCGCCAGACCGTGGCGGCGATGAACATCGCCCACACCATGCCCAACGCCGACTCGGTGCTCACCGTGAGTATCGGCCTGGCGACCCTCACCCCGGGTATCGGCAGCCATTGCCGGCAACTGATTTCGGCAGCGGACAAAGGCCTGTACCTGGCCAAGAACAACGGCCGTAACCAGGTCGGGGTGGATTGACGGTAGCTACAAGCGGCAAGCTTCAAGCTGCAAGAAAAAACCTGGCGCCGGGTTTTTCTCCGGCCTCTTGTCGCTTGTAGCTTGCCGCTTGAAGCTCTAACTCCGCTATACTCTCCGGCTTTTCTACAGAATACGCACGAGAGCTGCCCGCCCATGGAAATCCAACCGATCCTGAACACCATCAAGGACCTCACCGAGCGCTCCGAGTCCATTCGGGGGTATCTTTGACTACGATCAAAAGCATGACCGCCTGATCGAAGTCAACCGCGAGCTCGAAGACCCGAACGTCTGGAACAAGCCCGAGTACGCTCAGGCCCTGGGCCGCGAACGTGCCATGCTGGCGCAGGTCGTCGAGACCCTGGACAAGATGTCCGGTGGCCTGGCCGACTGCCAGGACCTGCTCGACATGGCCGTCGAGGAAAATGACGAAGGCGCCGCGAGCGACGTCGTGACCGAGCTGCAAGGTCTGGAAGAAAGCCTGGCACAGCTTGAGTTCCGTCGCATGTTCAGCGGCGAGATGGACATGAACAACGCCTACCTGGACATCCAGGCGGGTTCCGGTGGTACCGAAGCGCAGGACTGGGCCAACATCCTCCTGCGCATGTACCTGCGCTGGGCCGACAAGCGCGGTTTCGACGCCACCATCATCGAGCTTTCCGAAGGTGAAGTCGCCGGCATCAAGGGCGCCACCGTGCACATCAAGGGCGAGTACGCCTTCGGCTGGCTGCGTACCGAGATCGGCGTGCACCGCCTGGTGCGCAAGAGCCCGTTCGACTCCGGCGCCCGTCGCCACACCTCGTTCTCGGCGGTGTTCGTGTCGCCCGAGATCGACGACAAGGTCGAAATCGACATCAACCCGTCCGACCTGCGCGTCGACACCTACCGCTCCTCGGGCGCCGGTGGTCAGCACGTAAACACCACCGACTCGGCAGTACGTATCACCCACGTGCCGACCAACACCGTGGTGGCCTGCCAGAACGAACGCTCCCAGCACGCCAACAAGGACACCGCCATGAAAATGCTGCGGGCCAAGTTGTACGAGCTGGAAATGCAGAAGCGCAACGCCGCCTCGCAGGCATTGGAAGACAGCAAGTCGGACATCGGCTGGGGCCACCAGATCCGTTCGTACGTGCTGGATGACTCGCGTATCAAGGACCTGCGTACCGGCGTCGAGCGCAGCGACTGCCAGAAGGTGCTGGACGGCGACCTCGACCAGTACCTGGAAGCGAGCCTCAAGCAGGGGCTGTAAGCCGCACACCACCGCCGCGATGCCCGGCCGCCCGCCGGCATCGCGCGCCCTGCCCGAAAAGGGCAACGAATACCTGATGGAAAGAATGACGACATGAGCGACCTGAAGACCGAATCGCAAGACCTGCAACAGGAAGAAAACAACCTGATCGCGCTGCGCAAGGAAAAACTTGCTGCCGAGCGCGCCAAGGGTAACGCCTTCCCCAACGACTTCCGCCGTGACAGCTACTGCAACGACCTGCAGAAACAGTATGTCGACAAGACCAAGGAAGAGCTGGAAGCAGCAGCGATTCCGGTCAAGGTTGCCGGGCGCATCATGCTCAACCGTGGCTCGTTCATGGTGATCCAGGACATGACCGGGCGCATCCAGGTCTACGTCAACCGCAAGACCCTGCCGGAAGAAACCCTGGCCGCGGTCAAGACCTGGGACCTGGGCGACATCATCGCCGCCGAAGGTACCCTGGCGCGCTCCGGCAAGGGCGACCTGTACGTCGAAATGACCAGCGTGCGCCTGCTGACCAAGTCGCTGCGCCCGCTGCCGGACAAGCACCACGGCCTGACCGACACCGAGCAGCGCTACCGCCAGCGCTACGTCGACCTGATGGTCAACGATGAAACCCGCCATACCTTCCGCGTTCGCTCGCAGGTCATCGCCCACATCCGCAACTTCCTGATGGCCCGCGACTTCCTCGAAGTCGAGACGCCAATGCTGCAGACCATTCCTGGTGGCGCCGCAGCCAAGCCGTTCGAAACCCACCACAATGCCCTGGACATGCAGATGTTCCTGCGCATCGCCCCGGAGCTGTACCTCAAGCGCCTGGTGGTCGGTGGTTTCGAGAAGGTCTTCGAGATCAACCGCAACTTCCGTAACGAAGGCGTTTCGACCCGGCACAACCCCGAGTTCACCATGCTCGAGTTCTACCAGGCCCACGCCGACTACGAAGACAACATGGACCTCACCGAGGAGCTGTTCCGCGAACTGGCCCAGCTGGTTCTGGGCAGCACCGACGTGCCGTATGGCGACAAGGTGTTCCACTTCGGTGAGCCGTTCGTGCGCCTGTCGGTGTTCGACTCGATCCTCAAGTACAACCCCGAGATCAGCGCCGCCGACCTGCAGGACATCGACAAGGCCCGCGAGATCGCCAAGAAGGCCGGCGCCAAGGTGCTTGGCTTCGAAGGCCTGGGCAAGCTGCAGGTGATGATTTTCGAAGAGCTGGTCGAGCACAAGCTGGAGCAGCCGCACTTCATCACCCAGTACCCGTTCGAAGTCTCGCCGCTGGCCCGTCGCAACGACGACAACCCGAACGTCACCGACCGCTTCGAGCTGTTCATCGGTGGCCGTGAAATCGCCAACGCCTACTCCGAGCTCAACGATGCCGAAGACCAGGCCGAGCGTTTCATGGCCCAGGTGGCCGAGAAAGACGCCGGTGACGACGAAGCCATGCACTACGATGCCGACTTCGTCCGTGCCCTGGAATACGGCATGCCGCCAACCGCCGGTGAAGGCATCGGCATCGACCGTCTGGTGATGCTGCTGACCAACTCGCCATCGATTCGCGACGTCATCCTGTTCCCGCACATGCGCCCACAGGCCTGAGCGAACTGAACAAGCCGCCTTCCGGGGCGGCTTTTTCATGCCTGGAAGAAATTCATCGATCGGATCCAACGTTTGGGGTAGACCAGCAGTGACTCCTGCAATGACTCAACAAGGCGCCGCCTGCGTGGCTACAGCGGTGGCCGAAAGCGTGCAGTACCAGGGCCGCAAGGCCAGCCGCGAAGGCAGCGAGCAGCGCCGCCAGCAGATCCTCGACGCGGCCATGCGCATCGTCGTGCGTGATGGCGTGCGCGGCGTGCGCCACCGCGCGGTGGCGGCCGAGGCCGGCGTGCCGCTGTCGGCGACCACCTATTACTTCAAGGACATCGAAGACCTGCTCACCGACACCTTCGCCCAGTATGTCGAACGCAGCGCGGCCTACATGGCCAAGCTCTGGGAGAACACCGAGGTGGTGCTGCGCCAGTTGCTCTCCCAGGGCGATGGCAGCCCGCAGTGGCGGGCGCGCCTGGCCGACGAAGTGGCGAAGATGACCACCGACTATGTGCAGCGCCAGTTGCATAACCGCCGCGACTTTCTGATGGCCGAGCAGGCCTTTCGCCAGGAGGCGCTGCTGTGCCCGCGCCTGGCAGAGCTGGTCAAGCTGCACGAGCAGATTCTGCTGCGCGGCGCCGTGCAGATGCTGCAGGTGGTAGGCTCACGTCAGCCACAACAGGATGCCCTGGTGTTGACGGCGATTATCGAGCAGATGGAATATCAGGGCCTGCTCGACGCTGAACAAGCCCAGGCTGAAGCGCCGATGCTCGCTATTCTTACCCGGTACCTGCATCTGGTCTTGGCGTCGGTGTAAGGCGCGAACCTATTTCAAGGAGAGGTTGATGAAAGCCAGAACCCTGCTGTTGGCATTGTCGTTCTTGCTGCTTGGCGGTTGTCTGGTCACCTTCAACGAGCCGATCCCGGCCAACAAGCCCGCGCCCAGGGCCCTGCTCGGCAAATGGACCAGCAAGGACGCCTGGGGCGAGCCGCTGACCCTGCAGATCAGCCGCAGCGGTGGCAACGCCTACAAGGCAGTGGCCATCGGCAAGAACAAGAAGCGCGACGAGTACGCCTTCACCGTGTCCCAGCACGGCAATCGCTGGTACCTCTCGGCCGGCGTGCCCAGGCGCCTGGGCGGCAACTTCCTGATCGGCGGCTTTGAAGTGCTCGATAACAAGGAACTGGTGGTCTACAACCTTGATGTCGAGCAGGTCAACCAGGCCGTGCAGAAGAAAGAACTCAGCGGCCGCAGCATCGAGGTGCCCGAAGAAAACGGCGAAGGGGTTCTAATCGACAGCCCGGCCGAGCGCGTCCTGGCTTACCTGGACGACCCGGCCAACTCCGACCTGTTCATCGAAGTGGCGCGCTTCAAGCGGGCCGGCAAGTAATCAGCGCAATTCAAGGAGTGTAGGGTGGACGAGTACCAGCAGACGATACGTGCCCTGTCTGATCGCATTGTCCTGGCGCAAACGCCCATTCGCGTGCTCGATGCGGTGAAGTGGGACGACAATATCCGCCAGGGTTTCCTCAAGGCCAAGGGCAAGGAGCTGCCAGCGGTAGACCGCGCCTACTACCAGGGCCGGCCGCTGTCGTTCGACTCGGCGGCAGTCAAGCTCGAGTTCCAGAACATCGAGCGCGACATCACCCGCCAGCTTGGCCAGTTCAACCCGGTCGGGCAGATCATGCGGCGCATGTGCAAGGAATACCGCATGGTGGTGCGCATGCTCGAAGCGCGCGGCACTGAAGACTTCGGTCTGATTTCCCAGGAACTGTACGGCGCAGCCTCCGATGCCTTCCATGCCGGTGACCCGACCCTGGCCGACCTCGGCCTGATGCTCTCGGACTACCTGAACAACATCGACGGCCGTGGCGACCTCAAGGACGAGCCGAAGAACCTCACCGCCAAGCAGGCTGTGGAGATGCTCCAGGGCCGCCTGAACAAGGTGTTCAACGAGGCCGAAGACACCATCCGCGTGTTCGAGTCCGACGGTATCGTCGCCGACGCCGCCGCTGGCGCCGACTACATCAAGATCCGCGCCGACGCCATGTTCAACAGCCGCGATGTGCGCGCGCTGGAGGTTCACGAAGGCCTGGTGCACGTCGGCACCACCCTCAACGGTCTCAACCAGCCGATCTGCACCTTCCTGGCCAAGGGCCCGCCCTCGTCGACCGTGACCCAGGAAGGCCTGGCGATCCTCATGGAAGTGATCGCCTTCGCCTCCTACCCCAGCCGCCTGCGCAAGCTGACCAACCGCACCCGCGCCATCCATATGGTCGAGGAGGGCGCCGACTTCATGCAGGTGTATGAGTTTTTCCGCGCCCAGGGTTTCGAGATGGCCGAAAGCTACGGCAACGCCAGCCGGGTGTTCCGTGGCTCGGTGCCCAACGGCTTGCCGTTTACCAAGGACTTGTCCTATCTCAAGGGCTTTATCATGGTTTACAACTATATTCAGTTGGCCGTGCGCAAGGGCAAGCTCGAACAGATCCCCTTGTTGTTCTGCGGCAAGACCACCCTTGAAGACATGCGCACCTTGCGCCAACTGGTCGATGAAGGCCTGGTGGAGCCGCCCAAGTACCTGCCTGAGCAGTTTCGCGACCTCAACGCGCTGTCGGCCTGGATGTGTTTCTCCAACTTCCTCAACCACCTGAGCCTGGACCGGATTGAAGCCGATTACTCGAACATTCTCTGAAGCATGGCGCAGGCATCTGGGCCTGCTGCTGGTGCTGCTGAGTCTGGGCGGCTGCAGTTCGCTGTTGTTCTATCCCGAGCCTGGCCAGCCGTTCACCCCCGAGAAAGCCAAACTCGCGTACCGCGACGTAACCCTGACCGCCGCCGACGGCACCCGCCTGCATGGCTGGTGGCTGCCGGCCAAGGCCGGTGTCGAGGTCAAGGGCACGGTGCTGCACCTGCATGGCAATGGCGGCAACCTGGCCTGGCACCTGGGTGGCAGTTGGTGGCTGCCGGAGCAGGGCTATCAGGTGCTGTTGCTCGACTACCGCGGCTATGGCCTGTCGCAGGGCAAGCCCGGGCTGCCGGAGGTCTACCAGGACATCGCTGCGGCGCTGGCCTGGCTGGACCAGGCCCCCGAGGTGCAGGGCAAGCCGCAGATCCTGCTGGGCCAGAGCCTGGGCGGCTCAATGGCTATCCATTACCTGGCCGAGCATCCGCGCCAGGCCGAGCGCTTCAAGGCCATGGTCTTCGATGGCGTACCGGCCAGCTACCGTCAGGTCGGGCGCTTTGCCCTGAGCAATTCGTGGTTGACCTGGCCGCTGCAGGTGCCTTTGTCGTGGCTGGTGCCCGATGGCGACAGTGCGATCCATTCGATAGCACAGATCAAGACCCCGCCCAAGCTGTTCTTCCACAGCATCGACGACCCCATCGTGCCGCTGGTCAACGGCCTGCAGTTGTATCAGGCTGCGCCGCCCCCGAGGGTGTTGCAGCTGACCCGTGGCGGGCATGTGCAGACCTTTGCCGACAAGATCTGGCGTCAGGTCATGTTGCGCTTTCTGGACGACCCGATGCATTTCAACGGGCTGCGGCGCCTGGCCGAAGTCCCCAATTACCCTGACGAGAAGTCGCAATGAGTGAAGAACGCAACGCCATCCCGCTGATCATTACCGGAGTCTGCAGCATCATCGGTACCGTCGCGGCCCTGTGGTACTACGGTTACCTGCATTTCGCCAAGCCCGAGGATGCCTTGCTGCTGTCCGACTTCACCATGCTCAAGACCATCCCAGGCGAGGACTACAAGATCTCCCTGCAGCCGGCCAGCCAGGTGGCGCAGTGCGTCGATGGCGTACTGGTGTTGTTCGATACCGCGCAAAAAGGCCTGACCGGCGTGCTGGTCAACAACAAGAAGCAGGCGGTGCGTTGCCTGGGCCAGGAAACCCCGCAAGAAGTCCAGTAAGCCCTGGGGCTGCTTTGCAGCCCAATCGCCGGCCACACAAACAAAAATCCCGCCAGACTCGGCGGGATTTTTGTTACTGCACAGCAACCATCAATTCAGCTGGCTGACCGAACGCGGCGCCACCGGCTGGTTGTCGTTGGAAATGGTCACTTCCACCCGACGGTTCTGCGCGCGACCCGAGTTGCTGGTGTTGTCGGCCACCGGATACTCCTTGCCGTAGCCCTGGGCGACGATGCGGGCCGGATCTACACCGGCACGTACCAGCGCCATGCGCACGGCCGCGGCGCGGCGCTCGGACAGCGACTGGTTGTAGTTGGCGCTGCCCTTGCTGTCGGTGTAGCCCTCGACGATCACCTTGCGGTCAGGGTTCTCCTGGAGGAACTGCGCCAGCTTGGTGATGTTCGGGTAGGCGCTGCTCTTGAGCGTGGCCTTGTCGAAGTCGAACAGCACGTCGCCGAAGGTCACCAGGGTGCCGCGGTCGGTCTGCTTGGCGTTGAGGCTGTCCTGCAGCTTCTTGATCTGCGCATCACGGGCATCCAGGCGCGCCTGGGCACGCTGGGCGGCAGCGTTTTTCAGGTTGCCTTCAGCAGTGCGCAGGGCAATGGTCTGCTTGGCCACTTCAACCCGCTGGTTGGTCAGGTAGGCAAGCTGGTCGACTTTTTTCGAGTCTTCCTTGTCCATGTAGGCTTTGTCGGCCTTGTTCAGCCAGTCCTGGGCGTCCTTGGTTTCAAGGGCCGCGACCTTGGCGGCCTGCGGGTTGCTCTGCAGGGCCGAGAAGTTGGTCCGGGCCGATTCCAGGTTGGCGTTCGGCTGCGTCGAGCAGGCGGCCAGGCCAACGCTCAGGGCCAGAAGGGCGGGGATCATCACGTGTTTACGCATAATGGTTCATCCTTTGATCGATTACGAATGCACGGGTCGGTGAGCGGGCGTCATTCGACGCTGCGCATGCCTTCCTCACGCAGGTCCTGAACGCCCTGGCGGGCATCCTGTACGGCTTTCTCGGCCTTGGCGGCCTGGGCCTTGCGCTCGGCGACGCGGGCGTCCCACTCGGCCTGCTCGGCCAGGCGCTTGGCGTCGTCGTACTTCTTGTCGTGCATGGCGATTTCCGCCTGTTTGAGCTTGTCCTGCGCAGCCTTCATCTCGACGGCGGCAAACTCGGTACCGCCGGCGCTGACAGCGGAATTGACCGCCGATTGCGTGACAGCGTACTGCTCGGTAGGTGGGTTGCCGGCACAGCCGGCCAGGACCAGACTGCTGCCCAGTGCCAGCGCGGCCAGCTTGAGCCCGCGCAGGTGAGTGGACGGGGTGTTTGCGGTGCGGGTCTTCATGGTGGTCAACTCCATTGGATCACTCCTGATGAACAACGAATTCCGTAACAGTCCATCGGCGCGACCCGTCAGCTACGGGACTGCTCTGACCCGGTTCTGAAAGGGTTTTGCCGTGATGGCTATTGGCTGTGACCGAAGCGTTTTTTGAATAGTTCAGAAAAAAGTGCCGCTTGTTCGCGGTTTTTTCTGACTGATCGGTCAGTGGGTTTTTCGTTGAACTTTCAGGCGTGCCGGCGGTACGCGAGCGCCTGCGCGGGCGCTCGCAGCGCGGATCAGGAGGCGGGGTGGATCAAGGCTTGCCGGCCTCTTTGGGGTTGCTCATCTCGTGCAGGTAGCGGCGTGAAAGGGCAAGAAACCGCGGGGTCGGACCGATGTCCTGGTACAGCGGGTCACCCTCTTCGTCGGTGGCAATCACCTGCGCGCCCTGAACATACGGAAAGCTCGCTTCCAGCTCTTCAAGCGCAGCCCCGAGCAGTTCGCCGAGCAGTTCTTCGGGTTGGCGCTTGGGGTACATCTCGGCCAGGGCCGCCAGGCGCGCCGCCGCTTCCATGTCCAGGTGCAGGACATGGCCGGTGGGGCTCAGCGAGCCTTTGGCGTGCTGTTCCCAATGCTGGGCAAGATCACGGATTTTCATGATGGTCTCCTGTGTGCCTGTGTTGAGCGTAGTTCACCCTGTGGCCCAGCCATGGCCCTGCCTTGAAGCCCGGGCGCTACTGGGGCACTCTGGACCCAGAGCGGTTTTCCCGAATGCCGGAGACATGGCTGATGACTGATATCGATGTGCGCTTGCGTGAAGATGTTCATTTGTTGGGCGAGTTGTTGGGCGATACCGTGCGCGAGCAGCACGGCGAAGCGTTTTTGCAGACCATCGAGGACATACGCCGCAGTGCCAAGGCCGATCGCAGCGGTAGCGCCGAGCAACTGAGCTCGACCCTCAATGACCTCGCCGAAGACCAGCTGTTGCCGGTGGCGCGGGCCTTCAACCAGTTTCTCAACCTGGCCAACATCGCCGAGCAGTATCAGCTGATCCGCCGCCGCGACGCCGGCCAGGCCGAACCTTTCGAAGCGCGGGTGCTGCCCGAACTGCTGGCGCGGCTCAAGGCCGCCGGCCACAGCGACGATGCCCTGGCCCGGCAGTTGGGCAAGCTCAGCATCGAACTGGTGCTTACCGCCCACCCGACCGAGGTGGCGCGGCGCACCTTGATCCAGAAGTACGACGCGATCGCCGCGCAACTGGCCGCCCAGGATCACCGCGACCTGACCCCCGCTGAACGCGAGCAGATCCGCGAACGCCTGCAACGGCTGATCGCCGAAGCCTGGCACACCGAAGAAATCCGCCGCACCCGGCCAACCCCGGTAGACGAAGCCAAATGGGGCTTTGCGGTGATCGAGCATTCGCTATGGCAAGCGGTGCCACACCACTTGCGCAAGGTCGACAAGGCCCTGCACCAGGCCACCGGCCTGCGCCTGCCGCTGGAGGCGGCGCCGATCCGCTTTGCCTCGTGGATGGGCGGCGACCGTGACGGCAACCCCAATGTCACTGCGCCGGTGACCCGTGAAGTGCTGTTGCTGGCGCGCTGGATGGCCGCTGACCTGTTTTTACGCGATATCGATGCCCTGGCCGCCGAACTGTCGATGCAGCAGGCCAGCGAAGCGCTGAGGGCCAAGGTGGGCGAGTCGGCCGAGCCTTATCGCGCCGTGCTCAAGCAATTGCGTGAGCGCCTGCGGGTCACCCGCGCCTGGGCCCAAGCCGCGCTGACCACGGCGCAAGCGCCGGCCGCTGAAGTGCTGCAGGACAACCGTGAACTGTTCGAGCCGCTGCAGCTGTGCTTCGAATCACTGCATGCTTGCGGCATGGGCGTGATTGCCGATGGCCCACTGCTCGACTGCCTGCGTCGGGCGGTGACCTTCGGCCTGTTTCTGGTGCGTCTGGACGTGCGCCAGGACGCCGCCCGGCATACCTCGGCGCTGAGTGAAATCACCGAATACCTGGGCCTTGGCCGCTACGCCGAGTGGGATGAAGACGCGCGTGTGGCCTTCCTGCAGGAGGAACTCAACAGCCGGCGGCCGCTGTTGCCCAGCTACTTCAAACCCCAGGCCGACACCGCCGAAGTGCTCGCCACCTGCCGCGAGATTGCCGCTGCACCGGCAGCTTCGCTGGGCTCCTATGTGATCTCCATGGCCGGCGCCGCTTCCGATGTGCTGGCGGTGCAGTTGCTGCTCAAAGAGGCCGGCGTGCTGCGGCCGATGCGCGTGGTGCCGTTGTTCGAAACCCTCGCCGACCTGGACAACGCCGGGCCGGTGATGGAGCGCCTGCTGGGCTTGCCGGGGTATCGCGCCGGCCTGCATGGCCCGCAGGAGGTGATGATCGGCTATTCCGATTCGGCCAAGGATGCCGGCACCACGGCCGCGGCCTGGGCCCAGTACCGCGCCCAGGAAACCCTGGTGCGCATCTGCCGCGAGCAGCAGGTCGAACTGCTGTTGTTCCACGGCCGTGGCGGTACCGTCGGGCGTGGCGGCGGCCCGGCCCACGCGGCGATCCTGTCGCAGCCGCCGGGTTCGGTGGCCGGGCGCTTCCGTACTACCGAGCAGGGCGAGATGATCCGCTTCAAATTCGGTTTGCCGGACATCGCCGAGCAGAACCTGAACCTCTACCTGGCGGCGGTGCTCGAAGCGACCCTGCTGCCACCACCGCCGCCACAACCGGCCTGGCGCGCGCTGATGGACCAGCTGGCTGCCGACGGCGTCAAGGCCTATCGCGGCGTGGTGCGCGACAACCCCGAGTTCGTCGAGTACTTCCGCCAGTCCACCCCCGAACAGGAACTCGGCCGCCTGCCGCTGGGCAGCCGCCCGGCCAAGCGCCGCGCCGGTGGCATCGAAAGCCTGCGGGCGATCCCGTGGATTTTCGGCTGGACCCAGACCCGCCTGATGCTGCCGGCCTGGCTCGGCTGGGAAGCGGCATTGAACAACGCCCTGGCTCGCGGGCAGGGGCCGTTGCTGGCCGAGATGCGCGAGCAGTGGCCGTTTTTCCGCACACGCATCGACATGCTGGAGATGGTTCTGGCCAAGGCCGATGCCGATATCGCCCGCTCCTACGACGAACGTCTGGTGCAACCAGAACTGCGACCTTTGGGTGCACATTTGCGCGACCTATTGTCGCAGGCGTGCGAGGTGGTGTTGGGGCTGACCGGGCAGCCGGTGCTACTGGCGCACAGCCCCGAAACCCTGGAATTCATCCGCTTGCGCAACACCTATCTGGACCCGCTGCATCTATTGCAGGCTGAGCTGCTGGCGCGCTCGCGTGGGCGTGAAGCCGCTCTGGACAGCCCGTTGGAGCAGGCCTTGCTGGTCACCGTGGCCGGCATCGCGGCAGGTTTGCGCAATACCGGCTGAGTTGGCAAAACGCTTTGCCGAGGGTTTGCCCAGGAAGGGCAGAATGCTTGTAAAGCAACAGGTTGCGCTCGGCGCAACCTGTGCTGCAAGTGGCCACAGTGCGTGGGTTTTTCCGACTTTCGAGCGCTTGTGTGGCTTGCGGGCGCTGTGTATCTTGAGCAGCCTTTTGATCGAAATTACGATCATCACCCAAATTCCGGGATTGGCCCTGCGTGGCAAACCCACTGATTTGCTTACAAAAAAATGAGGAGCACAAGATGCGCGTAATTCTGCTGGGAGCTCCCGGGGCCGGTAAAGGTACTCAGGCAAAGTTCATCACCGAAAAGTTCGGTATTCCACAGATTTCCACTGGCGACATGCTGCGCGCCGCGGTCAAAGCCGGCACCCCGCTGGGCCTGGAAGCCAAGGCGATCATGGACGCTGGCAAGCTGGTCTCCGACGAGCTGATCATCAACCTGGTCAAGGACCGTATTGCCCAGCCTGACTGCGCCAACGGCTTCCTGTTCGACGGCTTCCCGCGCACCATTCCTCAGGCTGAAGCCCTGGTGACTGCTGGCGTCGAGCTGGACGCCGTGGTCGAAATCGCTGTCGAAGACGAAGAAATCGTTCAGCGTATCGCTGGCCGCCGTGTGCACGAAGGTTCGGGCCGCGTTTACCACGTTGTCTACAACCCGCCAAAGGTTGAAGGCAAGGACGACGAAACCGGCGAAGCGCTGGTGCAGCGCAAAGACGACACCGAAGAAACCGTGCGTCATCGCCTGTCGGTCTACCACGACCAGACCAAGCCGCTGGTAGACTTCTACCAGAAGCTCTCGGCTGCCAACGCTGGCAAGCCGAAGTACGCGCATATCGAAGGCGTGGGCTCGGTTGACGCGATCACCGCCAAGGTCCTGGCCGCACTGAGCTGATCGACGCTCGGTAGTGCAGACAACGGCCCGCTTGCGGGCCGTTGTTGTTTATAATGCTGCTCTTTTTTCTTGCCCCTGGAACCCCCGATGACCACCTTGCTGGCCCTCGACACCGCCACCGAAGCCTGCTCCGTTGCCTTGCTGCATGATGGCAAGGTTTCCAGCCACTATGAGGTGATCCCGCGCCTGCACGCGCAGAAGCTGCTGCCGATGATCCAGCAACTGCTGGCCGACGCCGGCGTCACCCTGCAACAGCTCGATGCCATCGCCTTCGGTCGTGGCCCGGGCGCCTTCACTGGCGTGCGCATTGCCATTGGCGTGGTCCAGGGCCTGGCCTTCGCCCTGGAGCGGCCGGTACTGCCGGTGTCCAACCTGGCCGTGCTGGCCCAGCGCGCGATGCGTGAGCAGGGCGTGCAGCAAGTGGCGGCGGCAATCGATGCGCGCATGGACGAGGTCTACTGGGGCTGCTATCGCAACGTTGACGGCGAAATGCGCCTGCAGGGCAAGGAGGCGGTGCTGCCACCGGAGCAGGTGGCCTTGCCCGAGGGTGCCAGCGGCGACTGGTTTGGCGCGGGCACTGGCTGGGGCTATGCCGAGCGCCTGGCGGTCAAGGCCTGCGGCCAGGACGCCAGCCTGCTGCCCCATGCCCAGGACCTGCTGAGCCTGGCGACCTTCGCCTGGCAGCGCGGCGAGGCGATTGCCGCCGACCTCGCGCAACCTGTGTACCTGCGCGACAAGGTGGCCACGCCGAAAGCGCGCTGAGTGCAGTTCGTCGGTTATTCCCAGGCAGAATAAAACCTTTTGCCCGATCTGTGGTCCAGTTATCAATCGGGCATTAGCGAAGGATCAGCGATGCTGCTAAATTGCCATCACTGCTCCTGAGTAATCGCCATGCGCATAGACGGTTTTTCTTCTCAGTCCTACCCCATCAAGCGAGCCCCGCGCAAAGCGCCGGTACGTACCGATGACGTGGACGACGAAGATCTGCCGGGCGAGTTCGAAGTACAGGCGCAAGCCAGCGCCAGCCACGGCCAGGCGCGCACTGGCGGCCTGCCGGCGCGGCCTCAGGACATGATCTTCCCGCGGGCGCGCAACAAGCGCACCGCCCATGCCCTGGCCAGCTACCTGACCACTGCCGGTTTCGTTGACTGGGAGATGGAAGTACTGGGGCTGGACCTGTACATTTGATGGATGAGTCTGTCCACGCTGCCCTATTTTGTCGGTTGTCCGTCCTGGAGTGAAAACGCCTGGCGCGAGTACCTGTACCCGGCCGAGGCTAAAACCAGCGACTTCCTCGGCCTGTATAGCCAGGTCTTCAATGCCGTAGAAGGCAACACCACCTTTTATGCCCGCCCGGCACCGGCGACCATCGAACGCTGGGCGCAGCTGATGCCGGCGCACTTTCGCTTCACCGCCAAGTTCCCCGGCGACATCAGCCACAGCGGTGACCTGCACGCTCAACTGGCCGCCGCCCAGTCCTTCATCGAATTGCTCAAGCCCCTTGGCGCACGGGTTGCGCCGTACTGGCTGCAGTTGCCGGCAACTTTCGGCCCGGCGCGCCTGAGCGAGCTGGTGAGCTTTATCGACGAAGCTGGCGTGCCCATCGCCGTGGAGGTGCGCAACGCGGCGTTCTTCAGCAAGGGCGAGGAAGAGCGCCTGCTCAACCGCCTGCTGCTTGAGCGTGGTGTGGAGCGCATCTGTCTCGACCCTCGCGCGTTGTTCAGTTGTACTTCACAGACGCCCGAGGTGCTCCACGCCCAGTCGAAAAAACCGCGCGTGCCGCCTCGCCCGACCGCCTTTACCCAGCACCCGCAGATCCGCTTCATCGGCCACCCGGAGCTGGCCGCCAACGAGCCGTTTCTGCTGCCGTGGCTGGACAAGGTCGCGGCCTGGATCGAGGAGGGGCGCAGCCCCTATGTTTTCCTGCATACTGCCGACAACCGCCTGGCCGCCGCCCTGGCCCGGCGTTTTCATCAAGGCCTGATGGAGCGCCTGCCGGGGCTTGCGGCCTTGCCTGAACTGGACCGCACGCCAGAAGCCGAACAACTCGGCCTGCTCTGAGCGCGTCCTGCCGCCTGCCCGGGAGCCGAGATCATGGATGTGCAAACCCTGCGTGCCGAAGCCTTCAAAGCCCTGCATGAGCGCGATGGCGCCTTTGTCATTCCCAACCCCTGGGATGCCGGCTCGGCCAAGCTGCTGGCCAGCCTCGGCTTCGAGGCGTTGGCCACCACCAGCGCCGGCCTGGCGTTCTCCCTGGGGCGGCCAGATGCCGAAGGGGCGATGAGCCTGGATGAAACCCTGGTCAATGCCCGCGCCATTGTCGATGCCACGGCATTGCCGGTGGCTGCCGACCTTGAGAACGGTTTCAGCGACGACCCCAAGGGCTGTGGCGAGGCGATCCTGCAGGGCGCCGCCATTGGCCTGGTGGGCGGCTCGATCGAGGATGCCAGCGGCAATGTCGACGAGCCAATCTACAGCTTCTATCACGCCGTGGAGCGAGTCGAGGCGGCCGTCACCGCCGCGCGCAGCCTGGACTTTCCGTTCATGCTCTGTGCCCGCGCGGAAAACCTGCTGCACGGGCGCATGGACCTGGACGACACCATCGCCCGCCTGCAGGCCTTCGCCGAAGCCGGTGCCGATGTGCTGTATGCGCCGGGCTTGCGTACGGCCGAGGAGATCCGCCGGGTGGTCCAGGCGGTGGCGCCGAAGCCGGTCAATGTGCTGATGGGCCTGAGCGGTGTGCGCTTGAGTTTTGCCGACGTTCAAGCGCTGGGGGTCAAGCGCATCAGCGTCGGCTCATCGCTGGCGCGTGCGGCCTATGGGGCGTTTTTCAACGCCGCGCAGCAGATTCATGATCAAGGCTGTTTTGACTACGCCGACCAGGCGCTGTCGTTCGACCAGCTCAACCAGTTGTTCAGGCGCTGATCGACCATGCGCAAAGGATTGCTCGCGGTACTGTGTCTGATTCTGCTCGTTGCACTGGGTGCTGCCTGGCGCCTGGGCTGGCATCTGCCGGATGCCTGGAACCCCTGGGCGGTGCTGGATGTGCGCCAGCCGCCGAACCTGCTTACGCCGTACAAATTGGGCCGCCTTGAGGATGATCCGCAGCTGTGCGAGCAGGCCCTGGCCACTTCCAGCCTGCGCTACCGCAAGCAGGCCGACAGCCCCGCCAATGCGCCGTGCCCCCTGGAAAACGTGGTGCGCGTCGAAGGCTCGTCGGTGCGCCTGAGCAGCAGCTTTCTCGCCAGTTGCCCCTTGGCGGTGGCTTATGCGCTGTTCGAGCGCCACGCTCTGCAACCGGCGGCACAGCGCGCCTTTGCCCAGCCGGTGGTGCAGGTCGATCACCTGGGCAGCTTTGCCTGTCGCAACATGTACAACCGCAAGAATGGCCGCCTGAGCCAGCACGCCACGGCCAATGCCCTGGATATCGCCGGCTTTCGCCTGGCGGACGGGCAGCGTATCCAGTTGCTCAAGGACTGGTCGGGCGAGGGCGTCAAAGCGAAGTTTTTAAGGGATGTGCACGCCAGTGCCTGCGACAGTTTCAACACGGTGCTGGGGCCTGAGTACAACGCCGCACACCGCAATCACTTTCACCTGGACATGGGCTTCTGGCAGATCTGCCGCTAAGGCTCAGGCGGCGATGCGCACGTTGTTCAGCACCACCGGGCGAGCCCAGCGGTTGTCGAAGTCCAGCTGCGATTGCTGCACGGCCATGGTGGCGTCGTCGAAGGGCTCCGGCGCCTTGTCCAGCAGGTCCATCTCGAATTCAGCGATCGGCAGGTACAACGGTTTGGCCTGTGGTGCCGGGCCGGGTTCGGGCAGCGGGTGGCCCTGGCTCATGACTACCGGGCGTACCCAGGTGTTGCTGATATCCAGCTGGCGCTGTTGCTCGATGAGTTCGGCGGCGCTGAACGGCGGCGCGAGTTTTTCCAGCAGCTGCGGCTCAAGCTCGGCGATCGGCAGGAACAGCGGCTCTGGCGGGGCCAGTTCGGTGTCGTGCACATCGCACAGGCGCTGGTTGTGGATCTGCGCCAGCACCTGGCTGCCGCCCAGCGGCTCGCCGGTGACTTTGTCGAACTGCTCGGTGGCCACGGCCTTGGCCGCGTCCTCCTGACCTTGCTGCTCAGCCAGGGCGCGGGCAAAAAAATCCTGCCACAGGTGGCTGACGCCGCCCAGTGCCTGGGTATTGTGCCGGCCATAGTCGCCGACGGGCGAGATATAACCTGAGTTGAGCTGAAGAATGTCGGTCATGGCAGTCGCAGAGGGTGCTGGTCTGGCAAAATAGCGAATACTTCGTATATCGGCCGCGGCCGACGATCATTTAATTTTTTTGAGTACAGGATTTGATGGTGGAGCAACTGGCTGACGGCGGCATCCGGGTCGAGGCATTGACGGCCGATTATCAGGCCCAGGCTGGCGAGTGGGCGCGGCGTCTGGGATTGCCGCTGAGCGATGACAATGCAGGCTTTGCCGTGCAGATCGGCGCCGATGGCCTGCAGATCCAGCAGCTCGGTGCGCAGGCGCCGGGGCCGGTGCGGGTGGATTTTGTCGAAGGCGCGGCGGCGCACCGGCGGGTGTTCGGCGGCGGCAGCGGGCAGATGATCGCCAAGGCCGTGGGCGTCGCCCAGGGCGTGCGCCCGCAGGTGCTCGATGCCACGGCGGGGCTGGGCAAGGACGCTTTCGTGCTGGCGAGCCTCGGTTGCCAGATGACCCTGATCGAGCGCCAGCCGCTGGTCGCGGCCTTGCTCGAAGACGGCCTGGCCCGCGCCCGCAGCGATGCCGAGGTGGGCCCCATCGTTGCGCGCATGCAACTGCTCACCGGCAATGCCATCGAGCGTATGCGCACCTGGCAGGGTGAGCCGCCGCAGGTGATCTACCTCGACCCGATGTTCCCTCATCGCGACAAGAGCGCCCTGGTAAAAAAGGAAATGCGCGTGTTCCGCCCGCTGGTTGGTGACGACCTCGACGCCCCGGCGCTGCTCGAAGCCGCCCTGGCCCTGGCCAGCCACCGGGTGGTGGTCAAGCGCCCGCGCAAGGCGCCGATCATCGACGGGCCCAAGCCCAGCCACTGCCTGGAAGGCAAATCCAGCCGCTACGACATCTATCCGAAAAAAGCCCTCAAGGCTTAAGGTCGGTAAGCGCGCATGAACAGCGCCACCACTTCTTGCACATGGGCCTCGGAGGCCTCGGCATCCAGCGCCGGGGCATAGCCGAGCAACAGGCGGAAGTTGGCCGCGCCCTTGAGCAGGCAGAAGAAGTGCTCGGCGGCGTTGGCCGGCAATTCAATGCGCAGCAGCCCGCGGGCATCCACCTGGCGCAGCAGCGCCTCCATCTCGTGCAGCACCCGCAACGGGCCGGCCTCGAAGAAGATCTGGCTGAGTTTCGGGTCCTGATTGCCCAGGGCCATGATCAGCCGGTGCAGCTTGACCGACAGGTCGCTGCTGATCAGCGCCTGAAAGCCGCGGCCGATCTTCAGCAGCACCTGTTCCAGCGGAACCCCTTCAGGAAGCTCGAAAATCAGCTCGGGCAACTGCGCCGTGCAGGTGGCGACCACTGCCGAAGAGAACAGCGTCTCCTTGTCGGTAAAGTGGCTGTAGACCGTGAGTTTTGACACACCTGCCGCTGTCGCGACCGCATCCATGCTGGTGTTGGCATAGCCAAGGGTTAGAAACAGCGCCTTGGCTGCCTCGAGAATGGCCTGGCGTTTTGCCAGGTCCTTGGGCCGGCCGGGGCCGGTAGCAGCGGTGACTTTGGGCATGAGTGAAAAGTTACATATTCCAGTAAGTGCACATGGTACATCGCGACCGGCATTTCGGCGGGCAAAAATCGACGCGCTGCTCCCGGCGTAAATATGGGATTTCTCGCGCAGGCCTGCTTCCCCGCTCCGGTTCCCTGATTTAATATACCCGCCAGTATAAATATTCAAAGCGCCATTCGCGAAAGGTCATCCATCATGTTGCGCCATGCCTTGCCCCTCGCTTTGCCCGTTGGTCTCGTGCTGTTGCTTGCTGCCTGCGGGCAGGAAAGCGCACCGCAGACTTCCCTTCGTCCGGCCATGGTGGTGCAGCCGCAGCCGGCCAGCGCCGCCGCCGACAGCTACCCCGGCGAGGTGCGTGCGCGCTTCGAGCCGGAGCTGGCGTTCCGCATCGGTGGCAAGGTCAGCAAGCGCCTGGTCGAGGAGGGGCAGCGGGTCAAGGCCGAACAGCCACTGGCCGAACTCGACCCCCAGGATGTGCGCCTGCAACTGGAAGCCAGCCGTGCCCAATTGGCCGCTGCCGAAGCCAACCTGAACCTGGTCAAGGCCGAGCGCGACCGCTACAAGACCCTGCTCGACCGGCAGATGGTCAGCCATTCGCAATACGACAACGCCGAGAACCTCTACCGTGCTGGCCTGGCCCGGCTCAAGCAAGTGCGCGCCGAGTTCGACGTCGCCGGCAACCAGGCAGAATATGCCGTACTGCGCGCGTCCCAGGACGGCGTGATCGCCAAGCGCCAGGTTGAGGTGGGCCAGGTGGTGGCTGCGGGGCAGACGGTGTTCACCCTGGCCGCCGATGGCGAGCGCGAAGTGCTGATCGGCCTGCCTGAGCAGAATTTTGGCCGCTTCAAGGTCGGCCAGACGGTGGCGGTGGAGCTCTGGTCGCAACCGGATCAACGCTTCAATGGCCGGATTCGCGAACTGTCGCCTTCGGCCGACCCGCGCTCGCGAACCTTCGCTGCGCGCATCGCCTTTACCGCCGGCAAGGTGCCGGCCGAGCTCGGGCAAAGCGCCCGGGTGTACATCCAGCACGCCGAGAACATTCCCCTGGCGGTGCCGCTCTCGGCGCTGACCGCAGAAAACGGCCAGACCTACGTCTGGCGTGTCGATGCCAACAACACCCTCAAGCGCGTACCGGTGCGGGTGGGTGCCTACGGTGAAAACAGCGTGCCGGTGCTCGAAGGCCTGAATGCCTCGGACTGGGTGGTGGCGGCCGGCGTGCATGTGCTCCAGGAAGGGCAGCAGGTTCGTCCGGTGGACCGGTCCAATCGTGTGGTGAATCTGGCGGCCAAGGAGTAAGTCCCGATGGGTTTCAACCTTTCCGCCTGGGCCCTGCGCAATCGGCAGATCGTGCTGTTCCTGATGATTTTGCTGGCTGTGGTCGGCGCGCTGTCCTACACCAAGTTGGGGCAGAGCGAAGACCCTCCGTTTACCTTCAAGGCCATGGTCATTCGCACCAACTGGCCAGGGGCCAGCGCCGAGGAAGTCTCACGCCAGGTCACCGAGCGTATCGAAAAGAAGCTGATGGAAACCGGCGAGTACGAGAAGATCGTCTCGTTCTCGCGGCCCGGTGAATCGCAGGTCACCTTTATGGCCCGCGACTCGATGCATTCGGCCGATATCCCCGAGCTCTGGTACCAGATCCGCAAGAAGGTTGCCGATATCCGCCACACCTTGCCGCAGGGTATCCAGGGGCCGTTCTTCAACGATGAGTTCGGCACCACCTTCGGCAATATCTACGCGCTGACCGGTGACGGCTTCGATTACGCCGTGCTCAAGGACTACGCCGACCGCGTGCAGATCCAGTTGCAGCGGGTCAAGGACGTCGGCAAGGTCGAGCTGCTTGGCCTGCAGGACGAGAAGATCTGGATCGAGCTGTCCAACCTCAAGCTGGCCACCCTCGGCCTGCCCCTGGCAGCGGTGCAACAGGCGCTGGAAGAACAGAACGCGGTGAGCACCGCAGGCTTCTTCGAGACGCCGAGCGAGCGCCTGCAACTGCGGGTCAGCGGGCGCTTTACCACGGTCGAGCAGATCCAGCAGTTCCCGATCCGGGTCGGTGACCGCACTTTCCGTATCGGCGATGTTGCCGAGGTGCGCCGGGGCTTCAACGATCCGCCCGCGCCGCGCATGCGCTTCATGGGCGAGGACGCCATCGGCCTGGCGGTATCGATGAAGGCCGGCGGTGACATTCTGGTGCTGGGCAAGGCGCTGGAAACCGAGTTCGCCCGCATTGCCCACAACCTGCCGGCCGGCATGGAGCTGCGCAAGGTGTCCGATCAGCCGGCAGCGGTGAAGACCGGCGTCGGCGAGTTCGTTCAGGTGCTGGTTGAAGCGCTGGCCATTGTCTTGCTGGTGAGCTTCTTCTCGCTGGGCATGCGCACCGGCCTGGTGGTGGCCCTGGCCATTCCGCTGGTGCTGGCGATGACCTTTGCCGCCATGTACTACTTCGGCATCGGTTTGCACAAGATCTCCCTCGGCGCGTTGGTGCTGGCCCTGGGCTTGCTGGTGGATGATGCGATCATTGCCGTGGAGATGATGGCGATCAAGATGGAGCAGGGTTTCGACCGGTTCAAGGCCGCCAGCTACGCCTGGACCAGCACCGCCTTCCCGATGCTCACCGGCACCCTGATCACCGCCGCAGGCTTCTTGCCGATTGCCACCGCGCAATCCGGCACGGGTGAATACACCCGTTCGATCTTCCAGGTGGTGACCATCGCCTTGCTCGCCTCCTGGATTGCCGCGGTGGTGTTCGTGCCGTACCTGGGTGAGCGCCTGTTGCCTGACCTGGCCAAGCTGCATGCGGCCAAGCACGGCACCGCCGAAGGCGGCCCTGACCCTTACGGCACGCCGTTCTACCAGCGCGTGCGGCGCCTGGTGGGCTGGTGCGTGGAGCGGCGCAAGACGGTGATCGTGGCGACCATCGCGCTGTTTGTCGGCAGCATCTTGCTGTTCCGTTTCGTGCCCCAGCAGTTCTTCCCGGCTTCCGGGCGCCTGGAACTGATGGTCGATCTGAAGCTGGCCGAAGGCGCCTCGCTGAGCAACACCGCCGATCAGGTCAAGCGCCTGGAAGCGCTGCTCAAGGAACGCGCCGGCATCGACAACTATGTGGCCTATGTCGGCACCGGCTCGCCGCGGTTCTACTTGCCACTCGACCAGCAACTGCCGGCGCCGAGTTTCGCCCAGTTCGTGGTGCTGGCGAAAACCATCGAGGAGCGCGAACAGCTGCGTAGCTGGCTGATCGCAACCCTCGACGAGCAGTTCCCCGACCTGCGTTCGCGGGTCACGCGCCTGGAAAACGGCCCGCCGGTGGGTTACCCGGTACAGTTCCGGGTCACTGGTGAGCACATCGAGCAGGTGCGTGCCCTGGCCCGCAAAGTGGCTGCCAAGGTGCGCGAGAACCCCCACGTGGTCAACGTTCACCTGGACTGGGAAGAGCCGAGCAAGGTGGTCTACCTGAACATCGACCAGGACCGCGCCCGCGCCCTGGGGGTGAGCACGGCGAACCTGGCGAAGTTCCTGCAAAGCTCGCTGACTGGTTCGGCGGTCAGCCAGTTCCGCGAGGACAACGAGCTGATCGAGATCCTCCTGCGCGGCACCCAGCAGGAGCGCAGCGAGCTTGCCAACCTGCCGAGCCTGGCGGTGCCTACCGACAATGGCCGCAGTGTGGCGCTGTCGCAGGTGGCAACCCTGGAATACGGCTTTGAAGAAGGCGTGATCTGGCACCGCAACCGCCTGCCCAACGTCACCGTGCGCGCCGACATCTATGGCAAGGAACAGCCGGTGACCCTGGTCAAGCAGATCCTGCCGACCCTGGACCCGATACGTGCCGAGCTGCCCGATGGCTACCTGCTGGACGTGGGTGGCACAGTGGAGGACTCCACTCGCGGGCAGAAATCGGTGAACGCCGGGGTGCCGTTGTTCATCGTCGTGGTTCTGACCCTGCTGATGCTGCAACTGCGCAGTTTCTCGCGCACAGTGATGGTGTTCCTCACCGCGCCCCTGGGGTTGATCGGCGTGACCCTGTTCCTGCTGGTGTTCCGCCAGCCGTTCGGTTTTGTCGCGATGCTCGGGACCATCGCCCTGTCGGGGATGATCATGCGCAACTCGGTGATCCTGGTCGATCAGATCGAGCAGGACATCGCTGCCGGGCTGGACCGCTGGCAGGCGATTATCGAGGCGACAGTAAGGCGCTTCCGGCCAATCGTACTGACCGCCCTGGCGGCGGTGCTGGCGATGATTCCGCTGTCACGCAGCGTGTTCTTCGGGCCGATGGCGGTGGCGATCATGGGTGGCTTGATCGTGGCGACGGCGTTGACGCTGTTGTTCCTGCCGGCGCTGTATGCGGGGTGGTTCAGGGTCAGAAAGAGCAGTTGAGAGCTACAAGCGGCAAGCTGCAAGAGGTGCTGTTCACACTGCTTGTGGCTTGCCGCTTGAAGTTTGTAGCTGGCGCTTACAGCGCGCCAAACACCTTCTTGGCAATGCTGGTAGCTGCCGCCGCCGGGTTCTGGCGGATGGTTTCTTCCTGCTTGGCAATCATCTCGAACAGGCCGTTGAGCGCCTGCTCGGTCACGTAGCCTTCGACGTTGGCG
Organism: Pseudomonas sp. NPDC087612; assembly: GCF_044743505.1. Classification (NCBI taxonomy): domain Bacteria; kingdom Pseudomonadati; phylum Pseudomonadota; class Gammaproteobacteria; order Pseudomonadales; family Pseudomonadaceae; genus Pseudomonas; species Pseudomonas sp. NPDC087612. The sequence goes on from NZ_JBIUWO010000002.1 coordinate 56,511, forward strand.
TTCTTGGCATCGAGCACGCCCAGGGTCGCTGCTTGCCCGGCGAAGTTGTTGTACTGCTGGGCCAGGCCGACCTGGTCGGTGGCTTTCTTGACGATCGGCAGGAACTTGGCGCGGATCTGCTCGCGGCTGGTTTTGCTCAGGTATTGGGTAGCCGAGTCGTTGCCGCCGCTGAGGATGCCCTTGGCATCGTCCACGGTCATCTTCTTCACGGCATCCACCAGCAGCGCCTGGGCCTGCGGTACGGCGGCCTCGGCGGCCTTGTTCATGCTGGTTTCCAGTTGGTCGACCTGGGCGCCCATGCCGAAGGCTTTCATCTTCTTGGCGACTTTGCCCAGGTTGCCGGGCAGTTCGATGCGCACATCCGGGTTATTGCTGAAGCCACCCGGGGTACCCAGTTGTTTCACCGCTACCTGGGCACCCTGGGTCAGGGCGTCTTTGAGGCCGGTGGAGGCATCTTTTTGCGAGAGGTCGCCGAGCGACAGCGCCAGGGCGCTGGCCGACAGCAACAGGCCGGCGCACAGGCCGGTGAAGGTTAGAGCGGGGCGGAACATGGCAGCATCCTTATACGAAGGAAAAACAATCAATCAACGAACGGCATCGACCTTGATGCGTACCGGCTGCGGGTCGTTGCCATCAAGTTGCACGCCATGGTGCTCGGTGTTGATGAACAGCAGCTTGCCGTCCAGTTCGATCCGCGCGCTTACCGCATAGCGGTGGCCGGGCTTGACCTGGGCCGGGTCGTAGCTCAGGTGGAAGGGCAGCGGCACATTGCCTTTGACCGGGCCGCTCTGGCTGGCCAGGGTAACGGCGGGGGCGTCCATCAGCGACACGTCCTGCAGGGCCACGCTCAGGGTGGCGGCGGGCGGCAGGGCGATGCGTTGCAGGTAGAAGACCTCGCCGTCGAGGCTGGCCTTGGGGGCTTCAGGGGTGCTGCTGCACGCGGCCAGCAGGCTGCCAAGAAGGATCAGGGACAGTTTTTTCATCAGTAGCTCCTTAGCGCCGGCGCCGCGGTTGCGGTCGCCAGGCGGTTCGATTCGTGTTGCTCCAAAGGCACTGGCCAGTATGGCCTATACCGCAGTTTCGGTGGCTTCTTCGCTGCGCTGCAGGGCGACCTGGCGAATCGACAGGCGCACCTCAGCCGACAGCACGCGCTTGGCCGCGCCCTCGGCCAGTTCGCTGAGTTTTTCGTGGTAGCCAAGTTTGCCGTTGCTGTCCGGGCGCAATACGCCTTGTTCGATCTGGGTCTGGATGAAGTGGCGGAACAGGGTTTTGTCGAAGAACTCCGGGGCGTTCAGGCCATGCAGAATCGACAGGCGCTGGGCCATGATCACGCACAGGTCTTCCAGCTCTTCGGCGCTCAGGGTGTGCTGGCCGCTGTTGAGCAGCAACGCGGTAGCCATGTAGAAGCGCTGCAGGGTCTGGGTGATGGCCCGGGCCAGCAAGGTCAGCAGCACGAACTGCCGCGAACTCGGTGCCGGGCGCAGGTACACGCCGTTCTCGAAGCGCAGCAGGCCCTGTTCGACGAAGGCCTCCAGCCACTGGTCGACCACCGCGTCCAGCTCATCGAGCTCCCAGCGAATGAACAGCTCCGATTGCAGGTACGGGTACAAGGCCCGGGTGTACTGCAGGATCAGTTCGCGGCTCATCCGCGAGCTGCTCTGGAAGAAGCTCGCCAGCAAGGCTGGCAGGGCGAAGATGTGCAGCACGTTGTTGCGGTAGTAAGTCATCAGGACGGCGTTCTGCTCGTCCAGGTAGAGGATTTTGCCCAGCGCATCGCTTTGCTCGGCCAGCAGGTCCATGCCCTTGACGTGGCTGATCAGCGCCAGGCCATCGCCTTCAGGCAGGGTGGTGTGCGGCGAGTAGGGCACCTTGCGCAGCAGCGCCAGGTACAGGTCCAGCACCCGCGCCAGGGCGCGCTCGTCCAGGGCCAGGCGGCTGGTGGAGAGCAGCGCCAGGGCCACCAGGTTGACCGGGTTGATCGCCGCCGCCTCGTTCAGGTGCTGGGCGACTTTCTCGCCCAGGCGCGAGGTGGTTTCGTTGAGCCAGGCCGGGCGGAACTGCGGGCCGTGCTCCTGTTCGCGCCAGCCGGGTTGCTGCTGGTCGAGGAAGGCGCCGAGGCGGATCGGCTCGCCGAAGTTGACCGCCACCTGGCCGAAGCGCTGCTTGAGCGCGCCGATGACCTTGAAGATGTCGAAGATCGATTCTTTCTTCTTGCTCGCCCCGCGCAGCTCGCCCAGGTAGGTGCGGCCTTCGAGCACCCGTTCATAACCGATGTACACCGGGACGAAGACGATTGGCGTGCGCGAGGAGCGCAGGTAGCTGCGCAGGGTAATGGCGAGCATGCCGGTTTTCGGCTGGAGCATGCGCCCGGTGCGCGAGCGGCCGCCTTCGACGAAGTACTCGACCGGGAAGCCCTTGGTGAACAAGGTGTGCAGGTATTCGTTGAACACCGCGGTGTACAGCGGGTTGCCCTTGAACGTGCGGCGCATGAAGAACGCCCCGCCACGGCGCAGCAGGCCGCCGATCACCGGCATGTTGAGGTTGATGCCGGCGGCGATGTGCGGCGGGGTCAGGCCGTTGCGAAACAGCAGGTAGGACAGCAGCAGGTAGTCGATATGGCTGCGGTGGCACGGCACATAGATGACTTCGTGGCCCGGGGCGATGCCCTGCACCTGCTCGATGTGGTTGACCTTGATGCCGTCGTAGATCTTGTTCCAGAACCAGCTCAGCACCACTTCGAGGAAGCGGATGGCGGTGTAGGTGTAGTCCGAGGCGATCTCGTTGCCGTAGCGCAGGGCCTGGGCTTCGGCTTTGGCCAGCGGGATCTTCTCGCGTTCGGCTTCATCGGCGATGGCCTGGCGCACCAGCGGGTCGTGGACCAGGCCCTTGACCAGGTTGCGGCGGTGGGAGATGTCCGGGCCGATGACGGCGGTCTTGAGGTTGCGAAAGTGTACCCGCAGCAGGCGTTGGGCCATGCGCACGGTGCGCTCGTGGCCCTTGTTGTGCTGCACCAGCTCGCGCAGGTGGATCGGCGCCGAAAACTGCACGCGGGTCTTGCGCCCCAGGATCAGCACGGTGAGCAAGCGCCGCAGGCGCCCGGTAACCGCCCAGCTGTCGGCAAACAGCAGCTTCCACGGGCTGGATTCGCTGGCCGGCGACTGGCCCCAGAACACGCTGACCGGGATGATCTGCGCGTCTTCTTCGGCATGCTGGCTGATGGCGTTGACCAGTCGTGCCAGGGTCGGCGGGGCGCCGCGCTTGTCCTGGCGGCCGAGCCAGTCGGGCTCCGGGGTCAGGTAGAAGAACGCTGCCGGCTCGTGCAGGGTGCCGACGGCGACCGGCAGCACCGGGCGTGGCAGCCCGGCTTTGGTGCATTCGCGGTCGAGCACCGCAAGGTCGGTGAGCGACGGCGACTGCAGGGCGTAGAACACCGGCCGGCTGCGATCCAGGTTCAGGGTAAAGGATGACTGGTTGATGGTCTCGGAGCGAACCCACAGGTACAACAGGCGACGCAGGGCGCCGAAGATCAGGCGGCGCAAGGGGGAACGGGTCATACGGTGTGTGCTCTGGATGAGATTTTTGAGTATTTGCTCAGTCGACTAGTGTGCCGTATCTGCGCAAGTTCAGCAAAAAGCGCCCCGGTCATGAAAATTAATTTAAGTGTGTCATATACTCGGTCCGCCGCTTGCAAGAGATTTGTGCAAGCTGCGTCGGCAGGGGGCCGTGACCCCTCTGCATGCAAGGCGATTCCAAAATAAAAATCCGGAGTAGTGCAGATGTCGTCTCGTGAGACTGGAAGTGTAAAGTGGTTCAATGACGCAAAAGGTTACGGTTTCATTCAGCGTGAAGGTGGCGCGGACGTGTTCGTTCACTACCGTGCCATCCGCGGGGAGGGGCATCGCACCCTGCTCGAGGGGCAGCAGGTCGAATACAATCTGACTCAGGGCCAGAAAGGCTTGCAGGCAGAAGACGTAGTCGGTCTGTAAGCGCCGGGCCACAAGCCTCGAGCCTGGGCCCACCAGCGAAAAGGCCCGCCGCCGGACGACCGGGGCGGGCCTTTTCGAAGACAGTTTTCAGCTGGTCCGCCAGGTGATTTCCTCTTCACCGTCGGCACTGATGCGGATCCAGCGATCGGCATCTTCTTCACCTTCTTCCTCGACCCAACTGCCCGGTGCACAGCGCACTTCGACGTTCAGCGCGGCAAAGGCTGCGCGTGCGCAGGCAATGTCATCATCCCACGGGGTCTGGTCGCTCTCCAGGTAAAGACTGTTCCATTTGCCCACAGCCTTCGGTAACCAGGTAACTGGAATGTTACCGGCCCTGCACTTGTAGGTCTGGCCTTTCTGCTGCCAGTCGCTGCACGGGCCAAGCGCTTCGCCGAGCCAGGCAGCGATCTGCTTGTGGTCGACCTCGGCGTCTTTCAGGTAAATCTCGATATCGGGTTGGCGCATAGGGGCTCCGGGTGCGCTCAGTCTTGGCGCACAAAATAATCGTAACGCATCGATACCGTGACCTCGAAAGGCTCGGCCTGGTCGATGACGCGCGCGCGTTTCTCGGCGCTGGCACGCCAGCCATGAGGGGTCATGGCCAGCAGGTCGGCGCGGGCCTTGCCGTCGGCAAGGCTGAGGCGGAATTTCAGGGTTTCGCTATGGGCGTGGTGCATGCCCTCGGGGACCAGCGCCAGGTGCTTGTCGTCGCTGTAGTCGCGCACTTCATCGTAGAGCTTGTGGCGCAGTTCGATCAGGTGCTCGTTGGTCGGGCCGACGCGCATCAGGCCGCCGCCGGGGCTCAGCAGGCGCAGGGCCTCTTGCCAGTCCAGCGGGCTGAAGACACTGGCGAGGAACTGGCAACTGCCATCGGCCAGCGGTACCCGGGCCATGCTCGCCACCAGCCAGGTCAGCGCCGGGTTGCGTTTGCAGGCGCGCTTGACCGCCTCGCGGGAGATGTCCAGGGCATAACCGTCCGCCTCGGGTAACGCCTGGGCGATTTGCGCGGTGTAGTAACCCTCGCCACAGCCGATGTCCAGCCAGCGCGCGGGTGCGCGTTCGGCGGCAAGCTCAGCCAGGCGGCGGGCCACCGGGGCGTAATGGCCGGCGTTGAGAAAGTCGCGGCGGGCCTCGACCATGGCCTGGTTGTCGCCCGGGTCACGGCTGTTCTTGTGCTGCACCGGCAACAGGTTCAGGTAACCCTGGCGGGCACGGTCGAAACGGTGGCCGGCCGGGCAGGCCACGCCATTGTCGAGGGTGCTCAGCGCGGCGCTGCAGATCGGGCAGGTGAGCATCAGGCAAGCAACCGGGTCAGGGTCTGGTAGTAGATTTCGGTCAGCACATCGAGGTCGCTGGCCAGGATCCGCTCGTTAACCTGGTGAATGGTGGCGTTGACCGGGCCCAGCTCGACCACCTGGGTGCCGAGGGTGGCGATGAAGCGCCCGTCGGAGGTGCCGCCGCTGGTCGATGCCTTGGTCTCACGGCCGGTGACCGCCTTGATGCTGGCCGACACTGCGTCGAGCAAATCGCCCGGCTCGGTCAGGAACGGCAGGCCCGACAGCGCCCAGTCCACGTGCCAGTCGAGCTGGTGCTTGTCGAGGATGGCGGCAACCCGCTGCTGCAGGCCTTCGACCGTCGACTCGGTAGAGAAGCGGAAGTTGAACAGCGCGGTCAGCTCGCCCGGTACCACGTTGGTGGCGCCGGTGCCGGAATTGAGGTTGGAGATCTGGAAGCTGGTCGGCGGGAAGAACGCATTGCCTTCGTCCCAGTGTTCGGCAGCCAGCTCTGCAAGTGCCGGAGCGGCCAGGTGGATCGGGTTCTTGGCCAGGTGCGGATAGGCCACGTGGCCCTGTACGCCGCGCACCGTGAGCTTGGCGCCGAGCGAGCCGCGACGGCCGTTCTTGACCACGTCACCGACCAGGCTGGTGCTCGACGGCTCGCCGACGATGCACCAGTCCAGGCGCTCGTTGCGCGCGGCCAGGCGCTCGACCACGGCCTTGGTGCCGTGGTGGGCCGGGCCTTCTTCATCACTGGTGATCAGGAAGGCGACCTTGCCGCGATGGTTGGGGTAGTCGGCGACGAAGCGCTCGGTGGCCACTACCATGGCGGCCAGGCTGCCTTTCATGTCAGCCGCGCCACGCCCGCAGAGCATGCCGTCGGCATCGATCAGGGCATCGAACGGATCGTTCTGCCAGGCCTGCACCGGGCCGGTCGGGACCACATCGGTATGGCCGGCAAAGCACAGCACCGGGCCTTCCTGGGTGCCATGGGTGGCCCAGAAATTGTCGACGTCTTCGATGCGCATCGGCTCAAGCATGAAACCAGCATCGCCCAGGCGTTGCATCATCTGTTTCTGGCAGTCGAAGTCCAGCGGGGTAACCGACGGACGGCGAATCAGGTCGCAGGCCAGTTCAAGGGTAGGCGAGAGGTCGGCTGGGGCCGTCATGGGGAGCTCCGGGGCAAGGCAGGGCACGAATTCGAGGGGGGTTATCTTATAGCAATTCAGAGCCCTGTAGGAGCGCCGCACCGCCGCTCCTACAGGTTATCTCAAGGCTCAGGAAGCCTGGGCCGGCTGCGCGGCATCCACAGGCTTTGGCAGTGACGACAGCATGGCCATGATCAGCGCCGCCAGGTAGGGCAGCGACTGCACCAGCAGCATGGTCACCCAGAAGCGCATGTCGTTGCTCGGCAGGCCCTGGACCAGGTAGATCCCGGCCGCTGCGCCCCACAGCAGCAACATGATGAACAGCTCTTCACGGGCCTCTGACAGCGCCACCAGCAAGCCATGGCTGTCGGCGTTCTTCGGCGTGCGGAAGAACGGGATGCTGCTGGTGAAGAAGCCGTACAGCACCGCCTTGGCGATGGTGTGCGACAGCGCAAGGCCGGCCAGGGCCGCGGCGAAGGCGTCCTTGAGGTTCACGCCCACCGCGCGGCGGTAGAGGAACACGATCTTGCCGACCTTGAACACGAACAACGCCAGTGGCGGAATCGCGAAGATCAGCAGCGGCGGGTCGACCCGCTGCGGCACGATGATCATCGCCGCCGACCACAGCAGGGCGCCGACGGTGAAGAAGATGTTCATGCCATCGGCGATCCACGGCAGCCAGCCGGCGAGGAAGTGGTAGCGCTGGCCACGGGTCAGTTCCGAGTCCTTGCCGCGCAACAGGCTTGCGGCATGGCGCTTGATGATCTGGATGGCGCCATAGGCCCAGCGAAAGCGCTGCTTCTTGAAGTCGATGAAGGTGTCGGGCATCAGGCCTTTGCCATAGCTCTCGTGGGAATACGCCGCCGAGTAGCCTTTCTCGAACACCCGCAGGCCCAGTTCGGCGTCTTCGCAAATGCACCAGTCGGCCCAGCCCAGCTCTTCGAGCACCGAACGGCGGGTCATGGTCATGGTGCCGTGCTGGATGATCGCGTCACGGTCGTTGCGGGTGACCATGCCGATATGGAAGAAGCCTTTGTATTCGCTGTAGCAGAGCTTCTTGAAGGTGCTTTCGTTCTGGTCGCGGTAGTCCTGGGGCGATTGCACCACGGCGATCTTCGGATCGGCGAAGTGCGGCACCATGTGCTTGAGCCAGTTGCGGTCGACACAGTAGTCCGAGTCGATCACCGCGATCACTTCGGCGTCCTTGGCGGTATGCGGAATCAGGTAGTTCAGCGCGCCGCCCTTGAAGCCCGCCAGGGGCGCGACGTGGAAGAACTTGAAGCGCTCGCCGAGCATCTCGCAGTGCGCCTTGATCGGCTCCCAGACCGCCGGGTCCTTGGTGTTGTTGTCGATGATCAGGACTTCGTAGTCCGGGTAGTCCAGCGCGGCCAGGGCGTTGAGGGTTTGTTTGACCATCTCTGGCGGCTCGTTGTAGCACGGCACATGCACCGAGACTTTCGGTCGGTACGCGGCGTCGGCCTGCACCGGCAGGAACTCCCGGCGGCGCTTGTGAATCCACACCGCTTCGGCCAGTTCATGGGCCTCGGTGAGCAGCACGATAAACACGCCAAGGGCGCCGAGGGCGAGCAAAAAGCCCACGGTGAGGCTGAACCAGGTGCTGTATTGCTGGCTGTAGTCGTAGCCGATCCACACCAGCACCGAACCGCAGAGGAAGGCGATGAAGGTCAGGAAGGTGCGCCCGCGCTGGCGCAGGGCCGAGCCGTCGATCAGCAGCAGGGTCAGCGAAAGCATCGCCAATACCACCGAGCCGACCGCCAGCACACGCCATTGCGGAATGGCCACCACCGGGCCTTCGAAGCTGAATTTCTGCTGGCGGGCAGCGTTGAACACGCCCCAGTAGGCACCCACCGAGCCTTCGTCGCTAGCCTTCCACGGCTGGTCGTAGGCTTCGATGACAAAGTAGTTGTAGCCCTGGCGGTTGAGTTTGTTGACCAGGGTGCGCAGGTAGATGGCCTGGTCAGCCGGGGTGGCATCGGCACCGCCGCGCATGCGGCCGTTGCTCGGCCAACCGACTTCAGACAACAGCAGCGGTTTGCGTGGGAATTGCTGCTTCAGATCGCGGGCACGATCCAGTACGAACTGGCCGGCATCCTTCATCGGGATGAACTCCCAGTACGGCAGGATGTGCGCAGCTACCAGGTCGGCATGCTTGGCCAGCTCCGGGTGTTCTTTCCAGATGTGCCACTGTTCACTGGTGGTCACCGGGACTTTTACTGCCGCGCGCACGCGGTCCATGTACTGGATCAGTGCTTCGGGGGTGATTTCCTTGCGAAACAGCGCTTCGTTGCCGACCATCACCCGCACCACGCTGCGCGAGCTGTTGGCCAGTTCGATGGCTTTGTCGATTTCCCGTTCGTTGCGCTCAAGGTCCGGGCTGATCCACACCCCCAGGGTCACGCGCAGGCCGAACTCTTCGGCCAGGCGCGGAATCTCGGCCTGGGTACCTTCCACCGTATAGATGCGGATGCTGTCGGTCAGCTTGCTGAGCTGTTCGAGGTCCTGGCGCAGTTCGTCCTCGCTGGGGTACTGGCCCTTTTGCGGGCTTTCGCCCTGGCGGAACGGCGAATAGGAGAAACCGGAAATCTGCTCCGGCCAGTTGGGGGCGGAAACCGGGCGGTTGATCAGCGCCCAGAACCCGGTGAATAGCGCGGCGATAGCCATGACTATTACCAGGTTGATACCAAATTTACGCGATGACATAGATAGTTCGGGTTCCGAAAGGTGGAACGGGCGGGCGCCATGAGGCGCGAATCCTGCGTGCTTCCTGCTCAGCTTGTGTAAGAACAGGTCGGTGGCAGAAGATTGGATTGGCTTCAGGAGCTGAAGTTCTTAGCCCGTACTTTTGTCGTCCAAGTCTTTGGATTGCATAGGACATTAAAGCAGGATTACAACTGCCTTGACCAATGCATGACTCGGGTGGCGGCCACGGCAGGGTGTCATCGCACCCCAAGAGGCCTATAATACGCGCCGGTTTTTTCGGGGTTGGGCCATGAGTACAGAAGATCCACGCTTTGCCGGTGTCGCCCGGTTATACGGTGACAACGGCCTGCAGCGCCTGCGCGAGGCCCATGTGGCTATCGTCGGTATCGGCGGGGTCGGCTCCTGGGCGGCCGAAGCCATGGCCCGCAGCGGCGTGGGCGAAATATCGCTGTTCGACCTCGATGATGTCTGCGTCAGTAATACCAACCGCCAGCTGCATGCCCAGGAAGGCAATATCGGCCGGGCCAAGGCCGAGGTCATGGCCGAGCGCCTGCGGGCCATCAACCCGGCGTGCAAGGTGCATGCGGTGGTGGACTTCGTCACCAAGGAAACCCTGCCCGAGTACATCGGCGAACACATCGACTGTGTGATTGACTGCATCGACAGCGTCATGGCCAAGGCCGCGCTGATCGGCTGGTGCAAGCGCCACAAAGTCACCATCATCAGCACCGGGGGCGCCGGCGGGCAGATCGATCCAACCCAGATCCGCGTCGCCGACCTGAACAAGACCTTCAACGATCCGCTGGCCTCGCGGGTGCGTTCGACCTTGCGCCGCGACTACGGCTTTTCCCGCACGGTAACCCGCAACTACAGCGTGCCCTGTGTGTTTTCCACCGAACAGCTGCGCTACCCCAAGGGTGACGGCAGCGTCTGTCTGCAGAAGAGTTTTGTTGGCGAAGGGGTTAAGCTGGACTGCTCAGGCGGCTTCGGCGCGGTGATGATGGTCACCGCGACCTTCGGCATGGTCGCCGCCAGCAAAGCGGTGGAAAAGCTTGTGGCCGGCGCTCGGCGCCCGTCCGAGCGCCAGGCTCAGACACCTGCGGCAAGCTGAGCCATGCGTTGCAGCACGGCGTTCAGGCCGTTGCTGCGCGAGGGTGAGAGCTGGCGGCCCAGGCCTAGCTGGTTGAACCAGGCGGGCAGGTCCAGTTGCGCAAGCTCAGCGCTGGACAGGCCCTCGACCCGCACCAGCAGCAGCGCCAGCAAACCGCGGATGATCCGTGCATCGCTGGCGCCTTTGAAGCGCCACTGACCATCTTGCTGTGCCGCCACCAGCCAGACCTGGCTTTCGCAGCCATGGACTCGGTTGGCTTCGGACTTTTCTTCTTCGCTCAAGGGCACCAGGTGCTCGCCCCATTGCATCAGCAGGCGCGCGCGTTGTTCCCAGCCGGCTGCTTGTTCGAACGAATCAAGGGCTTGCTGCGCAGCGACAGGCAGGCTCATCGCAGCAGCTCCAGGGCCTGATCCAGGGCGTCGAAGAAGCGCTGCAGGTCGTCGGAGTCGTTGTACAAGCCCAGCGATACGCGGATGGCACCGTCCAGGCCGAGGCTTTTCAGCAACGGCATGGCGCAGTGATGGCCGGCGCGTACGGCGATGCCCTGCTCGGTGAGCATATGGGCCAGGTCAGCGTTGTGCACGCCCTCGACCACGAAACTGGCCAGGGCCACTTGCGGCTGACCGAGCAGGCGGATGCCTTCGCGGTCGTTGAGGCCACGCAGCAGGTGGCGGTGCAGGCCGGCTTCATGCTCGGCAACAGCATTGGCATCCAGGCCGGCCAGGTAATCGAGGCTGGCCCCGAGGCCGATGACGCTGGCAATCGGCGGCGTACCGGCTTCAAAACCCAGGGGCGCCGGGCGAAAGCTGGCGCTGTGGTAGTCGGCGACCTGGACCATCTCGCCGCCGAACTGCCAGTGTCGCAGGCGCGCCAGGGCTTCACTGCGGCCGTAGAGCACACCGACACCGTCCGGGCCATAGAGCTTGTGGCTGGAGAACACGTAGAAATCGCAGCCCAGTTGGCGAACGTCGTGACGGCCGTGGACCACGCCCTGGGCACCGTCGACCACGGTTAGTGCACCTTGGGCCTGGGCATGGGCCAGCAGGGGCTCCAGCGGCTGCCAGGCGCCGAGGACATTGGACAGCTGGCTGACCGCCAGCACCCGGGTACGCGGGCCAATCAGTTGCAGGGCAATGTTCAGATCGATCAGGCCGCGGCTGTCCAGTGGCAGCACCACCAGCTTGAGCCCACGACGCTGGGCCAGCTGTTGCCAGGGCAGCAGGTTGGCATGGTGTTCGAGGGCGCTGATGGCAATTTCGTCACCGGCCTCGAACAGCGGCTCAAGCCCGTAGGCGAGCAGGTTCAGGGCCGAGGTGGCGCCGTGGGTGAAGACAATCTGCTGGCTGTCGGCGGCGTTCAGCCAGCCGGCGACCTTGTCGCGGCTGCGTTCGAAGGCCTGGGTAGCCAGGGCGCCGGGCAGGTGTTGGGCACGGTGCACATTGGCAGCACCATGGCCGTAATAGTGGCTCAGGGCATCGAGCAGGAGTTGCGGTTTTTGCGTGGTAGCGGCGCTGTCCAGGTAGGTCTGGTGCTGGCGTTGCAGGGCGTCGATGGCTGGGAAGTCAGCGCGCCAGGGGGAGGGCTGGAACATGATGGTCGGACCTGAAAATCGGGCCTGGCGTTAGGCCAGACCCGATGGTACCACTTAGTTGTGGGCGTGCAGCGCTTCGTTCAGCTCGATGGCCGACTTGTGGGTCTTGCACTCCACCGCGCCGTTGAGCGAGTTGCGGCGGAACAGCAGGTCGGTCTGCCCTGCCAGGTCGCGGGCTTTGACCACCTTGACCAGCTGGTTGTTCTCGTCCAGCAGGTTCACCTTGGTGCCGGCGGTGATGTACAGGCCGGCTTCGACAGTGTTGCGGTCGCCCAGCGGGATGCCGATACCGGCGTTGGCGCCGATCAGGCAGCCTTCGCCAACCTTGATGACAATGTTGCCGCCGCCGGACAGGGTGCCCATGGTCGAGCAGCCGCCGCCCAGGTCCGAACCCTTGCCGACGAAGACGCCCGCGGAAACACGGCCTTCGATCATGCCCGGGCCTTCGGTGCCGGCGTTAAAGTTGACGAAGCCTTCGTGCATGATGGTGGTGCCTTCGCCGATGTAGGCGCCCAGGCGCACACGGGCGCTGTCGGCGATACGCACACCGGCAGGGACGACGTAGTCGGTCATTTTCGGGAACTTGTCTACCGAGAATACTTCCAGCAGCTCGCCCTTCAGGCGCGCTTCCAGTTGCTGCTCGGCAAGCTCGGCCAGGTCGACGGCGCCCTGGCTGGTCCAGGCAACGTTTGGCAGCAGCGGGAAGATCCCGGCCAGGTTCAGGCCATGTGGCTTGACCAGGCGGTGCGAGAGCAGGTGCAGCTTCAGGTAGGCTTCCGGGGTGGAAGTCAATGCGGCGTCTTCGGCCAGCAGGGTGACCACCAGCGGCTTGTTGCTTTCGGCCAGGCGGGTCAGCAGTGCGGCCTGGGCAGCATCGACACCCTTGAGGGCTTCGGCCAGTTGCGCGGCCTGGCTGGTGCTGAAGGCGATCGCCTGGTTGCCGCCTTCATAGCCCAGGACCGGGGCGATGGCCGCGACCAGCTCGGCAGCCGGGTTGATCAGCGGTTGGGCGTAGAAGACTTCCAGCCAGGCGCCTTGACGGTTCTGGGTGCCGACACCGAAGGCCAGGCTGAACAGGGTAGTGGACATGCAGTTACCTCTTGCGAAATTGAATGAAAGCTCGGCGCCGGGTTACTGAAGGGCGGCCGCGTACAAATCAGGCTTGAAGCCGACCAGGGTCCGCTTGCCGAGGTCGAGCACAGGGCGCTTGATCATCGACGGCTGGGCCAGCATCAGTTCGATGGCCTTGGCCTGGTCGAGATCGGTCTTCTGGGCGTCGTCGAGCTTGCGGAAGGTGGTGCCGGCGCGGTTGAGTACCGTTTGCCAGCCATGTTCATCGCACCAGCGCTCAAGGCTTGCACGGTCGATGCCCTGGGCCTTGTAGTCGTGGAAATCGTAGCCCAGGCCCTGCTCTTCGAGCCAGGTGCGGGCTTTCTTCATGGTGTCACAGGCCTTGATTCCATAAAGGTGCAATGGCGTGTCGCGTTTGGTCATGTCTTGCCCCCCTAGGAAAAAATGGTGAAGGATTATGCCATGGTCGGCGGCGTTGGGTTGGCGTTGCCATGGCTCTTTGTAGCATTGTGTTACAGGTTCTGGGCAGTTCTGCGACTTTTGTGCAGCGGTGCGCCGGCAGCCTAAGCGGCTAATATGTCGTTTCAATGGCAAAACCGTGCCCAGGCCCGCATAAGTTATTGAATGCGTTTGAATTGAACAGGACTCGCCGAATGCAATCAGCCTACACCGTTCTCATCCTGCTGATGCTGGTGAGTGTTTCCAAACTGGTCGGGCGGGTTATCCCGCTGCCGTTGCCACTGGTGCAGATCGGCGCTGGCGCCTTGCTGGCGTGGCCTACCCTGGGCCTGCACGTGGCCTTGGACCCAGAATTGTTTCTGTTCTTGTTTTTGCCGCCGCTGCTGTTTTCCGATGGCTGGCGGATGCCCAAGCGCGATCTGTGGAAGTTGCGCGGGCCGATCCTGACCCTGGCCGTTGGCCTGGTGCTGTTTACCGTGGTGGGTGCCGGTTATTTCATTCACTGGATTTTGCCGAGCATTCCCTTGCCGGTGGCCTTCGCCCTGGCTGCGGTTCTGTCGCCCACCGACGCCGTGGCGGTGTCGGCCATTTCCCAGGACCGGCTGCCGACGCCGTTGATGCACATGCTCCAGGGCGAGGCGCTGATGAACGACGCCTCGGGCCTGGTGACCTTCAAATTCGCCCTGGCCGCGGCAATCACCGGCGTGTTCTCGCTGGCCGAGGCCAGCCTGACCTTCGTGCTGGTGGCTGTCGGCGGCCTGGCCATCGGTGTCGCCCTGAGCTGGCTGGTCGGGCGCCTGCGTGCCTGGATGATCGCCCGTGGCTGGGATGACCCGGCCACCCACGTGGTGTTCATGTTGCTGCTGCCGTTTGCCGCCTACGTGCTGGCCGAGCGCCTGGGCGCCTCCGGCATTCTCTCGGCGGTAGCGGCTGGGATGATGCAAAGCTGGCTTGACCTGCTGCCCCGGCAGACCAGCACGCGCCTGCTCAACCGCAGCGTCTGGTCGCTGCTGGAGTTCGCCTTCAATGGTTTGATCTTCCTGTTGTTGGGCCTGCAGTTGCCCGACATCATCAAGGCGGTGACCAGCCACGAAGCCTCGCTGTGGCCGACCTTGCTGTGGCGCTGCCTGGATGTGGTGGCGATCTTCGCGGTACTGCTGGCCTTGCGCTTTATCTGGGTGCAGAGCATCTGGCGCCTGATCGGGGTGATCCGCCGCTGGCGTGGTAAAGAGGACCTGGTGCTGATGCCCAACGCGCGTTCCTGCTGGCTGTTGACGGTCGGCGGTGTGCGCGGGGCGGTGACCCTGGCCGGTGTCATGTCGGTGCCGCTGCTGATCAGCGCCGGCAAGGACTTCCCGGAGCGCGACTTGCTGATTTTCATCGCCGCCGGGGTGATTCTGCTGTCGCTGGTGTCGGCCTGTATTGCCCTGCCGCTGTTGTTGCGCGGGGTGACCAAGAGCCCGGATGACGCCCTGCGTCAGGAAGCCCAGGAGGCCTGGCGCCGCACGGCCGAAGCGGCGATTCATGCCCTTGAGGCAGAGGACCTGAGTGAGGCCGGCACCCCGCTGGACGCTTCGCAGGCGGCGCTGGCGGCCGAGCTCAAGGCGCGCTTGATGGCTGAATACCGGCATCAGCTTGATACCTTCAACGACAGCGCCGAAGCCCAGGCCCTGGCCGAACAGATGGACCAGCTGGAGCGGCGCTTGCGATTGCGGGCGCTGCGGGCCCAGCGCCTGGAGCTGTACAACCTGCACCGCCAGCACCAGATAGGTGATGATGTGGTGCGTCAGGTGCTGGGGGAGCTGGATATGAGTGAGGCGAATCTGGGGCAGGTCAGGTAGGTGTGTTGGCTAGGGGGTAGGCTCGGCGCATGAATGCCAGATCATATTCGCTCAACGTCTTGTTTGCCCCCACTTCCCAGTCACCCAGGGTCATCCACTGCGCAATTGGATAATGCATGATCGACTCGCGGTCGTAGGTTGTGAACAAGGTATTTGCTTCAGTTTGCTTCTCCAGAAACTGGCTGCGTACATCGGCCTCGCTCCATCCCCGCTGCTGGGTCATGACCTTCATGAGCTCGTCTTCATTCCAGGGAATGTCAGCTAACGGGTTTTGATGTTCGTGGGTGGCGCCAAAGACATGGCCGAACTCATGCAGGACGGTCGGCTCGAAGTATTCGCTGTCCGGCAGGACGTTCAGGGTCATTGTTTCGTTTGTTTTGATCAGCAGTGCATCAGTTCCCAGGGCAGACTCATTGTGCAGGGCCTTGGGGTCGAGCTTGATCCTGATATCGGCCTGCAGGTAGTTGTCGTGGTACAGGGCTATGCCGAGGTTGGCGCCTGACTGCGACACCCATTGGCTCCCTGTATTGAGAATTTTCAACTTCAGTTCGGTGCTGGGTGAGCCCAGAAACGAAAATTTCAGGGTGCGCCCTGGCTGCCAGAGACGGGTGGAACCATAAATCGCGCGTTTTTTGCGCGACCCTGAATGGCTGGGAGCATTGGCAGGGTTTTCCGCGATGGCTGCTTCGTAGGAAAGCTGCGGGTCGACGTTGTGGCGGTAACGGCAAAAGATCAAATCGCTCATGAGGGAGTCCTTCTCGTTCGTGAGCGTGAAGTGTCTCCAGTCAGGCGCCGGATCAAGTGGTAGATAAAGCTTTAGTTGTGGCTTTTTCAGGGCAGGCGGCACCGGCTGTTCCGATGCCGCCGATCCATCAGCGGGTGAGGAAGTCTCGAATCCGCCCGGCCGCCTCGACGCACTCGGCCAATGGCGCTACCAGCGCCATGCGCACGCGCCCGGCACCTGGGTTGACGCCATCCACTTCGCGCGACAGGTACGAACCCGGCACTACGGTCACGTGCTGGGCTTCGAACAGGTCACGGGTGAACGCTGCGTCGTCGCCTGGCACCTTGGCCCACAGGTAGAAGCCGCCGTCCGGGCGCTGCACATCCAGCACCGGGGCGAGGATTTCGAGCACTGCGTCGAACTTCTCGCGGTACAGGTCGCGGTTGGCCAGTACGTGTTGTTCGTCGTTCCAGGCGGCGATGCTCGCCAGTTGGGTTTGCACCGGCATGGCGCAGCCGTGGTAGGTGCGGTAGAGCAGGAACGGCTTGATGATCTCGGCATCACCTGCGACGAAGCCCGAACGCAGGCCCGGCAGGTTGGAGCGCTTGGACAGGCTGTGGAACACCACGCAACGCTTGAAGTCGCTGCGGTCAAGCTCGACGCAGGCGCTGAGCAGGCCTGGCGGCGGGCTTTGTTCGTCGAAGTACAGCTCGCTGTAGCACTCGTCGGCGGCAATCACGAAATCGTACTGGTCGGCCAGGGCGATCAGTTTTTTCAGGGTGTCCATCGGCACCAGGGCGCCGGTGGGGTTGCCCGGGGAGCAGAGGAAGAGGATCTGGCAGCGCTGCCAGGTCTCGGCCGACACCGCATCGAAGTCCGGGTTGAAACCGTTGCTGTCCAGGCATGGCAGGTAGTGCGGGGTGGCGCCGGCCAGCAAGGCTGCGCCTTCGTAGATCTGGTAGAACGGGTTGGGGCTGATCACCAGGCCGTCATCGGCGCGATTGACCACCGCCTGGGTGAAGGCGAACAGCGCTTCCCGGGTGCCATTGACCGGCAATACGTGTTTGTCGGCATCCAGCCAGCCGGCCGGTACGCCAAAGCGCTGTTCGCACCAGCGCACGATGGCCTGGCGCAGGGCGGGCAGGCCGGCGGTGGTGGGGTACACGGCCATTTGCTTGAGGCTGTCGGCCAGGGCCTGGGCGACGAACGCCGGCGACTCATGCTTCGGTTCACCGATCGACAGGGCAATGGCGCGTTTGTCCGCCGCAGGCGTCACGCTGCCGAGCAGCGCACGGAGTTTCTCGAACGGGTAGGGCTGAAGCTGGTTCAAAGCGTTGTTCATCGGCGCAAGGTCTCGTCAAACGGTCAAATGGTCAGGCGGGTCAAAGGCACCCCGGTCGCCTGGTCGACGCGCAGTTGCTCGACGATCGCATCCTGCAGGCGGCTGCACAGTTGCGGGTCGGACAGGGGCTGGTTGTCGGCGTCGGTAATGAAGAACACGTCTTCGACCCGTTCGCCGAGGGTGGCAATCTTGGCATTTTGCAGCGACAGGTCGAACTCCAGGAAGATCTTGCCGATCCGCGCCAGCAGGCCGGGGCGGTCGGGGGCGCTGAGTTCGAGGATGGTCACCGGGCGCTGGGCATCGTTGTGGATGGTCACCTGCGGGGCAAAGGTGAAGTGCTTGAGCTGGCGCGGTACCCGGCGCTGGATGATGGTCGGGTAGTCGTCGGGGTTACGCAGGGCGTCGGTCAGACCGTCGCGAATCTGTTTGACGCGCGCGGGATTGTCGCCGATCGAGCCGCCATCGTTGTCGAGCACGATGTAGGTGTCGAGGGTGAACTGGCTGCTCGAGGTAATGATGCGGGCGTCATGGATGTTCAGGTTGAGCTGGTCCATGGCCGCCACGGTCACGGCGAAAAAGTCGTGCTGGTCGGGGGCATAGATGAAGATCTGGGTACCGCCCTCGAACTCGCGCTGGGTGGTTTCCTTGATCAGCACCAGCGGCCCGCCGTCGGCCGGCTGCTGGAGGATGGCATCGCTGTGCCAGGCGACGTCAGCGGCGGTATGGCGCAGGAAGTAGTCATCGCCCAGTTGCGACCACAGTTGCTCGACGTCGTCCGGGTCGGTGCCTTCGCGAATGAGGATGTCCAGCGCCGCGCTCTGGGTCTGGCGGATCTGCTCTTCGCGGTCCAGCGGGTTCTCCAGGCCGCGGCGCAGGGCGCGCTTGGTCTCGGTGTAGAGCTGGCGCAGCAGGCTGGCGCGCCAGGAGTTCCACAGGCTGGGGTTGGTGGCGTTGATGTCGGCCACGGTCAGCACGTAGAGGTAGTCCAGGCGGGTTTCATCGCCCACCAGCAGGGCAAAATCGTAGATCACCTGCGGGTCGGAGAGGTCCTTGCGCTGGGCGGTGGTGGACATCACCAGGTGATGCTGTACCAGCCAGACGATCAGGCGGCTGTCCCAGCTTGGCAGCTGATGACGCGCGCAGAAGGCCTGGGCGTCTACCGCGCCGAGCTCGGAATGATCGCCCTGGCGGCCCTTGCCGATGTCGTGATAGAGCCCGGCGAGGTAAATCAGCTCCGGCTTGGGCAGGCGGCCCATGAGCTTGCTGGCCAGCGGGAATTTCTCCGAAACCGGGGTGTACTGCAGTTTGCGCAGGTGCTTGATCAGGTTCAGGGTGTGCGCATCGACCGTGTAGATGTGGAACAGGTCGTGCTGCATCTGCCCGACGATCAGACCGAACTCCGGCAAGTAACGGCCGAGAATGCCGTAGCGGTTCATCCGCCGCAGGTTGCGGTGGATGCCGATCTCGCACTTGAACAGCTCGATGAACAGGCTGGTATTGCGGATATCGTTACGAAACTCGTCGTCGATCAGGTGTCGGTGTTCGCGCAGCAGGCGGATGGTGTCGGCGCGCACGCCCTTGATTTCCGGGTGCTGGGCCATCAGCACGAAGATTTCCAGCATGGCGAACGGCGTGCGTTTGAATACGTTTGTGCGCACGGCCTCGATATAGCCGTCATGCAGCTGGAAGCGGGCATTGAGTGGCTGGGCGTTGCCACTGTCGTCGTCGAGGATGACCTCTTCGAAGTGCTGGATGATCAGGTCGCTGAGCTCGGCGATGCTCATCACCACCCGGTAATACTGCTGCATGAACTGCTCGATGGCACGCTTGGGGTTCTCGTCGCCAAACCCCAGCAGCGCGGCGATGCTGCGCTGGTGGTCGAACAGCAGGCGGTCTTCAGCGCGCCCGGCCAGCATGTGCAGGGCGTAACGCACTTTCCAGAGAAACTCCTGGGACGAGGCCAGCAGGTTGTTCTCGCTTTCCAGCAGGAAACCTTCGCCGGCCAGGGCGTGCAGGTTGAGGGTGCCGTACTGGCGGCGGGCGATCCACAGCACCGTCTGGATGTCGCGCAGCCCGCCCGGCGAGCCCTTGACGTTGGGCTCAAGGTTGTACTCGGTGTCGTTGTACTTGTGGTGCCGGGCCTTTTGCTCGGCCCGCTTGGCCAGGAAGAATTCCTTGCTTGGCCACATGTGCGCGGTGCTGGTCACTTCGAGCATGCGCTGGCGCAGGTGCTCGGGCCCAGCAATGGTGCGGCTTTCCATGAGGTTGGTGACAACCGTCAGGTCGGCACGGGCCTGTTCTGCGCATTCATCGACCGAGCGCACGCTCTGGCCCACTTCCAGGCCGATGTCCCACAGCAGGGTCAGAAAGCGTTCGATCGAGTCGCGAAAGACTTCATGATCGGCGCTGTCGAGCAGAATCAACAGGTCGATGTCGGAATAGGGGTGCAGCTCGCCGCGCCCATAACCGCCGGTGGCGATCAGGGCGATATCGGCATCTTCGCTCCAGGTAAACTGGTTCCACGCCTGTTGCAGGATATTGTCGACGAACCAGGCGCGGTCCTCGATCAGCCGGCGGATCTCGCGACCGCTGCGAAAACGGTTGTCGAGCACCTCGCCGGCCTGGCGGATGGCTTTCTTGAAGGCAGCGATGGGGCTTGCCTTGAGGGCCAGTTCCGCCTGGAACTGGCCGCGATCGAACAGCTCGGGATCCACCTGGGGCATCGAGAGGCTTTCCTGTAAGAATCAGGCCGATGTGCGAGGAATGGTGTCGTCTTTGCGCAGGGTGAAGATCTCGTAACCGGTCGCGGTCACCACCAGGGTGTGTTCCCATTGGGCCGAGAGCTTGCGGTCCTTGGTGATGGCGGTCCAGCCGTCGCCCAGCACCTTGGTGTCGGCCTTGCCCTGGTTGATCATCGGCTCGATGGTGAAAGTCATGCCTTCTTTCAGTTCCATGCCGGTGCCGGCGCGGCCATAGTGCAGGATCTGCGGCTCTTCGTGGAACACCTTGCCGATGCCGTGGCCGCAGAATTCGCGGACCACCGAGAAACCGTTCTTTTCAGCGTGCTTCTGGATTACTTCGCCGATGTCGCCCAGGCGGCAGCCCGGCTTGACCAGCTCGATGGCCTTGTACATGCATTCCTGGGTGATCTGCGAGAGGCGTTCGGCCCAGACGGGCACGTTGCCGACGTGGAACATGCGGCTGGTGTCGCCGTGGTAGCCGTCCTTGATCACCGTGACGTCGATGTTCAGGGTGTCGCCATCCTTGAGCGGCTTGTCACCGGGGATGCCGTGGCAGACCACGTGGTTGACCGAGGTGCAGATCGACTTGGGGAAGCCTTTGTAGTTGAGCGGCGCCGGGATAGCCTGCTGGACGTTGACGATGTAGTCGTGGCACAGGCGGTCGAGCTCCTCGGTGGTGACACCGGGCTTGACGTGCTCTTCGATCATCTCCAGGACTTCGGCGGCCAGGCGGCCGGCGATGCGCATCTTTTCGATGTCTTCGGCGGTTTTGATGGTAACGGTCATTACAGGCTCTCTACGGCGCAGCAAGGCGCGAATAATCTGGGGAAAGGCCGGATTCTAACAGAGCGAAGCCCGATTCAGGCGGCTATGGCGCTGATACAGCCTTTATATAGGGGCCATTCTGGCGCTAATGGGCGGTGTGTGCAAAAGCCGGTGACGTTCTATGGTAATTCGGGTTTCGCTCGGCGAGCTTGTGTGGTATAAAATGCGCCGCTTTCCGGGGATAGCTCCGGAAGCACTAAACCCACACACGTGTCGACACGATGACCTGGGTGCCTTTGATCTGCGGATCACGGGTTGGTCATTGGGATACGTGGAGGCCCAACCCGACTTATCAAGGAACTATCATGTCCCAAGTCAACATGCGCGATATGCTGAAGGCCGGTGTGCACTTCGGTCACCAAACCCGTTACTGGAACCCGAAAATGGGCAAGTACATTTTCGGCGCGCGCAACAAGATCCACATCATCAACCTTGAAAAAACCCTGCCAATGTTCAACGACGCACTGACTTTCGTCGAGCGTCTGGCCCAGGGCAAAAACAAGATTCTGTTCGTTGGCACCAAGCGTTCCGCTGGCAAGATCGTTGCTGAAGAAGCAGCACGTTGCGGTTCGCCGTACGTCGATCACCGCTGGTTGGGCGGCATGCTGACCAACTACAAGACCATCCGCGCTTCGATCAAGCGTCTGCGCGACCTGGAAACCCAGGCCGAAGACGGCACTTTCGCCAAGCTGACCAAGAAAGAAGCCCTGATGCGCTCCCGTGATCTGGAAAAACTGGATCGCAGCCTGGGCGGTATCAAGGACATGGGCGGCCTGCCTGATGCCCTGTTCGTGATCGACGTTGACCACGAGCGCATCGCTATCACCGAAGCCAACAAGCTGGGCATCCCGGTCATCGGCGTTGTCGATACCAACTCCAGCCCAGAAGGCGTTGACTACATCATCCCAGGTAACGATGACGCCATCCGCGCTATCCAGCTGTACATGGGTTCGATGGCTGACGCCGTGATCCGTGGCCGCAACAACGTTGCTGGCGGTACCGAAGTGTACGCCGAAGAAGCAGCAGCACCGGCTGCCGAAGCCTGAGTAACTGACGCTTAGCGTCTACTCGGCACGCGAAAAGGGGGCTTTGCCCCCTTTTTGCCACCTTGAAATCCTCCTGTCAGCATCGCCGTTGCAACCTTGTTACTGCATGAGTGCTGGCAAGTGGATTTACAGAATTGAACGCCCGTCAGTATCGGGTGGAATGGTTGAAAACCTATCCAAGAGGATTTTGAAATGGCAGAGATTACTGCAGCGCTGGTCAAAGAACTGCGCGAGCGTACCGGCGAAGGCATGATGGACTGCAAGAAGGCCCTGACCAAGGCCGGCGGCGACATCGAAAAAGCCATCGACGACATGCGTGCTTCGGGCGCCATCAAGGCCGCCAAAAAGGCTGGCAACGTTGCTGCTGAAGGCGCTATCGCCATCAAGGCCGACGACAAGTCCGCCGTCCTGCTGGAAGTGAACTCGCAGACCGACTTCCTGGCCCTGCAAGACGACTTCAAAAACTTCGTCGCTGAAAGCGTTGAACAGGCTTTCGCTGAAAAACTGACCGACGCCGCTCCGCTGATCGCTTCGCGTGAAGCTGCTCGTGAAGCGCTGGTTGCCAAGGTTGGTGAGAACGTCAACATCCGTCGCCTGGTGCGCGTTGAAGGTGACGTTGTCGGTACCTACCTGCACGGTAACAAGATCGGTGTTGCTGTTGTCCTGAAGGGCGGCGACGTCCAGCTGGCCAAAGAAATCGCCATGCACGTGGCTGCCAGCAACCCAGAGTTCCTGAATCCTTCGGAAGTCTCCGCTGAAGCAATCGAGCGCGAGAAGGCTGTATTCATGCAGCTGAACGAAGAGAAGATGAAGGGCAAGCCTGAGAACATCGTCGCCAACATGATCGACGGTCGCATCAAGAAGTTCCTGGCCGAAGCTTCGCTGGTCGAGCAAGCCTTCGTCATGAACCCGGAAGTCAAGGTCGGCGAGCTGGCCAAGAAAGCCGGTGCTGAAATCGTTTCGTTCACCTACTTCAAAGTAGGCGAAGGCATCGAGAAGCCGGTCGACAACTTCGCTGAAGAAGTTGCTGCCCAGCTGGCTGCTGCCAAGCAATAAGACAGATTCACCTCTGTCGCCCCGAAGAGGCTGCCCGCTCACGCGCGCAGCCTCTTTGTCAAAGCGGGAGCGGTTTACGAGACCGCCTTTCGCTGGCGCAGTAGCTGCGCCACGCTAGAGTTACGCGCAGGCTGAAAACAGCCCGCCAGATTTTTTTACAAACGCCGCAGGAGAGATTCGCAATGGCTCAGCAGGGCAGTGGTTATCAAGCTCGCTATAAACGCATTCTACTCAAGCTTAGCGGCGAGGCCCTGATGGGCTCGGAAGAGTTCGGGATCGACCCCAAGGTCCTGGATCGCATGGCGCTGGAAGTCGGCCAGTTGGTCGGCATCGGTGTTCAGGTAGGTTTGGTGATCGGTGGTGGCAACCTGTTCCGTGGTGCGGCGCTCAGTGCAGCCGGCATGGACCGCGTCACTGGCGACCACATGGGCATGCTGGCGACCGTGATGAATGGCCTGGCCATGCGCGATGCGCTTGAGCGCGCCAACATTACCGCGATCGTCATGTCGGCCATCTCCATGGTTGGCGTTACCGATCACTATGATCGTCGCAAAGCCATGCGCCACCTGAACTCCAAAGAAGTGGTCATCTTCGCTGCCGGTACCGGCAACCCGTTCTTCACCACCGACTCCGCCGCTTGCCTGCGCGCCATCGAAATCGATGCCGACGTGGTATTGAAGGCAACCAAGGTCGATGGTGTATACACTGCAGATCCATTCAAAGACCCGCATGCCGAGAAGTTCGATCATCTGACCTACGATGAAGTGCTGGATCGCAAGCTGGGCGTGATGGACCTGACGGCAATCTGCCTTTGCCGCGATCACAAGATGCCGCTGCGCGTCTTCAACATGAACAAGCCCGGCGCCCTGCTGAACATCGTGCATGGCGGCGCTGAAGGAACTCTGATCGAGGAAGTTCAAAAATGATCAACGAAATCAAGAAAGACGCTCAAGCGCGTATGCAGAAATCCCTGGAGTCTCTGGCTTATGCGTTTGGCCAGATTCGCACCGGCAAGGCACACCCAAGCATCCTGGCAAGCGTGATGGTGCCTTACTACGGTACCGACACCCCGATCAGCGGCGTCGCCAACGTCACCGTTAAAGATTCGCGCACCCTGCAGGTCGTGGCTTTCGAGCGCAACATGCTCGCTGCCGTTGACAAGGCCATCCAGAGCGCCGGTTTGAACCTCAACCCGACCAACCTGGGTGAGTTGCTGCTGATCACCATGCCAGCCCTGACTGAAGAAACCCGCAAGGGCTTCACCAAGCAGGCGCGCAGTGCGGCCGAAGACGCTCGCGTGGCTGTGCGCAACATTCGCCGCGATGCTCTGGGTGAACTGAAGAAGCTGGTCAAAGACAAGGAAATCAGCGAAGACGAAGAACGTCGCGCCATCGCTGATATCGACAAGCTGACGAAAGATACCGAGGCCCAGATCACCAAGGCCACCGAAGAGAAAGAAAAGGACCTGATGGCCGTTTAAGGGTCGGGACTTTTTTTAATGGAAAAGACCAAGCAAGGTGTGTCCCCATCGGTGCCGCGCCATGTCGCGATCATCATGGATGGGAATAATCGCTGGGCGAAGAAGCGCCTGTTGCCCGGTGTCGCCGGGCACAAGGCCGGTGTCGATGCGGTGCGCGCGGTCATCGAGGTGTGCGCCGAGGCCAAGGTCGAGGTGCTGACCCTGTTCGCCTTTTCCAGCGAGAACTGGCAGCGCCCGGCCGAAGAGGTCGGAGCGTTGATGGAGTTGTTCTTCTCGGCCTTGCGCCGGGAAGCCAAGCGCCTCAACGACAACAATATCAGCCTGCGCATCATCGGTGACCGCTCGCGCTTTCACCCTGAGCTGCAGGCTGCCATGCGTGAGGCCGAAGCGGCGACCGCCGGCGCCAATCGATTCATCCTGCAGATCGCCGCCAACTACGGTGGTCAGTGGGATATCGCCCAGGCCGCCCAGCGCCTGGCGCGGGAAGTCCAGGCCGGTCACCTGCGCCCGGACGACATCACCCCCGAGCTGCTGCAGACCTGCCTGGCGACAGGCGACCTGCCGCTGCCCGACCTGTGCATCCGTACCGGTGGTGAGCACCGCATCAGCAATTTCTTGCTGTGGCAGCTGGCCTATGCCGAGTTGTACTTTTCCGACCTGTTCTGGCCGGACTTCAAACACGAGGCCATGCGTACTGCGCTGGCCGATTTCGCTTCGCGCCAGCGCCGCTTCGGGAAAACCAGCGAGCAGGTCGAAGCTGGAGCCCGTGCTTAATGCTTAAACAACGCATCATTACTGCGCTGATCCTGTTGCCGATCGCCCTGTGTGGCTTCTTCCTGCTGAACGGCGGCGACTTTGCCCTGTTCATCGGCGTGGTGGTGACCCTTGGCGCCTGGGAATGGGCGCGCCTGGCCGGCCTGGTCGGCCAGGCCCTGCGGGTGGCGTACGCGGCTGTAGTTGCAGGGCTGCTGATGCTGCTCTACCTGATGCCGGAACTGGCGCCCTGGGTATTGGGCGCGTCGGTGTTGTGGTGGGGCCTGGCGACCTGGCTGGTATTGACCTACCCGCGCAGCAGCGAGCTGTGGGCCAGCGTGGCCTGCCGCTTGCTGATCGGTTTGCTTATCCTGCTGCCGGCCTGGCAAGGCCTGGTGTTGCTCAAGCAATGGCCGCTGGGCAACTGGCTGATCATGGCGGTCATGGTGCTGGTCTGGGGGGCGGATATCGGTGCGTATTTCTCCGGCCGTGCCTTCGGCAAGCGCAAGCTGGCCCCGCAGGTCAGCCCGGGCAAGAGCTGGGAAGGCGTCTATGGCGGCCTGGCCCTGAGCCTGGTGATTACCGCGGCGGTGGGTATCTACCGTGACTGGAGCATCGGCGAGCTGTTGCTGGGCTTGTTGGGCGCAGGCGTGGTGGTGCTGGTATCGGTGGTGGGTGACCTGACCGAAAGCATGTTCAAGCGCCGCTCCGGGATCAAGGACAGCAGCAACCTGCTGCCCGGTCACGGCGGTGTGCTGGACCGTATCGACAGCCTCACTGCGGCGATCCCGGTGTTTGCGGTGCTGCTCTGGGCAGCCAATTGGGGCGTGATGTGAGCGGCGTGCAGCGTATTACCGTACTGGGTGCGACCGGCTCCATTGGTCTTAGCACCCTCGATGTGATTGCCCGTCACCCGGATCGTTACCAGGTGTTTGCCCTGAGCGGCTATTCGCGCTTGCAGGAGTTGCTGGCCCTGTGCCTGCGTCACACCCCGGTATTTGCCGTGGTGCCTTCGGCCGAGGCTGCACAGCAACTGCGTGAAGGTCTGGCAACTGCAGGTTCGAGCACCGAGGTGCTGGTCGGCGAGCAGGGCTTGTGCCAGGTGGCTGCGGCTGCCGAGGTCGATGCCGTGATGGCGGCGATTGTCGGCGCCGCCGGCCTGCGTCCGACCCTGGCGGCGGTCGAGGCGGGCAAGAAGGTGCTGCTGGCCAACAAGGAAGCGCTGGTGATGTCCGGCGCCTTGTTCATGCAGGCAGTGCGGCGCAGTGGCGCTGTACTGCTGCCGATCGACAGTGAGCACAACGCGATCTTCCAGTGCCTGCCGGGTGATTATTCCCGCGGCCTGGCCCAGGTAGGCGTGCGCCGTATACTGTTGACCGCCTCCGGTGGGCCGTTTCGTGAAACGCCGATGGCCGAGCTCATGGATGTCAGCCCCGAGCAGGCCTGTGCCCACCCGAACTGGTCGATGGGCCGCAAGATTTCGGTCGACTCGGCAAGCATGATGAACAAGGGCCTGGAGTTGATCGAGGCTTGCTGGCTGTTCGATGCCCGGCCCGGCCAGGTCGAGGTGGTGGTGCACCCGCAAAGTGTGATCCACTCGCTGGTCGATTATGTCGATGGGTCGGTGCTGGCCCAGTTGGGCAACCCGGACATGCGCACGCCGATCGCCAATGCCCTGGCCTGGCCGGAGCGGATCGATTCGGGGGTGGCACCACTGGACCTGTTCGCGGTTGCCCGCCTGGACTTCAAGGCCCCGGACGAGCAGCGTTTCCCGTGCTTGCGCCTGGCCCGCGAGGCGGCGGAGGCAGGCAACAGTGCGCCGGCGATGCTCAACGCGGCCAATGAAGTGGCGGTGGAGGCATTTCTCCAGCGGCGCATCCGCTTCCCCGAGATCGCGAGTATGATCGAACAAGTGCTCGATCAGGAGCCGGTGGTTGCGGTCGAGTCGCTCGATGCGGTGTTTGCCGCCGATCAGCGCGCGCGGCAACTGGCCGGACAATGGTTGGCTCATCACGGCCGCTGAGGTCTGGCGCAGTAATGCGTCAGGCCCGGTGCCGCTGAACGTCATTCGGAGAGAGACATGAGTGCGCTCTACATGATTATCGGCACCCTGGTGGCATTGGGTGTGCTGGTCACCTTTCACGAATTCGGTCACTTCTGGGTGGCCCGGCGTTGCGGCGTCAAGGTTTTGCGTTTCTCCGTGGGTTTTGGCATGCCGCTGTTGCGCTGGCACGACCGCCATGGCACCGAGTTCGTGGTTGCGGCGATCCCGCTGGGCGGCTACGTGAAAATGCTCGATGAGCGCGAAGGCGAAGTGCCACGCGACCAGGTCGAGCAGTCGTTCAATCGCAAGTCGGTGCGTCAGCGTATCGCAATTGTGGCGGCGGGCCCGGTGGCCAACTTTCTGTTGGCGATTTTCTTCTTCTGGATCCTGGCCATGGTTGGCACCCAGCAGGAGCGCCCGGTCATTGGTGCGGTCGAGGCCGGGAGTATTGCCGAGGTGGCCGGGCTCAAGGCAGGCCAGGAAATTGTTTCCATTGATGGCAAACCGACCAGTGGCTGGGCTGCGGTCAACCTGCAACTGATCCGTCGCCTGGGCGAGAGTGGCCAGTTGCACATCAGCGTGCGGGAAGAGGGTGCGAGCGTCGACAGCCCCCACGTGCTGACCCTGAACAACTGGCTCAAGGGCGCCGACGAGCCCGACCCGATCCGCTCCCTGGGCCTGCGCCTGTGGCGCCCGGCGTTGCCGCCAGTGCTGGCTGAACTCGACCCCAAGGGCCCGGCGCAGGCCGCCGGGCTGAAAACCGGCGACCGTCTGCTGGCCCTCGATGGCCAGGTGCTGAACGACTGGCAACAAGTGGTTGATACCGTGCGTGGCCGCGCCGGCAGCAAGATTGTCCTGCGCATCGAGCGTGACGGCGCGCCGCTGGAGCTGCCGGTAACCCTGGCCAGCCGTGGCGAAGGCCAATCGGCCACGGGGTACCTCGGGGCGGGGGTCAAGGCGGTGAAGTGGCCGGATGCCATGCTTCGCGAGGTCAGCTATGGGCCGCTCGAGGCTGTGGGGGAGGGGCTTTCACGCACCTGGAACATGAGCGTGCTGACCCTCGAATCGCTGAAGAAAATGCTGTTCGGCGAGCTCTCGGTAAAAAACTTGAGCGGACCGATAACCATTGCTAAAGTGGCGGGCGCTTCGGCCCAGTCCGGCGTTGGAGATTTCCTGAATTTCCTCGCCTACCTGAGCATTAGCCTGGGGGTTCTTAATTTGCTGCCCATTCCTGTACTGGATGGGGGGCATTTGCTGTTCTACCTGATCGAGTGGGCGCGTGGTCGTCCGCTCTCGGATCGGGTGCAAGGTTGGGGGATCCAGATCGGTATCAGTTTGGTAGTCGGGGTGATGTTGCTTGCCCTGATCAACGATTTGGGTCGACTGTAAAGCTTCGCTCAATTGCGAACCTGCCGCGTCCCGCGGCGGGTCGTTTATTGCCAGTTGGAATAAGAAAGGACTTCATGAAACGTCTGCTGCTAACTGCGGTTCTCGCCGTACTGATGATCGCTGAAGTTCACGCCGAGTCCTTCACCATCTCCGATATTCGTGTCAATGGTCTGCAGCGGGTTTCCGCGGGCAGCGTTTTTGGTGCCTTGCCATTGAACGTCGGCGATGAGGCCGATGACCGGCGCCTGGTGGAATCCACCCGGTCCCTGTTCAAGACCGGTTTCTTCCAGGACATCCAACTGAGCCGGGACGGCAACGTCCTGATCATTACCGTGGTCGAGCGTCCTTCGGTGTCGAGCATCGAGATCGAAGGCAACAAGGCGATCAGCACTGAAGACCTGATGAAGGGTCTGAAGCAGTCCGGTCTGTCCGAAGGCGAGATCTTCCAGCGTGCCACCCTTGAAGGCGTGCGCAACGAACTGCAACGCCAGTACGTTGCCCAGGGCCGCTACTCGGCCGAGGTCGACACCGAAGTGGTGCCGCAGCCGCGCAACCGCGTGGGCCTGAAGATCAAGATCAACGAAGGCACCGTTGCTGCCATCCAGCACATCAACGTGGTCGGCAACACCGTCTTCGCCGATGAAGACCTGATCGGCCTGTTCGAGCTCAAGACCACCAACTGGCTGTCGTTCTTCAAGAACGATGACAAGTACGCCCGCGAAAAACTCTCCGGTGACCTGGAGCGTCTGCGTTCCTACTACCTGGACCGCGGCTACATCAACATGGACATCGCTTCCACCCAGGTGTCGATCACCCCGGACAAGAAGCACGTCTACATCACCGTCAACGTCAACGAAGGCGAGAAGTACACCGTTCGTGACGTCAAGCTTTCCGGCGACCTCAAGGTGCCTGAAGACCAGGTCAAGTCGCTGCTGCTGGTACAGCCTGGCCAGGTATTCTCGCGCAAGGTGATGACCACCACCTCCGAGCTGATCACCCGCCGCCTGGGTAACGAGGGCTACACCTTCGCCAACGTCAACGGCGTGCCGCAGCCGCACGATGAAGACCACACCGTCGACATCATGTTTGTGGTCGACCCGGGCAAGCGTGCCTACGTCAACCGCATCAACTTCCGTGGCAACACCAAGTCCGAGGACGAAGTGCTGCGCCGTGAGATGCGCCAGATGGAAGGCGGCTGGGCGTCGACCTACCTGATCGACCAGTCCAAGACCCGTCTGGAGCGCCTGGGCTTCTTCAAGGAAGTCAACGTCGAGACCCCGGCCGTTCCGGGCACCGACGACCAGGTCGACGTCAACTACAGCGTTGAAGAGCAAGCCTCCGGTTCGATCACCGCCAGCGTCGGTTTCGCCCAGAGCGCAGGTCTGATCCTCGGTGGTTCGATCAGCCAGAACAACTTCCTCGGTACCGGTAACAAGGTTTCCCTGGGCCTGACCCGCAGTGAATACCAGAGCCGTTACAACTTCGGCTATGTCGACCCCTACTGGACTGCCGACGGCGTCAGCCTGGGCTACAACGCCTTCTATCGCACCACCGACTACGATGACCTCGACGTCGACGTGGCCAGCTATGCGGTCGACAGCCTGGGTGCCGGTGTCAGCGTCGGTTACCCGATCAGCGAAACCTCGCGCCTGACCTTCGGCCTGACCGTACAGCAGGACGAGATCAAGACCGGTAAGTACACCGTTGACGAGATCTTCAAGTTCGTTAACGAAGAAGGCGACAAGTACCTGAACTTCAAGGCCTCGGCCGGTTGGTCCGAGTCGACCCTGAACAAGGGCGTACTGGCTACTCGCGGTCACTCGCAAAGCCTGGTGCTGGAAGCCACTACCCCGGGTAGCGACCTGTCGTTCTTCAAGCTGGATTACCGTGGCCAGCTGTTCAAGCCGATCAATAATGACTACACCCTGCGCCTGCACACCGAACTGGGCTATGGTGACGGTTTCGGCGGTACCTCGGGCCTGCCGTTCTACGAGAACTACTACGCCGGTGGTTTCAACTCGGTTCGTGGCTTCAAGGACAGCAGTCTCGGTCCACGCAGTACCCCGAGCCGTGGCGCGGATGTCACCGGTAACCAGGGCACCATCGCCGACCCGGATCAGGACCCGCTGCCATTTGGTGGTAACGTTCTCGTCCAGGGTGGTGTAGAGCTGCTGTTCCCGCTGCCGTTCGTCAAGGACCAACGCTCGCTGCGCACCTCGGTCTTCTGGGATGTGGGTAACGTTTTCGACACCAACTGCGGTTCCAAGCCGGACTGCGAGAAGGTCGGCCTGTCGGGCCTGGCCAGCTCCGTCGGCCTGGGCGTGACCTGGATTACCGCACTCGGTCCGTTGAGCTTCAGCCTGGCAATGCCGGTGAAGAAGCCGGACGAAGCCGATACCCAGGTGTTCCAATTCTCTCTGGGCCAGACCTTCTAAGGTCTGCCCCTTGCTAACGACAACGGATTCTGTAGGAGTGCATCGTGCGTAAGTTGACTCAACTGGCAGTACTGGCTGCGACCCTGATCGCAACCCCGGCTTTCGCCGAAATGAAGGTTGCTGTGCTGAACTATCAAATGGCCCTGCTCGAATCGGACGCGGCGAAGAAGTACGCCGTCGATGCCGAGAAGAAATTCGGCCCGCAGCTGACCAAGCTGAAGAACCTGGAAAGCAGCGCCAAGGGCATTGCCGACCGCATCCGTGCCGGTGGCGACAAGATGGCCCAGCCAGAGCGCGAGCGCCTGGAGCTTGAATACAAGCAAAAGGCCCGTGATTTCCAGTTCCAGTCCAAGGAGCTGAACGAGTCCAAGGCCGTGGCCGACCGCGAAATGCTCAAACAACTGAAGCCCAAGCTGGATGGCGCAGTTGAAGAAGTGATCAAGAAAGGCGGTTTCGACCTGGTTCTCGAGCGTGGCGCGGTCATTGATGTCAAACCTCAGTACGACATCACCCGCCAGGTCATCGAGCGCATGAACCAGTCCCGTTGATCATGACCGTGACCATGAAACTCGGTCAGCTGGCCGAGTTCCTCGGAGCCACCCTGAGTGGCCCCGAGGAGCTGGAAATCACTGGCCTGGCAACCCTTCAGGAAGCTGGGTCTGGGCAGTTGAGCTTCCTCGCCAACCCACAGTACCGCAAGTACCTGGGTGAAACCCAGGCGGCGGCGATCCTGCTCAAGCCGGCCGACGCCGAAGGTTTTGCCGGCAACGCCCTGATCGTTCCCGACCCGTACCTCGCCTACGCGCGCATCTCCCACCTGTTCGATCCAAAGCCCAGGGCTGTAGCGGGAATTCATCCCAGCGCCGTGGTTGCCGCCGATGCCCAGGTCGATGCCAGCGCCAGCATTGGTGCCTGCGCGGTGATCGAGAGCGGTGCGCAGATCGGCCCGGGTGTGACTATCGGTGCCCAGTGCTTCATCGGCGCGCGCTGCGTGATCGGTGAGGGCGGCTGGCTGGCCCCGCGGGTGACCCTGTACCACGACGTGCGTATCGGCAAGCGTGTGGTCATTCAGTCAGGCGCAGTGATCGGCGGCGAAGGCTTCGGCTTTGCCAACGAGAAGGGCGTGTGGCAGAAGATCGCCCAGATCGGCGGCGTGAGCATCGGCGATGATGTCGAGATCGGCGTCAACACTGCGGTCGACCGCGGTGCACTGGCCGACACCCGCATCGGTGACGGGGTCAAGCTCGACAACCAGATCCAGATCGCCCATAACGTGCAGATCGGCGATCATACGGCGATGGCGGCGTGTGTCGGGATTTCCGGCAGCACCAAGATCGGCAAGCATTGCACCATTGCCGGCGGTGTCGGCATGGTTGGACACATCGATGTCTGCGACAACGTTTTCGTATCCGGGATGACCATGGTGACGCGCTCGATTACCGAGCCAGGCGCTTATTCTTCCGGTACGGCGATGCAGCCGCTGGCCGAGTGGCGCAAAAGCGCCGCGCGAATTCGCCAGCTGGATGAGATGTCAAAACGCCTTCAACAACTGGAAAAGCGTCTCGCCGCCGTGACCTCTGGCGATAAAGCTTCATCAGAAGGCTGATACCATTTCCTGATCAAGAGCGAACAGCCCTAGACTGACTCTTTGATTTGCTAAAGGAGCGCCGTGTGAAAACCGGCGCTCCCTATCTTTACTACAGGCTTCCCCCCGAAATGATGGACATCAACGAGATTCGCGAATACCTGCCTCACCGTTACCCGTTCCTGCTGGTGGACCGGGTGGTGGAACTGGACGTCGAGGCCCAGCGCATTCGTGCCTACAAGAATGTCAGCATCAACGAACCTTTCTTCAATGGTCACTTCCCGGCGCACCCGATCATGCCGGGCGTGCTGATCATCGAAGCCATGGCCCAGGCGGCCGGTATCCTCGGCTTCAAGATGCTCGACGTCAAACCTGCGGACGGTACCCTGTACTACTTCGTCGGTTCCGACAAGCTGCGCTTCCGTCAGCCGGTGCTGCCGGGTGACCAGCTGATCCTCGAGGCCAAGTTCATCAGCTGCAAGCGCCAGATCTGGAAGTTCGAGTGCCAGGCGTCGGTTGACGGCAAGCCGGTATGCTCGGCCGAGATCATCTGCGCGGAACGCAAACTATGAGTTTGATTGACCCTCGGGCAATCATCGATCCATCGGCGAAGCTCGCCGACGGTGTCGAGGTAGGCCCTTGGTCGATCATCGGTGCCGGGGTCGAGATCGGCGAGGGGACCGTGATCGGTCCGCACGTGATTCTCAAAGGGCCGACCCGCATCGGTCGGCACAACCGCATCTACCAGTTTTCTTCGGTAGGCGAAGACACCCCTGACCTCAAGTACAAGGGTGAAGCCACGCGCCTGGTGATCGGTGATCACAATGTGATCCGCGAAGGCGTGACCATCCACCGTGGCACCGTGCAGGACCGCTCGGAAACCACCCTGGGTGATCACAACCTGATCATGGCCTATGCCCACATCGGTCACGACAGCGTCATCGGCAACCACTGCATCCTGGTCAACAACACCGCGCTGGCTGGCCATGTGCATGTCGATGACTGGGCGATCCTTTCCGGGTTCACCCTGGTGCATCAGTTCTGCCACATCGGCGCCCACAGCTTTTCCGGCATGGGTACGGCGATCGGCAAGGATGTGCCGGCCTACGTCACCGTGTTCGGCAACCCGGCCGAAGCGCGCAGCATGAACTTTGAGGGCATGCGCCGTCGTGGTTTCAGCGAAGACGCCATTCACGCCCTGCGCCGCGCCTACAAGGTGGTCTACCGCCAGGGCCTGACCGTCGAGCAGGCGATTGCCGAGCTGGCCGAGCCGGCTAGCCAGTTCCCTGAAGTCGACGTGTTCCTCAAGTCGATCCAGAACTCCACCCGCGGCATCACCCGCTGACATGGCCGAGCTTTGTGTAGCGCTGGTGGCAGGTGAGGCCAGCGGCGATATTCTCGGCGCCGGGTTGATGCGCGCGCTCAAGGCGCGTCATCCGCAGGTACGCTTCATTGGCGTGGGTGGGCCGTTGATGCAGGCTGAAGGCCTGACTTCGTACTTCCCCATGGAACGCCTGGCGGTGATGGGCCTGGTCGAGGTGCTAGGGCGCCTGCGCGAGCTGCTCAAGCGCCGCAAGGAGCTGATCCAGACCCTGATCGCCGAGCGCCCGGATGTGTTCATCGGCATCGATGCCCCGGATTTTACCCTCAACATCGAACTGAACCTGCGCAAGGCCGGGATCAAGACCGTGCATTACGTCAGCCCGTCGGTCTGGGCCTGGCGGCAGAAGCGCGTGCTGAAGATTCGCGAAGGTTGCGACCTGATGCTCACGCTGTTTCCGTTCGAAGCCAAATTCTATGAAGAGAAGGGCGTGCCGGTGCGCTTCGTCGGCCACCCGTTGGCCGACAGCATTCCGCTGGACGCCGATCGGGCTGGTGCCCGTGAACAGCTGGGCCTGGCCGACGGGCCGCTGGTTGCCCTGATGCCCGGCAGCCGTGGCGGTGAAGTAGGGCGCCTGGGGGCGCTGTTCCTTGATACCGCCCAGCGTTTGCGCGAGCTGGTGCCGGGGGTACGTTTTATATCCCCGTGTGCCAATGCCGAGCGCCGTGCCCAGCTTGAGCAGATGCTCCAGGGCCGCGACCTGCCGGTGACCCTGCTCGACGGTCGCTCGCACCAGGCCCTGGCCGCCTGCGACGCGGTGCTGATCGCCTCCGGCACCGCCACCCTCGAAGCGCTGCTGTTCAAGCGGCCGATGGTGGTTGCCTACCGCTTGGCGCCGCTGACCTACTGGATTTTGAAACGCCTGGTAAAAAGCCCCTACGTGTCGCTGCCCAACCTGCTGGCCCAGCGCATGCTGGTGCCCGAGTTGCTGCAGGAAGCTGCCACTGCTGAGGCCCTGGCCCAGACCCTGGCGCCACTGGTGCACGGCGGTGTGCAGCAGACCGAAGGCTTTGACCAGATTCACCGTACCCTGCGCCGCGATGCCTCGAACCAGGCAGCTGACGCGGTGCTGGCCCTGCTGGAAAACCGATAGATGCAAATGGGATTGGACTTCAACCTGGTCGAGGACCTGGTCGCCGGTGTCGACGAAGTGGGCCGTGGCCCGCTGTGCGGCGCAGTGGTGACGGCGGCGGTGATTCTCGACCCGCAGCGGCCGATTCTGGGGCTCAACGACTCGAAGAAGCTCACCGAAGCCAAGCGTGAAAAGCTTTTTGACGAAATTTGTGAGAAGGCCCTGAGCTTCTGCATCGCCCGCGCCGAGGTCGAGGAAATCGACCAGCTCAACATCCTTCACGCCACCATGCTGGCCATGCAGCGTGCCGTCGAAGGCCTGAGCATCACCCCGAAACTGGCGCTGATCGATGGTAATCGCTGCCCGCAGCTGTCGGTACCGGCGGCGCCGGTGGTCAAGGGCGATAGCCAGGTGCCGGCGATTGCCGCGGCATCGATCCTGGCCAAGGTCACCCGTGACCGCGAGATGGCGGCGTTCGAGCTGATCTACCCCGGCTACGGCATTGGCGGGCACAAGGGCTACCCGACGCCGGTGCACCTCGAAGCCCTGGCGCGCCTGGGGCCGACGCCGATTCACCGGCGCTCGTTCGCACCGGTACGCGCCGCCTACGAAGCCCGCGACGCCATCAGCAGCGGATTTGCCGAGGTCTGACCGGGCGCGGCAGGCGTCAGTAGTCAGGATCGCCCCGCACTGGCTGTTGTTTTGATCAAGGCCCGGTACAATCCGGGCCTTGTTGTTTTGTGCTGCTATAGGATCATCATGTCGGCTTCTTTCGTTCATCTTCGCCTGCACACCGAATACTCGCTGGTCGATGGCCTGGTGCGGATCAAGCCGCTGGCCAAGGCATTGGCGGCGATGAACATGCCGGCGGTCGCGGTTACCGACCAGAGCAACATGTGCTCGCTGGTCAAGTTCTACAAGAACGCCATGGGCGCCGGGATCAAGCCGATCTGCGGCGCCGACCTGTGGCTGGCCAATAGCGACCCGGATGCGCCGCTGTCGCGCATCTGCCTGCTGGCCATGGATGCCAAGGGCTACCGCAACCTCACCGAGTTGATTTCCCGTGGCTGGGTCGATGGTCAGCGCAATGGCCTGGTGATCATTGAGCGCCAGTGGATCGCCGAAGCCAGCGAGGGCGTGATCGCCCTGTCCGCGGCCAAGGAAGGCGACATCGGCATGGCCTTGCTCAATGGCAACCCGGACGAAGCCGAAGCCTTGCTGCGCGACTGGATGCAGATGTTCCCGGAGCGCTTCTACGTCGAAGTGCAGCGCACCAACCGCGCCGGTGACGAAGAATACCTGCACGCCGCCGTGGCCCTGGCCGACAAGCTGGACGCGCCGCTGGTAGCCACCAACGATGTGCGCTTTATCAAGCAGTCCGACTACGACGCCCACGAAACCCGCGTGTGCATCGGTGAAGGCCGGGCGCTGGATGACCCGCGCCGCTCGCGCAACTACAGCGACCAGCAATACCTGAAAAGCCCGGAAGAAATGGCCGAGCTGTTCAGCGACCTGCCCGAAGCGATTGCCAACACCGTCGAGATCGCCAAGCGCTGCAACATCCAGGTGCAGTTGGGCAAGCACTTCCTGCCGGACTTTCCGACGCCCAACGGCATGGGTATCGACGACTACCTGCGTCACGTTTCCCACGAGGGCCTGGAAGAGCGTCTGGCGGTGTTGTGGCCGAAAGAGACCACGCCGAATTACCAAGAGAAGCGCCAGGTCTATCTGGACCGGCTGAAGTTCGAGCTGGATATCATCATCCAGATGGGCTTCCCCGGTTACTTCCTGATCGTTATGGACTTCATCAAGTGGGCCAAGAACAACGGCGTGCCGGTTGGCCCGGGCCGGGGTTCGGGTGCCGGTTCGCTGGTAGCCTACGTACTGAAGATTACCGACCTCGACCCGCTGGCCTATGACCTGCTGTTCGAACGTTTCCTCAACCCGGAACGGGTATCGATGCCCGACTTCGACGTCGACTTCTGCATGGATGGCCGCGACCGGGTAATCGAATACGTGGCTGACGCCTACGGGCGCAATGCCGTGAGCCAGATCATCACCTTCGGCACCATGGCGGCCAAGGCGGTGGTGCGCGACGTGGCGCGGGTCCAGGGCAAGTCCTACGGCCTGGCTGACCGCCTGTCGAAGATGATCCCCTTCGAAGTCGGCATGACCCTGGAAAAAGCCTACGAGCAGGAAGAGATCCTGCGCGATTTCCTCAAGAGCGATGAAGACGCCAAGGAAATCTGGGACATGGCCCTCAAGCTCGAGGGCGTCTGCCGGGGTACCGGTAAACACGCCGGTGGCGTGGTTATCGCGCCGACCAAGCTTACCGATTTCTCGCCGATTGCCTGTGATGAAGAGGGCGGCGGCCTGGTCACCCAGTTCGACAAGGATGACGTCGAGGCCGCAGGCCTGGTGAAGTTCGACTTCCTCGGCCTGCGTACCCTGACGATCATCAAGTGGGCGATGGAAACCATCAACCGCGAACAGGCCAAGAAAGGCCTGGATGACCTGAACATCGACTTCATCCCGCTGGATGACAAGAAGACCTACGACCTGCTGCAAAAGGCCGAAACCACGGCGGTGTTCCAGCTTGAATCGCGGGGCATGAAGGAGCTGATCAAGAAGCTCAAGCCCGACTGCCTGGAAGACCTCATCGCACTGGTGGCGCTGTTCCGTCCCGGCCCGCTGCAATCGGGCATGGTTGACGACTTCATCAACCGCAAGCACGGTCGCGCGGAACTTGCCTACCCGCACTCCGATTACCAGTACGAAGGCCTGAAACCCGTTCTGGCACCGACCTACGGCATCATCCTGTACCAGGAACAGGTGATGCAGATTGCCCAGGTCATGGCCGGTTACACCCTCGGTGGTGCGGACATGCTGCGCCGGGCCATGGGTAAGAAAAAGCCCGAGGAAATGGCCAAGCAGCGCGGCGGTTTCATTGAAGGTTGCGCCAGCAACAACATTGATCCGGACCTCGCCGGCAACATCTTCGACCTGGTAGAGAAATTCGCCGGCTACGGCTTCAACAAATCCCACTCCGCCGCCTACGGCCTGGTCTCGTACCAGACTGCCTGGCTCAAGACCCACTACCCGGCGCCGTTCATGGCCGCGGTGCTGTCGGCGGATATGCACAACACCGACAAGGTCGTGACCTTGATCGAGGAAGTGCGCAGCATGAAGCTGCGCCTCGATGCGCCGGACGTGAACACCTCCGACTTCAAGTTCACGGTCAACGACGATGGCCGCATCGTCTATGGCCTGGGGGCGATCAAGGGCGTGGGCGAGGGGCCGGTCGAGGCCATCGTCGAAGCCCGCGCCGGCGGCCCGTTCAAGGACCTGTTCGACTTCTGCGAGCGGGTCGACCTCAAGCGCATCAACAAGCGCACCCTCGATGCCTTGATCCGCAGTGGCGCGCTGGACCGCCTGGGCCCGTACTTCCATGACGAGCTCAAGGCCTACCAGGCCAACATCGACCGCAACCGTGCAGTGCTGCTGGCGGCGATGGAAGAGGCGATCAAGGCGGCCGAGCAGACCGCGCGCACCGCCGACAGTGGCCACGCCGACCTGTTCGGCGGGCTGTTTGTCGAAGAGGATGCCGACGTTTATGCCAACCACCGCAAGGCCCGCGAGCTGACCCTCAAGGAGCGCCTGCGTGGTGAAAAAGACACCCTGGGCCTGTACCTGACCGGTCACCCGATCGACGAGTACGAAGGCGAGATCCGCCGTTTTGCCCGCCAGCGCATCATTGACCTCAAGCCTGCGCGCGACACCCAGACCGTCGCCGGGATGATCATTGCCCTGCGTGTGATGAAGAACAAGAAGGGCGACAAGATGGGCTTTGTCACCCTCGACGACCGCTCCGGGCGCATCGAGGCCTCGCTGTTTGCCGATGCCTTCATGGCCAACCAGGCGCTGCTGCAGACCGATGCTATGGTGGTGGTTGAAGGCGAGGTCAGCAACGATGACTTCTCCGGCGGCCTGCGCCTGCGGGTCAAGCGCGTGATGAGCATGGAAGATGCCCGCACCAA
Source organism: Pseudomonas sp. NPDC087612 (assembly GCF_044743505.1). Lineage (NCBI taxonomy): Bacteria > Pseudomonadati > Pseudomonadota > Gammaproteobacteria > Pseudomonadales > Pseudomonadaceae > Pseudomonas > Pseudomonas sp. NPDC087612. The sequence continues at coordinate 95,626 of NZ_JBIUWO010000002.1, forward strand.
CCTGGCCGAAAGCCTGCGCCTTAAAGTGCACGCCGATGCCCTCAAGGGCGACCGGCTGAACTGGCTGGGCGAGCTGTTCAAGCGCCATCGCGGCGCCTGCCCGATCACCATGGAATACACCGGCAGCGATGCCAAGGCCATGCTGCAGTTCGGCGAAAGCTGGCGCATCGACCCGGCCGATGGCTTGATTCAGGCCCTGCGTGACCAGTTCGGACGTGAGAACGTCTTTTTGCAATATCGATGAATTTTTAATCTCGACCTGAATGCGCCTGATCCCTTAAGGTAGGGCGCCAAACGGATCAACCGGCCGGCCGCCTGGCCGTAGACCCAAGACGGATGCCTATGAACCCGAATTTTCTGGATTTCGAACAGCCGATTGCTGACCTGCAAGCCAAGATCGAAGAGCTGCGCCTGGTTGGCAATGACAACTCGCTGAACATCGGCGATGAGATCGCCCGTCTGCAAGACAAGAGCAGCACCCTGACCGAAAGCATTTTCGGCAACCTGACCAGCTGGCAGATCGCCCGCCTGGCCCGTCACCCGCGCCGTCCGTACACCCTGGACTACATCGAGCACATCTTCACCGAGTTCGACGAGCTGCACGGTGACCGTCACTTCTCCGACGACGCCGCGATTGTCGGTGGTATCGCCCGCCTGGACGACAAGCCGGTGATGGTCATCGGTCATCAGAAAGGCCGCGAAGTGCGCGAAAAGGTTCGCCGCAACTTCGGCATGCCGCGTCCTGAAGGCTACCGCAAGGCTTGCCGCCTGATGGAAATGGCCGAGCGTTTCAAGATGCCGATCCTGACCTTCATCGACACCCCGGGCGCTTACCCTGGCATCGACGCCGAAGAGCGCAACCAGAGCGAAGCCATTGCCTGGAACCTGCGGGTCATGGCCCGCCTGAAAACCCCGATCATCGCCACCGTAATCGGTGAAGGTGGTTCCGGCGGTGCACTGGCCATCGGTGTCTGCGACCAGCTGAACATGCTGCAGTATTCGACCTACTCGGTGATCTCGCCGGAAGGTTGCGCCTCGATCCTGTGGAAGACCGCCGAAAAGGCCTCCGACGCAGCCGAAGCCATGGGCATCACCGCCGAGCGCCTGAAAGGCCTGGGCATCGTCGACAAGGTTATCGCCGAGCCCCTGGGCGGCGCGCACCGTGATCCGGCAAAAATGTCCGCCACCGTTCGCGGCGAGCTGATCGAGCAACTGGACATGCTCAAGAAGTTCGACAACGACGCGCTGCTCAAGCGCCGCTATGACCGTCTGATGAGCTACGGGCTCTGATCTGACAATCGCGGGTCAAGCCCGCTCCCACAGGGCTCCAGGCAAACTGTGGGAGCGGGCTTGACCCGCGATCGAGCGCAAAGCGCTCGCAACCGGGTCGACGCTGATGATTGATCTTCACACCAAGCTGTCCCCCTGGCTCACCGCCCCCTCCTGGTGCATCGCCCTCTCCGGCGGCCTGGATTCCAGTGTCCTCCTGCACCTGCTGGCAAGCCTGTCCCGCCAGCAGCCAATACCGCCCATCCGCGCGATTCACATCCACCACGGCCTGCAGGCTGCGGCCGACGCCTGGCCGGCGCATTGTCAGCGCCTGTGCGACGCCCTGGGCGTTGAACTGCAGATCATTCGCGTCAAGGTCGCCCCTGGTGCCAGCATTGAGCAGGGCGCCCGTGACGCGCGTTACGCCGCCTTTACCGCTGCCTTGCATCCTGGCGAAATCCTGTTGACCGGCCAGCACCGCGAAGACCAGGCCGAAACCTTGCTGTTTCGCCTGTTGCGCGGCGCCGGCCTGCGCGGCCTGGGCGCCATGCCCGGGCAGCGGCCGCTAGGGCAGGGCATGTTGCTGCGGCCGTTGCTGGGTGTTTCGCGTAACGACCTGCAGGCGTACGCCAAGGCTCAGCAGTTGAGCTGGATCGAAGACCCGTCCAACACCGATACGCAATTCTCGCGCAACTACCTGCGCCACCAGGTGTTCCCGGCACTGCTGCAGCGCTGGCCGCAGGCCGCGCAAAACCTCGCGCGCAGCGCCGAGCACTTGAGCGAAGCCCAGGGCCTGCTCGATGAACTGGCGCAGGACCACCTAGCCCGGGCCGCGACCCCGGCAGCGTTCGACTGGCTTGGCCTGGACTCGCTCGACCTCGAGGTGCTGCGCGAGTTATCCCCGGCGCGCCAGCGCAACGCCCTGCAATATTGGCTGGCGCCGCGCACGCGCTTGCCCGACAGCCGCCACTGGGCAGGCTGGGAGGCCCTGCGCGATGCGGCATCCGACGGACGGCCACTGTGGCAACTGACCGACGGCCAATTGCACCGCGCCGCTGGCCGTATCTGGTGGCTGGCCGGTGACTGGTTGATGCCTGCAGGTGGCCGGCAGGTCTGGGCTGACCCGCACAAAGCACTGACCTTGAGCCACAACGGCAGTGTCAGCCTCAGCGGCACGTTGCCGCAGGGCCCCTTGCACATTGCCTACCGCCAGGGCGGCGAAACCCTGGCAATTGCCGGCCGCGGCCAGCGCGACTTGAAGCGCCTGCTCAACGAGGCGCAACTGCCGTCATTCGCCCGTTCGCGCCTGCCGTTGCTGTATTGCGCCGGGCAATTGCTGGCGGTCGCTAACCTGCCGGGGCTGAGCCAGGGCGACTGGCAATTGCATTGGCATGCGCCGACGAGCGAGCAAGGTTTGAGATGAAAGGCACATTCGGGTAGACTACGCTCCCTTCTTGATACAGCTTCTGTGGCTTCCCCGAAATCACAGCAGTTGCCGATTACCAAGCAGTTTTTTGCTGGGCGATTCTAAAAATGTTTAGCGAGCTCCTAACCGGGTATCCAACCCCCGGTGTGACCAGACGCGGCAGTTTTTTAAGATGCACTGTGATTGACGCAGGTGATCGGGGGCTTCGGCCTTCCTTCGCTTTCCCCGGCGGCACTGACCGCTTTAACGCAGACTTCTAGGGTTTTTCATGACGCGCTACATATTCGTCACGGGCGGTGTTGTTTCTTCATTGGGGAAAGGCATTGCCTCGGCTTCATTGGCG
>NZ_JBIUWO010000002.1:98672-247133 GCF_044743505.1 Pseudomonas sp. NPDC087612
ATCAACGTCGACCCGGGCACCATGAGCCCGATCCAGCACGGTGAAGTGTTCGTCACCCATGACGGCGCCGAGACCGACCTGGACCTGGGCCACTACGAGCGGTTCATCCGCACGACCATGACCCAGAACAACAACTTCACCACCGGCCGTATCTACGAGCACGTGCTGCGCAAAGAGCGCCGTGGTGATTACCTGGGCGCGACCATCCAGGTCATTCCGCACATCACCGACGAGATCAAGCGCCGCATCATCAAGGGTGCCGGCGACGCCGACGTGGCCCTGGTGGAAATCGGCGGTACCGTGGGTGACATCGAGTCGCAACCGTTCCTCGAGGCTATCCGTCAGCTGCGCGTCGAAGTGGGCTCCAAGCGCGCCATGCTGATGCACCTGACCCTGGTGCCGTACATCGCCACCGCTGGCGAGACCAAGACCAAGCCAACCCAGCACTCGGTCAAGGAGCTGCGCTCCATCGGCCTGCAGCCAGACGTGCTGATCTGCCGCTCCGACCATCCGGTGGATGTCTCCTCGCGCCGCAAGATCGCCCTGTTCACCAACGTCGAAGAGCGTGCGGTGATTTCCCTGGAAGACGTCGACACCATCTACAAGATCCCGGCCGTACTGCACGCCCAGGGCCTGGATGACTTCGTCGTCGAGCGTTTCGGCCTGCAATGCAACGGTGCCGACCTGTCCGAGTGGGAAAAGGTCGTCGACGCCAAGCTCAATCCCGAGCACGAAGTCACCATCGCCATGGTCGGCAAGTACATGGAACTGCTGGACGCCTACAAGTCGCTGATCGAAGCGATGAGCCATGCCGGCATCCAGAACCGCACCAAGGTCAACCTGCGCTACATCGACTCCGAAGACATAGAGAACCAGGGCACCAGCCTGCTCGAAGGCGCCGATGCGATCCTGGTTCCAGGCGGTTTCGGCCTGCGTGGCGTCGAAGGCAAGATCACTGCCGTGCAATATGCTCGCGAGAACAAGGTCCCGTACCTGGGTATCTGCCTGGGCATGCAGGTGGCGGTCATCGAATTCGCCCGTAACGTCATGGGCTGGAAAGACGCCAACTCCACCGAGTTCGATCGCAACAGCGGTCACCCGGTCGTCGGCCTGATCACCGAGTGGGAAGATGCCACCGGCGCAGTCGAAACCCGTACCGAAGCCTCGGACCTGGGCGGCACCATGCGTCTGGGCGCCCAGGAATGCCAGCTGGCAAGCGGCTCCAAGGTTCACGACTGCTACGCCAAGGACGTGATCGTCGAGCGTCATCGTCATCGCTACGAAGTGAACAACAACCTGCTGCCACAACTGGTCGAAGCCGGCCTGAAAGTCTCCGGTCGTTCCGGTGACGGCGCGCTGGTCGAAGTGGTCGAGTCCCAGGATCATCCATGGTTCGTCGCTTGCCAGTTCCACCCGGAGTTCACCTCGACCCCGCGTGACGGCCATCCGCTGTTCAGCGGCTTCGTCAAGGCGGCACTGGCTCAAAAGAACAAGGCCTGATTCATGACCCAGAAGATCATTCGCGTCGGTAACATCGAGATCGCCAACGACAAGCCGTTCGTCCTGTTCGGCGGCATGAACGTGCTGGAATCCCGTGACCTGGCCATGAAGGTCTGTGAAGAGTACGTGCGGGTTACCGAGAAACTCGGTATCCCTTACGTGTTCAAGGCCAGCTTCGACAAGGCCAACCGTTCGTCGATCAACTCCTACCGTGGCCCTGGCCTGGAAGAGGGGATGAAGATCTTCGAAGAGATCAAGAAGACCTTCAACGTGCCGGTCATCACCGACGTGCACGAGCCAGAACAGGCTGCTGCGGTGGCCAAGGTCTGCGACATCATCCAGTTGCCGGCCTTCCTCTCGCGCCAGACCGACCTGGTGGTGGCCATGGCCAAGACCGGCGCGGTGATCAACATCAAGAAAGCCCAGTTCCTCGCACCCCAGGAAATGAAACACATCCTGACCAAGTGCGAAGAGGCCGGTAACGATCAGTTGATCCTCTGCGAGCGTGGTTCAAGCTTCGGTTACAACAACCTGGTGGTGGACATGCTCGGCTTCGGCATCATGAAGCAGTTCGAGTACCCGGTGTTCTTCGACGTCACCCACTCCCTGCAGATGCCGGGTGGTCGCGCCGATTCCGCCGGTGGTCGCCGCGCCCAGGTCACCGACCTGGCCAAGGCAGGCCTGAGCCAGGGCCTGGCTGGCCTGTTCCTCGAGGCGCATCCGGATCCGGACAACGCCAAGTGTGACGGTCCTTGCGCTCTGCGCCTGGACAAACTGGAGCCTTTCCTGGCCCAGCTCAAGCAACTTGATGACCTGGTGAAGAGTTTTCCGACGGTAGAAACCGCGTAATCCTCGATTCTCCGGTAAAGTACCCCCCGTTCAACCTCTGACCCTCGGGTCAGGGGTCTGCTTTCGCCGGGCCTGCCTGTTTCAAATTGCCCGGCGAGCGGCAAGATTTTTCTCAGCTGCGTTGTTTTCGTCAATTCTGGAGTGCTTACAACAATGGCAAAAATCGTCGACATCAAAGGTCGTGAAGTTCTCGATTCGCGTGGTAACCCTACCGTAGAAGCGGACGTGCTGCTCGACAACGGCATCATCGGCAGCGCCTGCGCGCCGTCCGGTGCTTCCACTGGCTCGCGCGAAGCGCTGGAGCTGCGTGATGGCGACAAGAGCCGTTACATGGGCAAGGGCGTACTCAAGGCAGTTGCCAACATCAACGGCCCGATCCGCGACCTGCTGCTGGGCAAGGACCCGGTTGACCAGAAAGCCCTCGACCGCGCCATGATCGAACTGGACGGTACCGAGAACAAGGCCAAGCTGGGCGCCAACGCCATCCTCGCCGTGTCCCTGGCTGCCGCCAAGGCCGCTGCCCAGGACCAGGACCTGCCGCTGTACGCGCACATCGCCAACCTCAACGGCACCCCAGGTCAGTACTCGATGCCGGTTCCGATGATGAACATCATCAACGGCGGCGAGCACGCCGACAACAACGTCGACATCCAGGAGTTCATGGTTCAGCCGGTTGGCGCCAAGACCTTCTCCGACGCGCTGCGCATGGGCACCGAGATTTTCCATCACCTCAAGGCTGTGCTGAAGGCCCGTGGCCTGAACACCGCTGTCGGTGACGAAGGTGGTTTCGCGCCTAACCTGGCATCCAACGAAGACGCGCTGTCGGCCATCGCCGAAGCCATCGCCAACGCCGGTTACAAGCTGGGCACCGACGTGACCCTGGCCCTGGACTGCGCGGCCAGCGAGTTCTACGAAGATGGCAAGTACAACCTGTCCGGCGAAGGCAAGTCGTTCGACGCCGAAGGTTTTGCCGACTACCTCAAAGGCTTGACCGAGCGCTTCCCGATCATCTCGATCGAAGACGGCCTGGACGAGTCCGACTGGGCTGGCTGGAAGATCCTCACCGACAAGATCGGCGCCAAGGTGCAACTGGTCGGTGACGACCTGTTCGTGACCAACACCAAGATCTTGAAAGAAGGCATCGACAAGAGCATCGCCAACTCGATCCTGATCAAGTTCAACCAGATCGGCTCGCTGACCGAAACCCTGGAAGCCATCCAGATGGCCAAGGCTGCCGGTTACACCGCGGTAATCTCGCACCGTTCGGGCGAAACCGAAGACTCGACCATTGCCGACCTGGCCGTGGGTACCGCTGCCGGCCAGATCAAGACCGGTTCGCTGTGCCGTTCCGACCGCGTCTCCAAGTACAACCAACTGCTGCGTATCGAAGAGCAACTGGGCAGCAAGGCTGTGTACCGTGGCCGTGCCGAGTTTCGCGGCTAAGCAAGAGATGGTAAAAAGACCGCAGCAAAGCGGCGCCGAACGGTCATACTGATCGTTCAGAAGCCCTTGCTGCAGGTGTCTGAACACAAAGCCTGGCTTCGGCCAGGCTTCGTGCCATCAGCGACCTGCAGATGTGGCGGTCTTTTCCACTGGATACCCTGATGCGCAGTCCTTATTGGTTGTTCCTCGTCTTGCTCCTGCTGCTCGGTGGCCTGCAGTATCGTCTGTGGGTGGGCAATGGCAGCCTGGCCCAGGTCACCGAACTCAAGCAACAGATCGCTGACCAGCACGCTGAAAACGAGCGTTTGCTGGAGCGTAACCGTGTGCTTGATGCCGAGGTACTGGAGTTGAAGAAAGGTATGGAAACCGTCGAAGAACGGGCTCGCCACGAACTGGGTATGGTCAAGGAGGGCGAAACCCTCTACCAGCTCGCCCAATGAACCCGACCTTGCCGGCCTTCTGGGCCGTGATTCCCGCCGCGGGTGTTGGTGCCCGCATGGCTGCCGACCGTCCCAAGCAGTACCTGCAGTTGGGCGGGCAGACCATTCTCGAGCATAGCCTCGACTGTTTTCTTGACCATCCCTGTGTCAAAGGGGTGGTGGTCAGCGTTGCCGCTGACGATCCCTACTGGCCCGGTTTACGCTGCGCCAGCGATCCCCGTATCCAGCGTGCCGAAGGCGGCCAGGAACGTGCCGATTCGGTGCTCAATGCCTTGTTGCTGCTGCACGCCCAGGGCGCGGCGGACAGCGACTGGGTGCTGGTGCACGACGCCGCGCGGCCGAACCTGGCCCGCAGCGACCTCGACCGCTTGCTCGCAGAGCTTGCCGATGACCCGGTGGGTGGACTGCTGGCGGTGCCGGCACGCGATACCCTCAAGCGCGCCGATGCCAACGGCCGGGTCAGCAGCACAATCGACCGCAGTACCGTGTGGCAGGCCTACACGCCACAGATGTTCCGCCTCGGTGCCTTGCACCGGGCCCTGGCCGACAGCCTGGTGGCCGACGTGGCGATTACCGACGAGTCATCGGCCATCGAATGGGCCGGGCAGGCGCCGCGCCTGATCGAAGGGCGCAGCGACAACATCAAGGTCACCCGCCCCGAAGACCTCGAGTGGCTGCGCCAGCGCTGGGCCAAGCGCGGTTGAGCACTCTTCGCGGGGCAAGCCCGCTCCTGCAGTAGGAGCGGGCTTGCCCCGCGATGCTTTTCAGGCACCTCGATACTCAGGCAACCCCGCCAACCCCTCACGCAAATAGTCCACCAGCTTGCGCACTTTCGGCGACAGATGCCGCTGCTGCGGATACAGCGCCCACACCGCGGTATTGGGCGGTTGATGCGCTTCCAGCAGTGACACCAGCGCGCCGGTTTTGAGGTGTTCAAGCACGTAGTAGTCCGGCAACTGGCACAAGCCCATCCCTTGCAGCGCCGCGTCCAGCACTGCCTGGCCGCTGTTGCAGCGCCAGTTGCCCTGAACCCGCTGGCCGATCTCCCGCCCGTCCAGTTGCAGCGCCCAGTTGTCGGAGCTGCCGATCAGGCAGTTGTGCCGCGCCAGCTCCGACAGGCTGTGCGGGCGGCCGTAGCGTTCCAGATACGCAGGTGACGCGCACAGGTACATGCGCCGCGGCGCCAGGCGCGTGGCCACCAGCCGCGAGTCCTGCAAACGGCCCAGGCGAATGGCCAGGTCCATGCCCTCATGCACCAGGTCCAGCGGGCGGTTGCTCAGTTCGATGTCCACGCGCAGTTGCGGATAGGCGGCCATGAAGCGCGTCACCAGCGGCACGATGAAGCGCTCACCGTAGGCCACGGCGCAAGTCATACGCAGCAGCCCTTTGGGCTCGCTGGTCAGGTCGCCCATGGCGCGCAGGGCTTCTTCGCGGCCGTCCTGCAGGCGTTGGCAATGCTGCAGGAAGGTCTGCCCGGCTTCGCTCAGGGTCACCCGCCGGGTGCTGCGGTACAGCAAGCGGGTTTGCAGGCGTTCTTCCAGGCGGGCGATCTGCCGGCTGACGTGGGACGACGACACCCCGAGGCGTTCGGCGGCGGCGGTGAACTGCCCGGCTTCGGCGACGGCCACGAATTCGTCGATACCCTCCCACAGATTGCTCATTGATTATCCCTGTACAGCAATAATGTTTTGTCTTTGCCTGGATTATTCATCAAATATCGATGAATTACACTGCAAGCCTGAACTGACCCCTTGCTGGAGAAGATTGATGATCAAGTCCCGTGCCGCCGTTGCCTTCGAGGCCAAGAAACCGCTGGAGATCGTCGAAGTCGACGTGGCCATGCCCAAGGCCGGCGAGGTGCTGCTGCGCGTGGTCGCCAGCGGCGTCTGCCATACCGATGCCTACACCCTGTCGGGCGCCGACCCGGAAGGCATCTTCCCGTCGATCCTCGGCCACGAGGGCGGCGCCATCGTCGAAGCCATCGGTGCGGGCGTGACCTCGGTTGCCGTTGGCGATCATGTGATCCCGCTGTACACCCCCGAGTGCGGCCAGTGCAAATTCTGCCGCTCCGGCAAGACCAACCTGTGCCAGGCCATCCGCGCCACCCAGGGCAAGGGCCTGATGCCCGACGGCAGCACGCGCTTCTCCTACAAGGGCCAGCAGTTGTTCCACTACATGGGCACCTCGACTTTTTCCGAGTACACCGTGCTGCCGGAAATCTCCGTGGCCAAGATCCAGAAAGAAGCCCCGCTGGAGAAGGTCTGCCTGCTCGGTTGCGGCGTAACCACCGGTATCGGCGCGGTGCTCAACACCGCCAAGGTCAAGCCGGGCGATACCGTGGCCATCTTCGGCCTGGGCGGCATTGGCCTGTCGGCGATCATCGGTGCGGTGAAGGCCAAGGCTTCGCGGATCATTGCCGTGGACATCAACCCGAGCAAGTTCGAGATCGCCAAACAGCTGGGTGCCACCGACTGCGTCAACCCGAAAGACTACGACCGTCCGATCCAGGAAGTGATCGTCGACCTCACCGATGGTGGTGTCGACTTCTCGTTCGAGTGCGTGGGTAACGTGCAACTGATGCGTGCGGCGCTGGAATGCTGTCACAAGGGCTGGGGCGAGTCGGTGATCATCGGCGTTGCCGGTGCCGGCCAGGAAATTTCCACCCGTCCGTTCCAGCTGGTGACTGGCCGGGTCTGGCGCGGTTCGGCCTTCGGTGGCGTGCGTGGCCGCAGCGAGCTGCCAAGCTACGTGGAAATGTCGGAAAAAGGCGAAATCCCGTTGGATACCTTCATCACCCACACCATGGGCCTGGAAGACATCAACAAGGCATTCGACCTGATGCACGAAGGCAAGAGCATTCGCAGCGTCATCCACTTCTGAGGTCTGCCATGAGCCTGGAAAACATCTCTTGCCAGAAGAGCTTCGGCGGCTGGCATAAACGCTACCGCCATCGCTCCCAGGTGCTCGGCTGCGACATGGTGTTTGCCGTGTACCTGCCGCCGCAGGCCGAGCAGGGCGGCAAGCTGCCGGTCCTGTACTGGCTGAGCGGCCTGACTTGCACCGACGAGAATTTCATGCAAAAGGCCGGTGCGCACAAGCTGGCTGCCGAGCTTGGCTTGATCATCGTCGCCCCTGACACCAGCCCGCGCGGGCTGCAGGTGCCGGCTGATCCTGATGGCGCCTGGGACTTCGGCCTTGGGGCCGGGTTCTACCTCAACGCCACCGAGCAGCCGTGGGCCCAGCACTACCGCATGCACGACTATGTGGTGGAGGAATTGCCGGCATTGGTCGAGGCGCATTTCCCGGCCTCAAGTCAGCGCGGTATCAGCGGTCATTCCATGGGCGGCCATGGTGCGCTGGTGTGCGCTTTGCGCAACCCGGGGCGTTACCGTTCGGTGTCGGCGTTCGCGCCGATCAGCAACCCGATGGATTGCCCGTGGGGGCAGAAGGCCTTCAGTCGCTACCTGGGTGAGGACCGGGCGCGCTGGCGCGAGTGGGATGCCAGCGTGTTGCTCGCCGAGGCTGGCGAGCGCTTGCCGCTGCTGGTCGACCAGGGCGATCGCGATGATTTTCTCGATAACCAGCTCAAGCCGCAGGTGCTCGAGCAGGCGGCCAGGGTGGCGGGCCATCCGCTGACCTTGCGCCTGCAACCGGGCTATGACCACAGCTACTACTTCATTGCCAGCTTCATTGATGACCACTTGCGGCATCATGCCGCAGCGCTGATAGGCCCGGGTAACTGATCCTACAAATCAAGCCCAAGCGCCGGCAAAGCAGGTAGAATCACGCCCTGACTCAATCAGGGCGTTTTTTTATGCGTATTGGCCACGGCTACGATGTGCACCGCTTCGCGGAAGGCGATTTCATCACCTTGGGTGGGGTGCGCATTGCGCACAAGTTCGGGCTGCTGGCCCATTCTGATGGCGACGTTGTGCTGCACGCCCTGAGCGATGCCCTGCTTGGCGCTGCGGCGCTGGGCGATATCGGCAAGCATTTCCCCGACACCGATCCGCAGTTCAAGGGCGCCGACAGTCGCGTGCTGCTGCGCCATGTGGTGCAGATCGTTCAGGCCAAGGGCTGGAAGGTCGGTAACATCGACGCCACCATCGTTGCCCAGGCACCGAAGATGGCCCCGCATATCGACACCATGCGCCAGTTGATCGCCCAGGACCTGCAGGTCGAGCTGGATCAGGTCAACGTCAAGGCCACCACCACCGAAAAGCTTGGTTTTACCGGGCGTGAGGAAGGCATCGCGGTTCACGCCGTTGCCCTGTTGCTGCCGGCATGATGAGCGAACTCGAACTGCTCGGCCCGCGTGCTGCGGGCCAAGCGCTGGGCAGCGCAATTCTCAAGGCCAGCGCCGAAGACTTCCAGGTCGATGAAGTACTCGACATTCCCCTCAGCGGCAGCGGTGAACACCTGTGGCTGTGGGTCGAAAAACGTGACCTCAACACCGAAGAGGCTGCCCGTCGCCTGGCCCGCGCCGCCGGCGTGCCGCTGCGCAGCATCAGCTACGCCGGCCTCAAGGACCGCCAGGCGCTGACCCGCCAGTGGTTCAGCCTGCACCTGCCGGGCAAGGCCGACCCGGACCTGAGCGCCGCCGAAAACCACACCCTGAGCATCCTCAAGCAGACCCGCCACTCACGCAAGCTGCAGCGCGGCGCGCATTCGGCCAACGGCTTCACCTTGCGCCTCACCGGCCTCAAGGCTGAGCGTGCGGCGCTGGATGCACGGCTTGAGCAAATCCGTAGCCAGGGCGTGCCTAACTACTTTGGCTCCCAGCGCTTTGGTCACGACGGCGGCAATGTCCACGACGCCCGTGAGTGGGCGAACCGCCAGGCCTTGCCTGAGCAGCGCAACGTTCGTTCGCGGCTGCTCTCCAGCGCCCGCAGCTACCTGTTCAACCAGGTGCTGGCCGCACGTGTCGCCGACGGCAGCTGGCAGCAGGCACAGGTCGGTGACCTGCTGGCGTTTACCGACAGCCGCAGCTTCTTTCCGGCAGGCGAGGCGGAATGCTCCGATCCGCGCCTGGCAATTCTCGACCTGCACCCCACCGGCCCGCTATGGGGCGAGGGGCAGTCCGGCGCCAGCGGCGCGGCTGGTGAACTCGAGCAACGTATCGGTGAACAGCATGGCGCCTTGTGCCAATGGCTGGCGCGGGCGGGCATGAGTCACGAACGACGCATTCTGCGACTGCCCATTAGCGGGCTGACGTGGCATTATCCCGAGCCTGATATCCTGCAACTGGAATTCGTCCTTCCGGCCGGATGCTTCGCCACCGTGGTGGTGCGCGAGCTTGTTGATCTGGTGCCGGCAGGGCAGACGGACAGCCCATGCGTATTCTGATTTCGAACGACGACGGGGTTACCGCACCCGGTCTCGCCGCGCTGCATGCTGCGCTGGCGGATTATGCCGAATGTGTGGTGATCGCCCCGGACCAGGACAAAAGCGGCGCCAGCAGCTCGCTGACGCTCGACCGGCCGCTGTGCCCGCAAACCCTGGCCAATGGTTTTATCAGCCTCAACGGCACGCCGACCGATTGCGTCCACCTGGGCCTCAACGGCCTGCTGCCGACCCCTCCGGACATGGTGGTGTCGGGGATCAACCTGGGCGCCAACCTTGGCGATGACGTGCTGTATTCGGGCACCGTGGCTGCTGCGCTTGAGGGCCGTTTTCTCGGCGGTACCTCGTTTGCCTTCTCGTTGCTCTCGCGCCTGCCCGACAACCTGCCGACAGCTGCCTACTTCGCCCGCAAGCTGGTCGAGGCTCATGCCAGCCTCGAGCTGCCACCTCGTACGGTGCTCAACGTCAATATCCCCAACCTGCCGCTGGAACACATCCGCGGCATTCAGTTGACCCGCCTGGGCCATCGCGCCCGCGCTGCGGCACCGACCAAGGTGGTCAATCCGCGGGGCAAGGAAGGCTACTGGATCGCCGTGGCCGGTGATGCCGAAGATGGCGGCCCGGGGACCGATTTCCACGCGGTGATGCAGGGCTACGTCTCGATCACTCCGCTGCAGCTCGACCGGACCTTCAACGATGCCTTCGAGCGCCTCGACGGCTGGCTGGAGGGCTTACTCTGATGCGCGAACAGGATGATCTGATGCGCCATGGTATCGGTTTTACCTCTGAGCGAACCCGCGAACGGCTGATCAAGCGCCTGATCGAGGAAGGGGTCTCGAACCCCAAGGTGATCGAGGTACTGCGCCGCACGCCTCGGCACCTGTTCGTCGATGAAGCCCTGGCCCACCGTGCCTACGAAGACACGGCGTTGCCAATCGGCAACAACCAGACCATCTCCCAGCCGTTCATGGTCGCGCACATGAGCGAGCTGCTGCTCGAAGCCGGTCCCCTGGACAAGGTGCTGGAGATCGGCACCGGTTCCGGCTACCAGACCGCAATTCTTGCGCAACTGGTCGAGCGGGTGTTTTCCGTCGAGCGTATCAAGGTCCTGCAGGACCGCGCCAAGGAGCGCCTGATCGAGCTGAACCTGCGCAACGTGGTGTTCCGTTGGGGCGATGGTTGCGAAGGCTGGCCGGCACTTGCGCCTTACAACGGCATCATCGTCACCGCGGTCGCGCCCGAGGTGCCCCAGGCCCTGCTCGACCAGCTCGCCCCGGGCGGGCGCATGGTCATACCGGTGGGGCCGGCCGGTGAAACCCAGCAGTTGATGCTGATCGTGCGCGAAGAACACGGCTTCTCGCGACGGGTGCTGGGCGCCGTGCGTTTTGTGCCGTTGCTCACCGGGCCACTGGCCTGACCGGGCTTTTTTTTCGCCCGGGCGAATTTCGGCGGCATTGCCCTGTCTATCTGGCGGGCTACCATAGTCTGTTACAGATCACGTTTAGCAATGGCCAGACGTCCGCATGGCGGCGCGCTCGGGTATAATTGCAACAATATTGCATTTTTTACATCGGTCACCATTAGAGGGAGCGGCGGGTGGGTCACACAAACATTCGGCAGCGCAAGGATCCATCGAGCTTCAAGCTTCTGCTGATTGCACTGGCCGTGGGTACGCTGGTGACGGGGTGCTCGAGCACGTCTTCCAACAGCGTCCGGGTGGTCGATCGCAACAACGCCGCGCCCAAACGCCCTGTGGTCACCACCGGTCAATACCTGGTGCGCCCCGGCGACACGCTGTTCTCCATCGCCTTTCGCTATGGCTGGGACTACAAGGCCCTGGCCGCGCGCAACGGTATCGCTGCGCCGTATACCATTCGTCCGGGCCAGGCGATCCGTTTCGATGGTCGCTCCAGTGGCCCGGCGCCAGTCGTCGGCACCACCGTGGTCACCAGCTCGCCATCTTCTTCAAGCAAGACCACCATCATCAAGCGTCCGCTGGACAGCTCCGGCAAACCAATAACGCCGCCGCCCACCACCGCGCCTGCAAGCACGCCAAACACCGTGCCGGTTGCCCCGGTGGCGACTACCACAGCACCCGTGCAAGTGCCCCCCGCAGGGCGCTCCACGGCCGGCTGGGCCTGGCCGGCCAACGGCGTGCTGATTGGAAAATTTGCTTCAAACGGTAGTTTGAATAAAGGCATTGATATCGCCGGTGATTTGGGACAGCCTGTTTTTGCTGCATCTGATGGTTCAGTTGTCTACGCCGGGAGTGGCTTGCGGGGCTACGGCGAGTTGGTAATCATCAAGCACAACGATACCTACGTCAGTGCCTACGGCCACAACCGCAGGCTTTTGGTTCGGGAGGGACAGCAGGTCAAGGTGGGGCAGACAATTGCCGAAATGGGGTCCACGGGCACAGACCGGGTGAAGCTTCATTTTGAAATTCGCCGCCAGGGCAAACCTGTCGATCCGCTGCAATTCCTGCCACGTCGTTGATTGCTAGGCCCGGCCTGTTCCTCGCGTAGAGGGGACAGGCTCCAGCGCTGCCAGGGATAAAGGCGCCGCTCGAGTCTGAGTTCGAACTCAGCAAAGGACTATAACAATGGCTCTCAGTAAAGAAGTGCCGGAGTTTGACATCGACGATGAGGTTCTCCTGATGGAGACCGGCATTGTTTTGGAAACGGATGTGATGTCAGACGAACCTGCTGTACCTACGGTTCGGACCAAGGCTAAACAGAGCGCTACGCTCAAACAGCACAAGTACATCGACTACACTCGGGCACTTGATGCGACCCAGCTTTACCTCAATGAAATCGGCTTCTCGCCATTGCTCTCTCCGGAAGAAGAAGTGCACTTTGCGCGCCTGTCGCAACGTGGTGATCCGGCCGGGCGCAAGCGCATGATCGAAAGCAACCTGCGCCTGGTGGTTAAAATCGCCCGGCGTTATGTCAACCGGGGGCTTTCGCTGCTCGACCTGATTGAAGAAGGCAACCTCGGCCTGATTCGGGCAGTCGAGAAGTTCGACCCGGAACGCGGCTTCCGTTTCTCTACCTACGCCACCTGGTGGATTCGGCAGACCATCGAACGGGCGATCATGAACCAGACCCGTACCATCCGCTTGCCCATTCACGTGGTCAAGGAACTCAACGTCTACCTGCGCGCCGCCCGCGAACTGACCCAGAAGCTCGATCACGAACCGTCCCCGGAAGAGATCGCCACGCTGCTGGAAAAACCGGTCGGCGAGGTCAAGCGCATGCTTGGGCTCAACGAGCGGGTATCGTCGGTGGACGTGTCCCTGGGGCCGGATTCGGATAAAACCCTGCTCGATACCCTGACCGACGACCGTCCTACTGATCCGTGCGAACTGCTTCAGGATGACGATCTGTCCCAGAGCATCGACCAGTGGCTCAGCGAGCTGACCGACAAGCAGCGCGAGGTAGTGATTCGCCGCTTCGGCCTGCGCGGTCATGAAAGCAGTACGCTGGAAGATGTCGGCCTGGAAATCGGCCTGACCCGGGAACGGGTGCGGCAGATCCAGGTAGAGGGCCTCAAGCGCCTGCGTGAGATCCTTGAAAAGAATGGCCTGTCCAGCGAGTCGCTGTTTCAGTAACGCCAGCGAAATCGTTGTGAAGAACGCCCCGACATGTCGGGGCGTTTTTGCATCTGCAGAACAGCGGTTTACCCGTGAACGGCTTCCCGATGGCGGTCTGGAAACATTCGGGTTTGGGCGCGATCCGACGGCGATGTTGGTACTGTTCTAGTTCATGTAAGCCATCGCTTACTCGTTGTGTAAGCCTTGGCTGTACGCTGTAGTAAATCGTTGTCGTTTTCAGTGTGCGCTTTTGTTTAAGTTATTGATATATAAAGATTTATTTGTTTGTGACAGTACGGTTACCGCAGCTTTTTGAGAGCTTTGTGCTGTTGTGGTAAATCTTGGAAGCGCTAATATTTGTCCTGTGTCTACGGACTGACACAGGCTCTCAAGGATGAAAGCCAAGGACATCGCAGGATGCGATTCATCAGGATGATGAAAGGGAACAAAGGGACTACGGAAAAAATGTGGGCGGGTCAAACCGCCCCTTTTTTTTGCCCGCAACAAACATTAAAAAAGGCCCTCGAAGGGCCTTTTTTGTTGATCCGCGCTTAGCGCTCGAGATCGGCGATCTTGCCTGGCTTGCCATCCCACTCGGCGGCATCTGGCAACGAATCTTTCTTTTCGGTGATGTTCGGCCAGATTTCCGCCAGCTCGGCATTGAGCTCGATGAAGTTCTCCATGCCGGCAGGCACTTCGTCTTCCGAGAAAATGGCGACGGCGGGGCATTCAGGCTCGCACAGTGCACAGTCGATGCACTCGTCCGGGTGAATGACCAGGAAGTTCGGGCCTTCGTAGAAGCAGTCCACCGGACAGACTTCTACGCAGTCGGTGTACTTGCACTTGATGCAGTTGTCGGTGACGACGAAGGTCATTTCTAATTCTCTCCTCAGGCGACGGCAGCGGTGCCCCTCCAGACAGGGCCGCTCGGTTTGGTTGTTCGGCTGCAGGCCAGGCTAGTAACCTGCAGCGCCGCCAAACCGCGCGGGATTCTATCAGCTTGTGCGGGCGCGCGTTATAACAGAGTCTTCAGTGTATAGAGCATTTCGATAGCTTGACGCGGCGTCATATTGTCCAGGTCCAGCTTTCCGAGCTTCTCGATGGCCGGATGCGGCAGGCTGGCAAACAGGTCGCTCTGGTGCGGTACCGCAGGTGCACCTTGCTGCAAGACAGGTGTTTCGTGGGGCAGGCTGGCGGTTTCCAGCCGGCCCAGGTGTTCGCGAGCACGCTGAATCACCGGCGACGGCACGCCGGCCAGCTGCGCCACTGCCAGGCCGTAGCTCTGGCTGGCGGGGCCGGGCAGCACGTGGTGCAGGAACACAATGCGTTCGTTGTGCTCGGTAGCGTTCAGGTGCACGTTGGCCACCAGCGGCTCGCTCTCCGGCAGCACCGTCAGCTCGAAGTAGTGGGTGGCGAACAGCGTGTAGGCGCGCAGCTGCGCCAGGCGCTCGGCGGCGGCCCAGGCCAGCGACAGGCCGTCGAAGGTACTGGTGCCGCGGCCGACTTCGTCCATCAGCACCAGGCTGCGCTCGGTGGCGTTGTGCAAGATGTTGGCGGTTTCGCTCATCTCGACCATGAAGGTCGAACGGCCACCGGCCAGGTCGTCGCTGGAGCCGATACGGGTGAAGATGCGATCCACCAGTGAAAGCTCGCAGGCCGCAGCCGGGACGAAGCTACCAATGTGCGCCATCAGCACGATCAATGCGGTCTGGCGCATGTAGGTGGATTTACCGCCCATGTTCGGACCGGTGATCACCAGCATCCGGGTGTTGTCATCCAGGGCCAGGTCGTTGGCCACGAACGGCGTGGTCAGCACTTGCTCGACCACCGGGTGGCGACCCTGGGTGATGCGCATGCACGGCTCGTCGACGAACTGCGGGCAGTTCAGGTCCAGGTTCAGCGCGCGCTCGGCCAGGTTGCTCAGCACATCCAGCTCGGCCAGGGCCGCAGCGGTGTCCTGCAACGGCGCCAAGTGGCCGATCAGGTTCTCCAGCAGGGCATCGTAGAGCATCTTCTCGCGCGCCAGGGCGCGGCTCTTGGCCGACAGCGCCTTGTCTTCGAAGGTTTTCAGCTCCGGGGTGATGAAGCGCTCAGCGCCCTTGAGGGTCTGGCGGCGGATGTAGTCAGCCGGTGCCTGCTCGGCCTGCTTGCTTGGCAGCTCGATGAAGTAGCCATGCACACGGTTGTAGCCGACCTTGAGGTTGGCCAGGCCCGTGCGGGCTTTCTCGCGGGCTTCCAGATCAATAAGGAACTGCCCGGCGTTCTCGCTCATCGCCAGCAGCTCGTCCAGCTCGCTGTCGTAGCCGGTCTTGAGCACGCCACCGTCGCGGATCACCGCTGGCGGGTTGTCGATGATGGCTTTTGCCAGCAGGTCGGCAAGCTCCGGGTAGGTCCCGGCAATGGCAGCCAGGCGCGCCAGGTGCGGCGCCTCAAGCTCGGCCATGGCGTTCTGCAGTTCCGGCAGGGCACCGAGGGCATCGCGCAGGCGTGCGAGGTCGCGTGGACGGGCGTTGCGCAGGCCGATACGGGCGAGGATACGCTCGATGTCGCCGATTTCCTTCAACTGCGGTTGCAGCTTCTCGAAGCGGTAACCGTCGAGCAGGCAGCGAATCGAGCCCTGACGTGCCTGCAGTACTTTCAGGTCGCGCAGCGGGCGGTTCAGCCAGCGGGTCAGCAGGCGGCTGCCCATCGCGGTCTGGCAGCGGTCGATCACCGATTGCAGGGTGTTGTCGCGGCCACCAGCCAGGTTCACATCCAGCTCAAGATTGCGCCGGCTGGCGCCGTCGAGCACCACGGTGTCGTCCAGGCGTTCATGCTTGAGGCTGCGCAGGTGCGGCAGGGCGGTGCGCTGGGTTTCCTTGGCGTAGCCGAGCAGGCAGCCGGCGGCGCCGATGGCCAGGGTCAGCTTCTCGCAGCCAAAGCCCTTGAGGTCCTGGGTCGCGAACTGCTGGCAAAGGCTTTTGCGTGCCGAATCGCGGTCAAAATCCCACGGCGCACGGCGACGTGCGCCACGGCGTTTTTCCGCCGGCAGGCCCTGGGGCCAGTCGTCGGGGATCAATAGTTCGACCGGGTTGATGCGCTCGAGCTCGGCCAGCAGGTTTTCCCAGCCCTTGATCTCGAGCACGCTGAAATTGCCGCTGGTGATGTCCAGCACAGCCAGGCCGAACAGGCGCTCGTCGCCCAGCACGGCGGCGATCAGGTTGTCGCGGCGCTCATCGAGCAGCGCTTCGTCACTGACCGTGCCCGGGGTAATGATGCGCACCACCTGGCGCTCGACCGGGCCCTTGCTGGTGGCCGGATCGCCGATCTGTTCGCAGATCACCACCGACTCGCCCAGCTTGACCAGCTTGGCCAGGTAGCCCTCGGCCGCATGGAAGGGGATACCGCACATGGGGATCGACTGGCCCGCCGACTGCCCGCGGGCGGTCAGGGTGATGTCCAGGAGTTTGGCAGCCTTCTTCGCGTCTTCGTAGAAGATCTCGTAAAAGTCGCCCATGCGGTAGAACATCAGCTGGTCCGGGTGCTGGTTTTTCAGCTTCCAGTACTGCTGCATCATCGGGGTGTGTGCGGACAAATCAGAAATTGCTTTATTCATCAATTAGTTAGGGCTTTTTTAAGCTGGCGCTGGGGCAAAATTCGGGCATAGCTTCCAGTGCAATGCTTGGGGTGATCTCGATGACGGGTAGGGTACCACAGTCCTAGTGACCTCTAGGGGGGCGGCTCTGTTGTGAAGCCTGAAGGAGGGGCAGTCAGTGCAGCATCTGCTCGTTGCGCTACCAATCGGCCTTGCGCTGACGTTACGCTCTGAAGTTGATGGTATATTCCAGACCTTTTTCCAGGGGAGGGAATGTTTTGAAGCGTCGTCAGTTGTTGAGATTTTCGGCTTTTGGAGCTGCTGCCGCAGCAATTTCTGGACCTCTGATGACGTCAGCCGCAATCGCATCAGCCAAAGACCAGCACATGGTCTCGGTGGCGGAGTTTGGTATAGTTCCAGATGGGAAAACAAACTGGGAGAATACAAAAAACTGGTTACCCATGCTCCTCGCCTCTGTCGAGACAGGTGTCTACTGGCCTCCGGGGTACTATGCCACAGGTATAAACTTCAACCGTTCATTGAGCGGAGCAAGAATGCACTTCCAGCCTGGGGCTGTTCTGGGAGGCGTTGTTCACATGATAAGTGGACCTCAGCCTAGATCTTTTGAAATTACCAAGATACAACGCTCCGCTGGCGTAGTGACGGTAAATGTCAAGTCGGCACATAGCTTTCAGGTTGGCGATTCTATTCAGGTTCGGAACGTGTCGGGTGAGCGATCTGAGTTCAATGGCGATAGGTATCGAGTAACAGCGGCTGATGGTGTCGCTTTGCAGTATATCGAGTCTAAGCCAGATGATGTTGGAGCATTGCTGAGAGCCTCTGCAATCAATGAAACTCCACTGATGAATGTTCGTATTACCGGTGTATTAACGACCACCGATCGGCTGGGCACTATCAATTGCAAAAATTGCTATATCGAAAGTTGCTGGATCTTGAATGATCCAGAGCGACACAGTGCTGTCCCAGGGGGGGGGAGCCGGGGCGCGCATATCTACGCAGGTACAGACGGCTTGAGGATTGATCGGCTTGTAATCGACTATGCCGGCGGACCCAATACTGCAGCGGCTTTTGCGATCGATGGTCATGGGTGGAATCCATCAAACTGCACGTTTGGATTTGTGCATATAAAGAATAGCGCTTTTCATGGGGCTTATATCACCGGTTTTGGCCACAGGATAGACAATTTGGTCATCGATGCTTTTGCGGCAGAAAACACGGTATGCCCGACGCTTCAAGACTCCAATGGGATTGAGCAGTCAAACGAAATCAAGGGGCTCTGGGTAAACAGGTGCTGGGACACCCACATCAGGCGCTTATCCATGAATCAGAAAAATGACGGAAAAACTCAGGCTCAGTGGCTGCATGCTTTAATCGAGGATACCGGAAACACGCTGTACGGGGTATCTGCTGGAGAAGTTGAGATCACCGAGTGGGTCGCTGATTCGGTCGGCAGTGGCGGAGTCCGGTTTGGTGATGCTGAGAAGTTTAAGTCGCTGTGGTGCAACTTTAAATCGAAGGTCATGCGGGTCAATACATCAAGTGCTTTCTCGGGAGGCGCGCCTGTCTTGGTAAATGCCACCTTGCAAGTGTCTCGTGTGGATGTTGAACAATTTGTTCTTAATGGTCGCGTTGTGCCGTCGACCAGTGGTGGGTTCACGACGGGGCCCCGGAAAACGTCGTAGCGCAACCGTCCGCGTAAGAAGCTTTCGTGGCTCAGGACGTTTATGCCCTCTCATGCATCAAGGCAATTGCATTCTTTGTTTAGCCCCGGCATTATGCATTTTATGCAAAAACGCAACGTAGCATCCGTCCTCAGAGCACTGCTCGATCGTCACGGTATCTCCCCCACGGAGCTGCACCGTCGTACCGGCGTGCCGCAATCCACCCTGTCGCGCATTCTCAGCGAGAAGATCGTCGATCCCTCTGACAAGCACGTGTCGAAGATCGCCGAGTATTTCGGTGTCAGCACCGACCAGTTGCGCGGTCGCCTCGAGCTCGGTGACAGCCGCGAAGCCGCGCCCGCGCGTAGCCACGCTGAGTTGAACGACATCAGCCTGTGGGATGACGACACCCCCGTCGAGGACGACGAGGTGTCCATTCCGTTTCTTCGCGAGGTCGAGTTGGCAGCAGGATCAGGAAGATTCGTCATCGAAGAAAGCGAGAAGGCCAGCCTGCGCTTTGGCAAGCGCAGCCTGCGCCACAACGGTGTGCAGTTTGACCAGGCCAAGTGCGTGACGGTACGCGGCAACAGCATGTTGCCGGTACTGCGTGACGGCGCCACGGTGGGCGTCAACGCCGGTAAAAGCGGCATCGGTGACATCGTCGACGGCGACCTGTATGCCATCAATCACAACGGCCAGCTGCGGGTCAAGCAGCTCTACCGCCTGCCTACCGGTATTCGCCTGCGCAGCTTCAACCGCGACGAACACCCGGATGAAGACTACAGCTTCCAGCAGATGCAGGAAGAGCAGATCAGCATCCTTGGGCATGTGTTCTGGTGGGGCATGTACGCCCGCTGAGTAGTCCGCGTCCTCAGAAAACCCGCTTCGGCGGGTTTTTTTTCGCCTGCAGAAAAGTGGTCCAGCCCAGGTAGGGGAAGGCCTACATGCGCAGGTGCATTTTCTCATGCATAAATATTTCCACAAATGCATTGACTGCATATGCATCAATGCATAATCTTTGTCTCAAGCCGGTCGACACCGGTAGTGACAAAGGCAGCGATGAACAGGCCTGAACTGTTCAGAGGGTTGGCAACTGGCCCGGGTGTGCAGCGTAAAGCACCACAAGCAGTTATCCGGCGGGCAGGTGGCCGCGGCCGGAGGAACAATTTGAAGCGGAGTCGCCCAGCGCACCAGTCGTGGCGGGCGGTTCGACAACGCATTACTGAAAAGCCTGGGGAGGCCGGGCTTTTTGGAATGCCGAGCGATCGGTTCTACAACAAACGCCGCCGGCAAGCTGCCGAGCGGAACTACCAAGGAGACAGGACAGTGACAAGCGAGCAACAGACGTTACTGGAAATGCCGATCTGGCTGGTGATCGTCCTGGCCTTGCTGGGCGGCCTTTCCGGAGAGATGTGGCGCGCGGACAAGGCCGGCGCCCGGGGCTGGGCGCTTTTTCGGCGCCTTTTATTGCGCTCGGGGGCCTGCATGGTCTGCGGTGTGTCCACCGTAATGCTGCTGTACGCCAGCGGCATGTCGATCTGGAGCGCCAGCGCTTTTGGTTGCCTTACCGCCATGGCCGGCGCCGATGTCGCCATCGGGCTTTATGAACGCTGGGCGGCGAAGCGCTTGGGGGTTGAACCTGCAAGTGGTGCAAAGGGGGAGAGTGAACACTGAGTTCAACACCCGGACAAGGTGCCGCTCGAAGGCGTTACAGAAGGAAGAAGAGGTGAGGAGTATGGATACTTGTTTTGGTGAGAAGGATGTTCAGGTCGTTGATGACTTTGTCACAGTTGATGAGCAGTGCAAGGTCGTCCAGCAATTGAAGGGGGCAATCTGGCGCTACGGCTGGCCAGTCAATACGGCCACTCATTCCAGGCCGTGTTGGCATACCTTCATTGCAGGGGCTGGTCGACAAAAGTTTCTATGCGCGGAGGACGAGTTGAAGTCCTCTGATGCCTGGTCATTTCTCTTTCCGTTTTGGGCCCGGGTCAAGCAGCAATACATGCAGGATGCAACGCTGATCGGGGTGTATGCCAACGGTCAGACCTTTGCTCAGGAGTCACCGATCCACCGGGATAATCAGCCCGGAGAAGAAGGGCAGACGGTTCTGATGTTTTGCAACGAGTTTTGGCCAACTTCATGGGGCGGTGAACTGGTCTTTTACGACCACCCGAAGAACGACATCATCAAGGCTGTCTTACCCAAACCCGGAAGAATCGTTGTGTTCAACGGCAGCGTACCGCACAACGCCCGGTCGCCTGCACTCAGCTGCGACCAGTTGCGGATGACGCTTGCCTTCAAAACCATTATCAAAGGATGAGATAATCGTGTCAGGTAAAATGGATATTTTCATTGGCGTGGTTGATAAACCAGCAGCCACAGGGGGCGCTGCAACTTCACTGGTCGACCAGTTCAATTCGAACAAAAACGGTTTCCAGCTGATTAATCAAAATGCTCAAACGGCCGCAACGGTGACCGGTGTCATCTCGGTGACTGCGATGACAAACGGCTTTGTACCGTTTCTGAACGTCACCACCAATACCTTTGCGGCGACGACGACTTTTCTGAAGGTCACTGCTGACTTTAAAGAAGGTAAGCCTATCCAGCCTGGTGACGTTTTAAGCTTGGTAGGTAATGTCGTGGGGATTGCCGCGAGTATCACCATCATGGCGACAGCCGTCGGCACCGCCGGTCTGTTGTTAACCGGCATCGCTGTGACGGTGAATGTACTTGGCATGATTAACTCGGATGCGGTGAAAAACCTCTATAAGGCTACCGTTCAACCGCTTTGGAACCGCTACTTCAAAGATAACCCAGCGGCCAGTTATCCGGATTATTGGGTTGCGCCGGACTTGAAGTTGGCAACCCTGGCCGAGATCCAGAGTGTCTATGCAAATAAAATTGCCGCCAATCACTGGGATCCGCGAACGAACCAGGTCGGGCTTGGCAGTACCCTTGTCGAGCCGCAGGGGCCAGGCGCATCAGGGCCGGGGAATATCGGTGGCTGGGGCGGCAGTGGCGGCGGCCCACCGCTGATCAACCCCTCTGCGGTTTACCCCTTCGGGCGGGTCGTTATTCCCAACATCTTTGTCGTCGACCCCAACCAGGATGGCTACGGCTGCTGCCGAGGCAATCAGGACGCCTACTACTGATACTGTTCTATGTTAGGGTGACGGATGCCCATGGATGTTGGGCATCCTTTTTTGCAGCAAAAGCGAATGGTGTATGTCTGACTCTTGGCTGTCGTTGTTTCGTGGAAAAACAGTCTACGAGCAAATCAGGGTTCTGCTAGGGATGGCAGGCGTTTTTTTGTTGATGGGGCTTACCTTCCTGCTTTTTGTTCAATCATTTGACGAGCTCGGGGATGAAGCACCGACTCTGTTCAAAGGGCAGATTGTCAGTGCCCCCACCGAGATGCGCCAAGACAGTTCGATCGTGTACTTTCAGGTTCGGCTGACTGAAGCGAACCCGCGCCCCTCGTCCAAACAGATAGTCTATGTCTCGAAAGAACTCTACGAAGCCGCGGGTCTGGCGCCTGGGGTGATGGTTGATGTTCTTGCGAGTGGTGGGGAGGACGAACTGAAGATTCGCAAAGTTCTGAATAGTGACGGGCGCGTTGTCTTCGATGGGCGCTTTGATCGTCGGATCACTTCAATCAAGAACCACGAGCTGATTCGTTATTTTTCCTACTTTATGATGATGACGCTTATCTGCTGCAGCTTCGCCGGTGGGCTCTGGTTTCGCCAGACACGTTTGTTACGGGCTAGCCGATAACTAACGGCTGCTCATGGGTGCCTTTACAACAGCTTCGATGAACCCGCCTTATGGCGGGTTTATTTTTGCCTGTTTTTAGCCGCGAATAGCCTTTGCGAGCTCCACGACACAGGACTGATCATGAGCGAACTGAACCGTTTGCATGAGGCGATCAGCGCGACTATCAAGGCCGCCTTGCCTCAGTTTGAAACCGTCGACGCCTATGGGCAGGCGGACCAGCACACAGCGCTGCCAGCGTTGTTTCATTCCATTTCCAGCCTTAAACCGGCAAAAGATCCAGGCGACGGTCGTTCGTGCGTTATCGCTACCGTTGAAGCGCGCATCGTGATTGACTCCGCTCGCCAACACGCGGCATTGGAAGCTGTCACTTTGGCTACCCAGCTGATCGTACTGTTGCGCAAACAATTCTGGGAGCTGGAGTTTGTTGAAGCGGCGATGAGTGTGCTGGCCGAGCCTGTTCAATCGGCTCCGGGGGCAACCCCTGTCGTTGGCTGGTTGGTGCAATGGCAGCAGATCCTACACTTGGGAACCGTGCAATGGCCATGGCCTGATCAACCGGGCCCGCTGGCGTTTGCCTTCAGCCCCGACACCGGGCCGGGCTTCGAGGGCGGCTACCAGTCGCCGGAGGACCTGCAATGAGCTATGCCAGCGCCATGCATGACCGCATGCTCGCCGGCCTGGTGATTCCTTGCCGGGTGGTCGCCGTTGACCTTGCCGCTGCCCGGGTTCGGGTGTCCGACGGCGCTGGCTGGACCAGCGCCTGGTTGCGCTGGCACAGCCAGGCCGCCGGCAAGGCCCGCCACTGGCGTGCGCCAAGCCTTAACGAGCAAGGGGTGCTGATCAGCCCGAGCGGTGAGCCGGCGCAAGGTACTTTTGTGCCTGGCCTGTATGGCAACGCCGGGGCACCAGCGGACAACCGCGAGCATGTCGAGGTCTGGCGTTTCGAAGATGGTGGCTCACTGGTCTATGACTGGCAGGCCCGCAGCTACAGCATCGAACTGCCCAGCGGTACCGTCAGCATCAAGGTCGGCGGCAGCTCGGCTGTGGTCACCGACCAGGCCATCACCGCCAATGCCGCGAGCATCACCCTGACCGGCGAGGTGCAGATCAACGGACCCCTGCGGGTAACCGGCGACATCCTCGGCGGTGGCAAGATCATCGACACCGGCGGCAACACCGCCAATCACAAACACTAAAAAACCAGCCCGCCCACTGCGGGCTTTTTTACGCCTGGAGAACATCAATGATCGGCATGGATCGCCGGAGCGGCCAACCGTTGTCCGGCATTGCACATTTACGCCAGTCCATCGAAGACATCCTCACCACGCCACTGGGCAGCCGGCGCATGCGCCCGGAGTACGGCAGCAAGCTACGCCGCTTCGTCGATTTGCCGGTCAACGAAGGCTGGAAGAGCGCGGTGCAGGCGGAGGTGGCACGCGCACTGGGCCGTTGGGAGCCGCGTCTGAAGCTTGAACGGGTCAGGGTCACGGCGGTGGTGGGCGGGCAGGTCACGCTGCAGTTGACCGGGGTCTACCTGGCGCAACCGACCAGCCTGGAGGTGGTCGCATGATCGACCTTTCCTTGCTGCCGGCACCGGATGTACTGGAAACCCTAGAATTCGAAACGCTGTATCAGCAGGTGCTGGAGGATTTTCGCCTGCAGATGGGCGATCAATGGAGTGCGCTGCTGGAGTCCGATCCGGTGGTCAAGCTGCTGGAAGTGGCGGCTTATCACAAGCTGCTCGGCCGGGCCCGGATCAATGATGCGGCCAAGGCCAGCCTGCTGGCCTATGCCAAGGGCGCGGACCTGGACCATCGCGCGGCCGACTATGGCGTGCAGCGCCTGGTGATTACCCCTGCCGATCCCGATGCCGTGCCCCCCGTGGTGGCGGTGCTGGAGGGCGATAGCGAGTTGCGCTACCGCACCCGCTTGTCGCTTGAGGCTTTGTCGGTAGCCGGTAGTCGCGGCGCCTATGAATTTCACGGGCTTAGCGCCTCGGCCAATGTCGCCAGCGTGTCGGTGGATTCGCCAACCTTCACGGGGCTGTCGATCAGTGCCGCGTTGCAAGCGCAACTGCCGGCCGGCGCCATTGTCCTGGTGTGTGACTACAACGCCGGGCTGGACAAGCCCTTGCCGGGCGATGTTTCGCTGGCTGTGCTGCCTCGCATTGACAGCCCGGTGCCGGGTAACGAACTGGTTGGCGCCGTGGAGGCTGCGCTTTCAGCTGAGGACGTGCGCCCGCTAACCGACCGGCCGCGCGTGCAGCTTGGCCAGCCGACCGAGTTCAGCGTGGTCGCGGCTCTGGAGCTGGAAGCCGGGCCGGATCCGATGGTGGTCCAAGCCCAGGTTCGGGCCGCGCTGGAAGGCACCATCGCCCAGGCCCGGCAACTGCAAGGGCTGTTGCCGATTTCAGCCATCTACGCCGCACTGCATACCGCAGGCGTTCGGCGGGTGCGAATTACCCAGCCGACTGCGGATGTCATCAGCGACAAACGTCACTATCCAAGTTGTCGCAGCATCACCTTGAGCACCGAGGTGGTCGCATGAGCCTGCTGCCACAGAACTCCACAGCGCTTGAGCAAGCCTTATCGGTAGCCTGCGACCTGAACATCGATGCGCAGATCATCCACGGTGTGGCCGACTCGGCCCGCTGCCCGCCGAACTTTCTACCCTGGCTTGCCTGGGCGCTGAAGGTCGACGGTTGGGAGGCGGCAGAATCCGAAACGCAGCAACGTGAGCTGATTCACGAGGCGATTCCGGTGCACAAGACCAAGGGCACGGTGGGCGCGGTGCGTCGGGTGCTCAAGGCGGTGCGGGTCAATTCGCAATTCAGGGAGTGGCAGCAGATTCCCGGCGCCGCGCCTTACACCTTCGAGCTGACCGCCTGGGCCAACGACAACCGCCCGGGCGAGGGCTCGATTCTTTCGCCACAGCTCTACGCCCGGCTGCGTGCCCTGGTCGATGCGGCGAAAAACGAGCGCAGCCATTACCAGTTTCGCCTGGGCGCCGGCTTTGACGGCGGCCTGCGCCTGGCCAACGCCGCCAACCTCTATGCCCTGGTTCGGCGATCAGCCGAGGCCACGGGCGTTCCGATCAATGCGCAACAGGGCCTGCAGGTCGCCAACGCGGCGCGGGCCCGCATCGTCGTGCGCGGCACGATGGAGGCAGTGCTATGAGTACACCCTTGCAACCTGTCATTACCAAGGCCGGCCTGGCCGCGATCTGGCGGGCCGACAACAGCGGCCTGGCGGCCGAAATCAGCCATGTGGTGCTGGGCACGTCGGGCTACACACCGAATGCCGAGCAAAAAAGCCTGAAAGCGCAAACCGCCAAGTATCCAATTTCCGGTGGCGAGCGCCTGGGCAATAGCCAGCTGCACCTCACCGCGGTGGCGGATGGAGATCGCGCTTTCTGGGTGCGTGAAGTCGGCTTTCTGCTCAGCGACGGCACCTTGCTGGCGGTGTGGTCACACCCGACTGAAGCCCTGGCCTACAAGCCTGCAGGAACTGACCTGCTGCTCGCCTACGACCTGTCACTGGCGGCCTTGCCGGCCAACAGCGTGACCATCGTCAGCGGTGCGACCGGGCTCAACCTGACCTTGGCGGCGCCGCTGGCGGCCCAGGCCTCGGCGTTGATTGCTGAGCAACTGCGCGGCTTGCAACAGCAGGACCGGCTGGATGATCAGGCCACGCGCCAGCGGATCGCAGGTGAGCAGATTGCCAACCTGATTGAACGTATGAAAGCGGCGGAGCAACGCCAGAGCACAGACCGCGATGGCCTGTTGAGCGCCACAGTGAGCAATGCAGCGGCGGTCATCGCACTGCAAAAACTCGTTATTGAAAACATGCACGGAGCATAAGACCGATGAGTCTTGAGACTGATGTTGCCAATCTGGTGACGAAAACCACTGATTTGATCAGTTACTTTAATGGCAAGAAGGCGGGGATTGATGCGGCGGTGGCGGCGGCTGTTGCGGCGGTGCCGGCTATTGCAAGAACGTTCTATGTTGACGGCACAGCAGGCGATGACCTGGCCTTGGGTACTCAAGCTGCACCGATGAAGACTATCTCAGCAGCTCTTTCAGCAACGCCGGAAGGCGGTGGCTGCGTAATCATTCTACTTAAGGATTACGTACTGTCCTCTCCGTTGGTAGTTCGCAATCGTAGGGTCACTATTCGTGGAGATGTTGATAGTGAATTAAGCCGTAAGCTTATTCTAAATGAATACATAACCTCTAATGGCCAACGCTCAATGGGCGGGTTTCAGCAAGTGGGCTCGGTATCGCTTGAGTTGGCCTACCTCACAGTAAGCTTGCCTGCGGGCGAGTCCTCCAGTACTCCGATCAATGCGTACTACTCGCTTACCTATGCTGGGAGCTTGGGGCCGGCGACGCTGGCAATTCGTTTGTTCAACATTGCTTTTGAGCTGCGTGGCACATTCGTGGGGAAAATAGTGGGGCCAAATGCCAGTACGGTAGTGTTTTCGGTAGCCAACACAGTGATCCCTACGGCGCTTGAGGGCTCTATTCTCCCGGGCGTACCAGCGGGTACCCCGCCTGGAAACCTGAGTTACTTGCTTACCAATTTACTCAAACTCTGAGGCTGACATGCAAGATCAAAATCTTAACATCACATTCAATAACAGTAACTATGTGGGATATTCATTTGCGAGTTTGCCTATTGGGGCTGCCCGTCTTGTCGCTGCGCAGCAGATCGATGAAGCTGCTGACAACGCACGTACAGCCGCAGTTGGCAGTTCGTTGCGTGTAATTGAATATCAACTGGCTGAGGTTGAGGCAAAAGTCTTTTCTACTGCGTCTTTTAAAGGTGATGTGCCGCCTGCCGTTCTG
Organism: Pseudomonas sp. NPDC087612; assembly: GCF_044743505.1. Lineage (NCBI taxonomy): Bacteria > Pseudomonadati > Pseudomonadota > Gammaproteobacteria > Pseudomonadales > Pseudomonadaceae > Pseudomonas > Pseudomonas sp. NPDC087612. Next base: position 125,719 of record NZ_JBIUWO010000002.1, read on the forward strand.
GCTTGGAGCGACGCTGCCAATCTGACTCCACAAGCTGCGGCCGAAAGCATCCTCGCCGAAGCCCATGCCTGGAAAACCGCCCTCTACGCCATCCGCGCCGCCCGCCTGAAGGGCAAACAGTCCGCGCTCAAGGCCGGCAGCCATGAAGAAGCCGAAGCCATTGCCGATCAGGCCATTGCTGCCATTCGCGCAAGTGTGGTCGACGTCGGTAACGTCTGACACTTTGCCGCATGCTTTGAGCGCCCCGAACTTCGGGGCGTTTTCGTTTCTGCAGCACGCCGGAGGTGACGGCATGAGTAGTGTGGATCTTTCGGCGCTGCCCGCGCCGCAGGTTCTGGAAGACCTCGATTTCGAGGCGCTGTTCCAGGCTGACCTGGCGACCTTCCGGTTGCACATGGGCGACAACTGGGACGCTACAGTCGAAAGCGACCCGGTGAACAAACTGCTGGAAGTCGGCGCCTATCGCAAGCTGCTCAACCGCGCACGGGTCAACGATGCCGCCAAGGCGCTGATGCTGGCCTATGCGCAGGGCGCCGACCTTGATCAACTGGCGGCCAATGTACAGCTGCAGCGCCTGGTGGTGCAGGCACCCGACGCCAGCAGCGTGCCGCCAACGCCGCAAGTGCTTGAAGAAGACGACGCCCTGCGCGAGCGGGTGCAGCTGGTCTATGAGGGGCTGACCACTGCGGGCCCGCGCAACAGTTACATCCTGCATGCCCGCAACGCTTCCGGGCTGGTGGTCGATGCCACTGCCCAAAGCCCGTTGCCGGCCCAGGTGGTGGTGACGGTGCTGGCGCTCGAAGGCGATGGCAGTGCCCCGGCTGCGCTGTTGGACACCGTGCGGCTCAAGCTCAATGACGATGACGTGCGCCCGGTGGGTGACCGCCTGACGGTTCAGGGCGCACAAATTCTGCGTTACCGCATCGATGCCGTGGTGCACATGAGCGGCAACGGCCCGGAGATCGAAGCAACGCTTGCCGAGTGCAAACGCCGCCTGCAAGCCTGGATCAACCCGCGCCGGCGCCTGGGTGTCGAAGTGGCCCGCTCGGGCGTGGACGCCCAGTTGCACATCAACGGCGTCAGCCGGGTCGACCTGAACGACTGGACCGACATCCGCCCGACCCAGGCGCAAGCGGCCTGGTGCGAAGGGATCACCGTGACGCGGGGGAGCTGACATGGACAGTCTGCTGCCGCTCAACAGCACCGATCTCGAACAGGCCATCGAGGCTGCCGGGTTTGAAACCACCGACGTCCCCCTGCGCACGCTGTACAACCCCGACACCTGCCCGGCGCACCTGCTGCATCAGCTGGCTTGGGCCTGGTCGGTGGACCGCTGGGATGAAACCTGGCCGGAGGCAATCAAGCGCTCGGTGATCCGCTCGGCGTTCTACGTGCATGCCCATAAAGGCACCATTGGTGCGCTGCGCCGGGTAGTGGAGCCGCTGGGTTACCTGATCGAAGTGCAGGAGTGGTGGCAGACGGTACCGCAAGGCGCACCGGGCACTTTTGCGCTGCAGGTCGGGGTATTGGAGAACGGAATCTCCGAAGCAATGTACCTGGAACTGACCCGCCTGATCGATGACGCCAAGCCGGTCAGTCGCCACCTGACGGGGCTGGCAATCACGCTCGCCAGCAGTGGCTATCTGCGCTTGGGAATAAGCCTTTCTGAAGGCGATGAAATCGACATTTATCCGCCGACCTCTCACGACATTGAAGTGCGCGGCAGCTATGGCCTTGTGGGCCGTGAACAGCAAATTGAAACCCTGGACGTGTACTCATGACTGACCAGACAAGCCAGTTCTTCGCCATCCTCACGGCGGTGGGCGAGGCCAAACAGGCCAATGCCAACGCCTTGGGCGTGCCGTGGAGCTTTGCACAAATGGGGGTTGGCGATGCCAACCTGACCGACCCGATCCCGTCGAGGGATCAGAAAAAACTCATCAACGAACGCCGAAGGGCGCCGCTCAACCAGGTCAAGGTTGACCCGGACAACGCCAGTATCATCATCGCCGAGCAAGTGATACCGCCGGATGTGGGTGGCTGGTGGATTCGCGAGATTGGCCTGTATGACGCCGCCGGTGATCTGGTTGCAGTAGCCAACTGTGCGCCCAGTTTCAAGCCCCTGCTCAGTCAGGGAACCGGTAAAACGCAGATTGTGCGGCTCAACATTGTCGTGACCAGTACTGCCAGTGTGCAGTTGAAGATTGATCCGTCTGTTGTTCTTGCGACCCGTGAGTATGTCGACTCATCGATCTTGAGCGTTTTACCGAAGAACAAGGTGGCAGGTACTTTTACCAAGGTTAGAACCAACGATCGCGGCATTGTGGTTGAGGGAAACAACCCGACGACTTTGGCCGGTTACAGCATCGGTGATGCGTTCACGAAGGCCGCTACGAGTGCTGCAATCCAGGTGGCGATTGACGGTGTTGTCAACGGCGCTCCAGGGTTACTGAATCAACTGAACAAGCTTGCTGCAGCCATAGATAACGATCCTAACTTTGCTGGCACAATGGTCAATGGCCTCGCAAGCAAGGCGCCGTTGGCCAGCCCCACATTTTCGGGTGTGGTCAATGTACCTACCGCCGCAGCTTCCGCAAATGGCACACAAGCAGCAAGTACTGCATTTGTAAAAGCTGCTATTGCCGCTTTAGTAGGGGCCTCTCCGGATACGTTGGACACGCTGAAAGAACTTGCTGACGCGCTGGGTAACGATCCGAACTTTGCCGTAACCATGACCAATGCGCTTGCTGCAAAGGCCGCCAAAGCAACCACGCTGGCGGGGTATGGCATCACCGATGCGTATAGCCAGACGCAAGTAAACAACTTGTTGGTCGCCAAAGCACCATTGGTGAGTCCTACGTTTACCGGCACCGTGGTTGTGCCTTCACCTGTCCCCGGGACCAGTAACAGTCAGGCGGCAACCACCAAGTTTGTAACCGACGCTATCAATAGCCTGGTCGCGGCCGCACCGGCTGCCCTTGATACACTTAACGAGCTTGCTCTGGCTCTGGGCAATGATCCGAACTTCGCCTCAACGATAACCAATGCCTTGGCGGGCAAGGCAGCAAAAGCCACGACGCTTACGGGATATGGGATAACGGATGGCGTACGTGTTTCGAGTGATCAGTTTCCGGAGTTCTATTCCAAAACACCTGGGAATGACTGGCGCAACGGGGCTATCCAGATTCGTGAAACAGCACGGGTGGGCACCACTCAAAGTGCAATTACGTACGCACCCGCCATCACATTTCACTGGGGTGACAGGGTGTTTCGCCAGTTGCTGATGTCAGCGGCGGGAGACTTGCATTGGGGGCCCAATGCAAAGATTTACACAACGGAGCACACAGGCGCCGTTGGGCAGTCACTGATGTCCGCGGGCGACGTCCCTTCGGCCCGAAATATTTTGGGCATCGCGAACACTTCCGCTTTCGGCGGCGCATCAGGATTCTGGCGGGATGCTCAGACCGGCATGATCATCCAGTACGGTTCAGTATTCACGCCGGCTGAAGCAAACTATTCCTCAGTTTTCCATATGGCATTTCCTAATTATTGCCTCATGTGCATACCCACAACTGTCAACGGCGCGACCGGTGATGATGATTCATTTGCTCGTGTGATTGGGTGGACCAGGCAAAACGTCACATTCCGATCTGAAGGCGTTCCGAATGCGGGGTTATCGCCCAATGCGCGCAGCATCAGTTACATCGCAATCGGTTATTGATAAAGAGGAACCGTACACCATGAGCGAATATGTTTTCTCCGCGAGTGAGTTGGCGTTTTACCCGGCGCAATTACGTAATTCTTATGAGGCCAGCAATACATGGCCCGCTGACAGTGTTTCGATAACGGCAGAACACCACGCACGTATACTCGAAGAACAATCGCAAGGTCGAGTGATTTACGCGGATCAAGATGGTCGTCCAATGACCAAAGAGCGCCCACCTTTGCCGCCTGAGGTGATTGCCGGCATAGAGAAGAAGTGGCGGGACGCCCAACTCAGGGAGACCGACGATGTAGTTGCCCGTCATCGTGACGAACTGGAATCCGGGAAAACCACACTAAGTTCGGAGCAGTATCAAGAGCTTCAACTCTATCGAGCAGAGCTGCGGGAATGGCCGCAAGCAGAGCTTTTCCCCGAGCTGCGACAGCGCCCAACTGCACCCACCTGGCTCATCACCCAAACCCAATAAAGCCCCGCACCGCCGGGGCTTTTTCTTACCCGCGACAAACCCTCTGAAGGCCCCGCACCGCGGGGCCTTCGCATTTCTGGAGACTTACCCATGAGTGGATTCTTCCACGGCGTTACCGTAACCAACGTCGACACCGGCGCACGTTCCATCGCGCTGCCTTCTTCCTCGATCATCGGCCTGGTCGATACCTTCACCGAAGGCCCGACTGCAGCCGCCAAGGCCAACGACCTGGTACTGATCACCAGCGAGCGTGAAGCCGTCGCCGCCTTCGGCGCCGACTCGGCAATAACCCGCGCCTGCCAGGCGATCTACAGCCGCGCCAAGGCGGTGATCGTCGCCTGCGGCGTGGCCAAGCTCGAAGAAGAGGCTGCGCAGACTTCGGCGATCATCGGCGGCGTGCTGGCTGACGGCAAACGCACCGGCCTGCAAGCACTGCTGGACGGCAAGAGCCGGTTCAACGCCCAGCCCCGCCTGCTGGTGACGCCAAAGCACAGCTCGACCCTGGCGGTCGGTACCGCGCTGGTGGCCCTGGCCGACAAGCTGCGCGGCCTGGCCATTATCGATGGCCCGAACACCACCGATGAAGCAGCCATCGCCTACGCCGAGAACTTCGGCGCCAAGCGTGCCTACCTGGTCGACCCGGGCGTGCAGTACTGGGACACCGGCAAAAGCGCCACCCTCGATGCGCCGGCGTCGGCCTGGGTTGCTGGCCTGTTTGCCTGGACCGACAGCGAGTATGGCTTCTGGGCCTCGCCATCGAACAAGGAGTTCGTTGGCATCACCGGCACCAGCCGCTCGATCGAGTACCTGGATGGCGACGCCACCTGCCGCGCCAACCTGCTCAACAACGCCAACATCACCACCGTGATCCGCGATGACGGCTTCCGCCTGTGGGGCAACCGTACCTTGAGCAGCGACCCGAAGTGGGCCTTTGTCACCCGCGTGCGGACCATGGACATCGTCATGGACGCGATCCTCTATGGCCACAAGTGGGCGGTCGATCGCTCGATCACCGCGACCTACGTCAAGGACGTGACCGAAGGCCTGCAGGCGTTCATGCGTGATCTGAAAGCCCAGGGCGCAATCATCAATTTCGAAGTGTTCGCCGATCCCGAGCTGAACACTGCCAGCCAGCTGGAGCAGGGCAAGGTCTACTGGAACATCCGTTTCACCGATGTGCCGCCCGCCGAGAACCCGAATTTCCGTGTCGAGGTCACCAACCAGTGGTTGACCGAAGTCCTCGACCAAGCCGTTTAAGGAGCAATAACCATGGCAATGATTCCCGAAACCCTGGCAAACCTGAACCTGTTCGTCGATGGCGTCGGCTTTCAAGGCGACGTCCCCAGCCTGACCCTGCCCAAGCTCACCCTGAAGATGGAGGAGCACCGTGCCGGCGGCATGGACATGGCGATCGAAATCGACCAGGGCATGGAAAAACAGGAGGCCGGCTTCGTCACCACCGGCGTGCGCCGTGAGTCGCTGAAGTTCTTCGGCCTGGCCGACGGCTCGGCCTTCAACGGCACTTTCCGTGGTGCCTTCAAGGGCCTCAAGGGCAAGGTCACTCCGGTCATCGTCACCCTGCGCGGCGCCCTGAAGGAAGTCGACATGGGCGACTGGAAGCCGGGCGACAAGGCCGAGATCAAGCACAACGTGGCCGTGACCTACTACAAGCTCGAAGTCGACGGCCGCCTGGTCTACGAAATCGATCCGCTGGGCATGAAGCGCGTCATCAACGGCGTCGACCAGCTCGCCGCCCAACGTTCGGCCCTGGGCCTGTAAGGAGGCGACATGACTCAAACCGCGAAAATGCCGAGCTGGCTGAATGTCAGTGCCGAACGCGTCGTCGTTCAACTGAGCAAAGCCAGTGAGGCCAATGGCATGCAGGTCGACAGCCTGTCACTGCGTGCACCGACCGTGCGCGACATCCGCACCGCCCAGTCGGCGGCCAGTGGCGATGACGAGCAGCGCGAGCTGAACCTCTTTGCCTCGCTGGCCGAGGTCGGGGTCAAGGACCTCGAGGGCCTGTCGCTCAAGGACTATGGCCGCCTGCAGGCGGGCTATTTTCGTCTGGTGCAAGACGACGAGCTTTGATCCCGGGCTGCAGAAAGCGGCGGCAAAACGGCTCGCCAAAGAGCTGAATTTTAGCGCCGGCGAAATCATGACCATGTCGTTCAACGACATGGTCTGGTGGCTCACGGATTGAGCAGATAGCCCATGCAAAGGGGGATCAGATGGCGAGCAAACTGGCGTTTGAGCTGGTAATCGGTGCCGCCGTCAACCCGACGGTAGGTACCGTTTTAAACGCGGTCGAAGACCGTATCAAAGACCTTGAGCAACGCGGCCGCAACGCTTCGCTGCTCAAGGACTCTGTTGGCGAGGCCATAAAGCTGCGTCAGCAATGGAAGCAGGCCCACGACAGCGGTTCGGCGTCAGCTGCAGGATTGCTGCGCAAGCTGGAGCGAAACCTCGACAGCTTGCGCGCCCAGGGCGTACAAGTCGGCAAACTGGGCAAGGAGTACCAGCGGCTGGGGCGCACGGCCAAGAGCGCCGAGTTGCAAGCCAGGGGGCACCAACAATTGGTCGAGGGCAAGGAAAGCCTGAAGTCAAATGTTGACCGCGCCACCACTGTCGTTCGCGCGGTGGCGATACCGACCAAGATCAGCGCGGATTTTCAATCGATCGTGCGCGATATCGCGATCAAGGCCGGGGTGGCTGGCAAACCGCAGGAAGCGCAGTTGGCCCGCACCTTCATCCAGACTTCGCAAACCACCGGCATGGCCCGCAACGACGTTGCCAACCTGGTCAAAAGCCTGGTGGACAATGGCATGCAAGCGGACAAGGCGCAGGCCTATGCACCACTGGCGGCCAAGTTCGCTGTCGGTCAGGGCGTGAGTGGCGCGGATACGGCAGCGATTATCACTGCATTGCAAAACAACGCTCGGATCACCGACCCCAAGATTATGGAGCAGGCGCTGCAGGTCCTTGCGGTGCAAAGCAAGGCCGGCGGCTTTGAAGCCGCCGACATGGCCAAGTCCTTTGCACCTTTGCTGGGGCAAATGGGCACCTTGGGGAGTACCGGTCTGGCTGCCGTCAGCCAGGTGGGGGCGATGTTGCAGGTTCAACGCAGCGCGACCGGTAATTCGGATGACGCTGCAGGAAATCTCAATAGCTGGATGTCAGGCATCTACTCCCAGGACACGGTATCGGCCTACGCCGACGCCGGCATTGATTATCAGGGATCGATGAACACCAGGCTGCAGAAGGGTATGTCGGCGCTGGAGTCGAGCTTTGACCTGGCCCGGCGGTACCTCGAAAGGACCAACCCGGAAAAGGCCAGAAAGATGGCTGCGGCCACTGAACAGATCAGCAAGGAGGCTGATCCGCAGGCTGCCAGGACCCTGCTCAACGCCCTGGAGCAAAGTTTGCGTACCGGCGATTCCTTTGCCGATGCACAAACCAGTGCTGCGTTGATGGCCTTTACCCAGAACCAGGCATTGTACAAGCAGATACGTGATGCCAAGCCCAAGGAAGGCGAAGGGCTTGACCATGATCTGCAAATGCGTCGGCAAACCTCGACGGTGATCTGGAACGAAGCATTCGGCGCACTCGATGATTCGCTGCGCAGCATCGGCGATGCCATCCGGCCGCTCACCGATACGACGGCCAAGGTCATCACTTCCGTTGCCCAGGCCTTCACCACGCTGACAGACAAGTCGCAATCGCTGGTGCTGGGTATCGCCCTTGTCGGTGGTGCCGTGTCGGTGCTGCTCACGGCGTTGAGCGCGGTCAAGATTGGCCGGGGCGCGCTGAACATCGGTCGTGGTGTACTCAACGCAGGTGGGGCAGGAGGCCGTCCGCTCGAGGGTGGCCAAGGCAAGGCATCGGGATTGATGAAGATCGGTCTCAAGGTGCTGGGCGTAGAGACGCCGAACAATGCCCAAGGCGTTTTGATTGTCAACGAGCCGCTGAACGTGTTCGTGGTCAATGCCGGTGACTTTCTCGGTGGTTCAGGAGGGCAGGGAGGCCGTCGCGGTCGCCGTGCGCCGCGTGACCAGAAACGATCTGGGAGGAGGACCGGAAACAGGGTCAGCCTTGCAGGGTATTCGGGGCCACCCGCGCCGATACCCCTCAAGGGTTTCACTTCTCGGGGCGGTACTGCGAGCATGTTCGGGGCGGTGAGCAAGGCCGCTCCCCTGGCCAGGCGCTTGCCGGGCGGGTCTGTTATCGACGCTGGCTTGAGGATTGTTGACACGTATCGCAATGCGCGCACGACCGCAGAGAAGGCCAGGGGTTATGGCAGCGCTGCCGGCGGCTTTGGCGGTGCACTGGCCGGCGCCGCTGCGGGTGCAGCCCTGGGCTCGGTGGTACCTGTACTGGGGACTGCCGTGGGTGGGGCAATTGGCGCAATGCTCGGAGGTATGGGCGGCGAAGACCTCGGTGGCTGGTTGGGCAAGCGCCTGTTCGGCGCCGGCGATAAGCCTGTTCAGGTAGCCGGGAGCGATACCAAAGAGGCATCGGCTGTTGCTGTACCGGGTGAGGTCGTGCGCTCGCTGGCTGAGCCGTCACCTGCAGCACAAACACTGCCCAGCCTCGCCAGTTCTACTGTGCAGATTCCGGCGCCGGCACCGCAGATCAATCAGCAGTTCACCTTCTCGCCGAACATGCCGATCACCGTCCAGGGCGGATTGAGCGATCCCGCGCAGCTCGCCATGAACGTCGAGGCCATTGTCCGGCGGCAGTTTGATGAACTGATCCGTCAATCCACCAGTCGTCAGCTATACGACGTTCCTCATGTTGCTTAAGGAGGTGCCATGACCTACATGGACCAGTTGCAATCCGGGCTCGGCGCCCTGGTGGCAGCGGGCGAAGCAGGGCGGCGCAGCGCGGACGGAATGCTGGCGCCGGTCAAGGAGGCCGCCGCCGAGTTCGTCGGTGCCGCCGCCGAGCTCGAGGCGCTGCCCTTTGTCGGGCCCGCCATTGGTGCCAAGCTGCAGCGCAGCTTGCGCGCGATCAACAAGGCCCAGGCCACTGTCGACCAGGCGCTGGCAAAATACGACCGGGCCGTGGCGGTGGTGGCGCAGGTGCGTGACGGCGTCGCCACGGTGAAGACCCAGATTGGCCGGGTCAGCGCCGCGATCAACCGGGTGGCGGGCAAGATCAGCCCGTCCCTGGCCAATATCCTGCCGACCAGCAGCTTCGCCCCCGAAGCGACGCCGGCGGCAGAGGCAGTCAAGCCGTTCCCGCATTTGCTGATTGTGCAACCACTCAAGCCCGAATCACCCGCTTACTACTTCAACCTCGACACCGCCGCGTTCGATGAACTGCGCAGGCAGACGAGCTTCCGTTGGGCCGGGCAGGAGCGTCTGACGCGCAGCACCGCCCAGCAGGCAGTGGGCCTGGGTGACGAGAAAATCAGCATCAAAGGGGCGATCTTCCCAGGCTTCAAGGGCGGGCTTGGCCAGTTGCAGGCGCTGCGCAGTATCGGCCGGCAATTGCAGCCGCTAACCCTCACCAGCGGTTACGGCGAGGTCCTGGGCACCTGGTGCCTGACCGGCGTCGATGAAGACCAGAGCAATCTGCTGGCTGGCGGCATTCCGCGAAAACAAGGTTTCTCACTGGAGTTTGTGAGCTATGGCGACGACCTGCAGAACCGCTGAAGGCGATGTGCTCGACACCTTGTGCCAGCACTACTACGGCCACCTGAACGGCACAGTCGAGGCCGTGCTGGGCGCCAACCAGGGCCTGGCCGAGCAGCCCCAGCCATTTCGTGCCGGGGTACAGATCCTGCTGCCGGCGTTACCCGCGGCGAGCGACGCTACGGTGCAGCTGTGGGATTGACGCTCGTCGACAACCATTCTCACCAGACCCCGCCGCGTGCGGGGTCATTCATTTCTGGAGCCTGAACCATGCAGCCAGTGTTTCGTCTTGTTGCCGATGGCAAGGACATCACCGAACTGATCAACGACCGCTTGCTGTCCTTGCGGACCTCGGACAAGCCCGGAATGGAATCCGACGAGTTCGAGCTGCGCATCGACGACCGCGATGGTGCGGTGACGTTGCCGGCACGGGGGGCGATGATCGAGGTGCACCTGGGCTATGCCGGCCAGGTATTGACGCGCCTGGGGCGCTACACCGTGGATGAAATCGAGCTGTCCGGCCCCCCAGACAGCATCGTCATCCGCGGCAAGGCCAGCGACATGCGCGGTACCGGCAAAAGCATTCGCAGCGGTAGCTGGGAGGACGTGCCGCTGCAGCAAATCGTGCGTGACATTGCCGCGCGCAATGGCTGGCAGCCGGTTTGCCCGGTGAGCACGCGGCTGCCCAGGGTTGACCAGCTCAACGAGTCGGATTTCAACTTCATCACCCGCCTGGCCAGGCAATACGACTGCACGGCCAAGATCGGCGACGGCAAGTTGCTGGTGCTGTCGCGTCAGGCCGGGCACAGCGCCAGCGGGCAGGCCCTGGGCGTGGTGACCATCAACCGTCGCGATGTCAGTCGCTGGCAGATTCGCCTGGCGGACAAGGGCACGCACAAGGCTGTGCAAACCCGTCACCAGGATCCCAAAAGCGGCGAGCTGAAGACTGTCGAGCTGGCTAACGATGCCTCGCCCGCTGGGCTGCAGCCGGTGCACAGCGACCGTCATGTTTACCCCAACAAGGCTGCTGCCGAGCAGGCTGCCAAGGCACGCCTGGCAGCGTTCAACCGCAGCACTGCCAGTGTGCGCCTGGAAATGGCCGGGCGCACCGACCTGTTTGCCGAGCGCCTGATCCTCACCCAGGGTTTCAAGGACGGGCTGGATGGTGAGTACCTGATCGAGTCGGTCGAACACACCTTCAGCTCCAGTGGCTGGGCGACGTCGGTCGACTGCAACGGCGGCAATAAAGGCAAAGCCAAGGCCAGGGGCAAGCAGGCCAAAAGCCGGCCAGGGCTGCGCACGGTCCAGTTGCAGCCCCTTTGAACCCCAAGGATGAGGAACCCCCTATGACCCTGGAGCAACTTGCTGCCGTGTTCCCCAACGCCCGCCTGAATGCGGGCGTTTTTCTACCTGCACTGAACCTGGCCATGGCCCGCTGGGACATCGACACCCCACGGCGCCAGGCGGCTTTTCTCGCCCAGGTCGGCCATGAGTCCGGCCAGTTGCGCTACGTCAAAGAGCTGGGCAACGACCGTTACCTGGCGCGCTACGACACCGGCACCCTGGCCCTGCGCCTGGGCAATAGTCCCGAGGCCGATGGCGACGGCCAGCTGTACTGCGGCCGTGGCCTGATCCAGGTCACCGGGCGCAACAATTACCGGGCCTGCAGCATGGCCCTGTTTGGCGATGAGCGTTTGCTCAAGCAACCGCAACTGCTCGAACAACCACAATGGGCAGCCGAGTCGGCGGCCTGGTTCTGGCACTCGCGCGGCCTCAACCAGCTGGCTGACCGCGGCGAGTTCAACCGCATCACCCGGCATATCAATGGCGGGCTCAACGGCCTGGAAGATCGCCTGCGGCTCTGGGCGCGGGCCCGAGAGGTGCTGTGTTGAGCCGCCTGCAGCTTGGGGCGTGGCTGCTATTGACGCTGCTGGCCTGTGCGCTGAGCTGGCAAGTCCAGAGTTGGCGCATGGGCCGGCAGTTGGCGGAGCAAGCGGCGCAGCACGAGCGCGAGTGGCAAGCCCAGGCTGAATCCGCTGCCGCGCAACTGGTCGCCGAGCGCCTGCAACGCCAGGGGCTGGCGCAGCGCCTGGCGGTCAGCGAGCAACACCATTATCAGGAGCTACTCGATGCTCAACAGACTCAGGCACGCCTGCGTGATCGCCTGGCTACTGCTGATGTGCGGCTGTCGGTCCTGGTCGAGCGCGATGCCGCCGGTTGCGCCGGCCTGCCTGCCGCCCCCGGCACCGGCAGCGTGGATCATGACCCCGTACGCGCCCGACTTGAGCCGGCGCATGCGCAACGAATTATCGCCATCACCGACGACGGTGACCGCGGACTGATCGCCTTGCGCGCGTGCCAGGCGTACGTGCGCGGGCTGGTGCGCTGAGCGCACATTTATTTAATTACGTTTTAACGAAAAGGACTTTGTAATGGGTGAAAAAAATATTGTTGTCGATCGTGGGATCCCACCCGGCAACAGCGATAGCGGTGCCGGTAGTGGTGGGATGCTCGGCGGCTTCTGGGGCAGTGGCAACATCAGCTCGGTGGTCGGTTCGGTGTCGGTATCGATCGATGGCGTCACCAGAACCGGAGGCCCGGCGTTCAGTGGCGCGATGGTGTTCAACTCCACCGTCGTCGAATCGGTGTTGTCCGGGAATGGCTGGCCCAGTATCGATGCCTACTACGATGTTGGCGTCGGGGTCTGGGGCATTCTTCCCTATCAGATCCTCGAGGTGCGCGACGAGATTCGCGGCAGCTTCGTGGTCAAGGAGAGGAACCTGCCGGCTACGCTCGACGCCGAGCAAAAAGCCGCTGAAGCCGCTGCTGGCAGTGACGCTGCCCTGAGCCAGGCGCAAAAACTCGAACGCTCCATCGGGGTGGTGAAGGCGATGATGGCCAAGCGCGATGAGCTGATCAAGTTCAACCGCCTGCGCCTGTCCACCTCGCCGGGCAGCGAGCTGCTCGAGCGCAACATCGACAGGATGGTCGCCGAGCTGAAAACCCTCGACGACGACCACATTCCGCCGGCCATCGACCAGGTAATGGACGTGCTCAGCGCAGGTCTGAGCCTGCATGTCGACCTCAGTGCCAATGCCATGCTGCAGGAAAAGCTCGACAAGCTGCAGGCGCAAGCGCGCGAGGCGGCGGAGCAGGAGGCTTACAAAAGTGCGTTGGCCTTTGCCAGTGATGTCGGCAAGGAGGTCTCCAGCCGCTTCGGCACACAGATGGGCAAGGCTGCGGAACAACTGAAGGAAGGCATTTCTGGCAAGACGGTGAAAAGTTATGACCAAGCCATGCAGGCGTTTGAAAAGCTCACGCGCAACCCGGGCTTCAAAATGAACCAGAAGGACACCGCTGCCATTGCCCAGGCCCTCAACGCCCTGGATGTGGCAACCTACGCCGACAACTTCCAGCGCCTGGGCAAAGCCTTTGGGGTTACCGGCAAGATGGTCCAGGCGACGACCCTGGCGCAGAAGGCGGCGAGCGGCTTCAGCAGCGGTGAATGGAAGCCGTTTTTGCTCGAGCTTGAAAGCATCGCCGTGGGCACGCTGGTGGGCGCTGGCGCCGGTGCCCTGCTGGGGGCAGGCCTGGCACTGGTGCTGGCACCCGGTTTGGCCGCCGGTGCAGGTATCATTGCCACCGGGGTGATTCTGGCTGCGGTTTCGTCTTACATCGATGCGCAGGCCATGGAGTCGTTCAACCAGCTGGTGCTCGATACCGTAGCACCCTGACGAGCAAAGCAGAGGGCGGGTGAAAGGATGAACGTGGCGAAAGGAAGCGAGCAGCAGGGGGCTTACCTGCATATTCCCTACGTGCTCATTGCTGTCAGCCTGCTGCCGATCGTCCTGCTCGCCTGGCAGGTTCCTGCCCAGGCCCAGGAGGGCGGCTACTTTGAGCTCGAACGCTTTCTCGACGGTTGCCTGCTGGGCCGGGTGGGGGGCTGGTCGTCGCTGTTCCCGCTAACGGCCAAGGCCATCGGCAACTACATTGCCGTGGCTGCGCCGGTTTTCTCCGTGTGGATCACGGTCTGCATCATGAGACGATCGCGGCTGCAGCCCGAGGCCCCGCCCCGGGTTTCAATCGCAAAATATGCCTTGATCGCTTTGGGCTGTGTGCTGCTGGATGCTTTTCTGGTCTACCAGAACTATTTTACCTACACCGATTTCGCCACCCACTCGCGCAAATTTCGCTTTTTCGGGCAGAGCGTGGTGTTGTTTCCGTTTGTCGCGATGTTGTCACTGCTGGCGTTCTACGTGATGACATTTTTCAGTTACAACCTGCTGTTTCGCTTCCCCCGTGAAGTATTGGCGCGGCGCAAGCAACTGCACTGAACAAGGAGCTTGGCATGGACCCGATCACAGCACTGTCCGCCCGCCTGGGCGAGCACTTGCGCCGTTTCAACGCCCAGGTGAGCACTGCCGAGTCTTGCACCGGCGGCGGCATCGCCGAGGCCATAACGCGCATTCCCGGCAGCTCGGCCTGGTTCGAGGCCGGGTACGTGACCTACTCCAACAGCCAGAAGAGCCGCCAGCTGGCGGTGCCCGAGGGGTTGTTCGCGCAAGTTGGGGCGGTCAGCCAGGAAGTGGTCGAGGCCATGGTCCGTGGCGCCCAGGCGGCCAGCGGCGCGCGGTTTGCCGTGGCGGTCAGCGGCGTGGCCGGGCCCGACGGTGGCTCGCCGGCAAAACCGGTGGGTACCGTATGGCTGGCCTGGGCCGATGGCAGCCATGTCAGCAGCGAGCGCCGGCACTTCGATGGCGACCGCGATGCGGTGCGCCGACAAACGGTAATCGCCGCGCTAGAGGGCTTGTTACACCTTGGTGCAGAGTAAATCGCACATCGGGGGTAGGCGGGAACAAAACCCTGTGGAATAATACTGGCTACTTATACAGGTGTTCTGGCCGTCAGGCCCTATCGATTACGTGAGGACTTCAATGGACGACAACAAGAAGCGCGCCTTGGCTGCGGCCCTGGGGCAAATCGAGCGTCAATTCGGTAAAGGCGCGGTCATGCGCATGGGCGACCACGAGCGCCAGGCGATTCCGGCCATTTCCACCGGCTCCCTGGGCCTGGACATTGCCCTGGGCATTGGCGGTCTGCCAAAAGGTCGTATCGTCGAAATCTACGGCCCTGAGTCGTCGGGTAAAACCACCCTGACCCTGTCGGTCATCGCCCAGGCGCAGAAAGCCGGCGCTACCTGTGCCTTCGTCGACGCCGAGCACGCCCTGGACCCGGAATACGCCGGCAAGCTGGGCGTCAACGTCGACGACCTGCTGGTCTCGCAGCCGGATACCGGTGAACAGGCCCTGGAAATCACCGACATGCTGGTGCGCTCCAACGCCGTTGACGTGATCATCGTCGACTCCGTGGCGGCGCTGGTACCCAAGGCCGAGATCGAAGGCGAAATGGGTGACATGCACGTGGGCCTGCAGGCTCGCCTGATGTCCCAGGCGCTGCGTAAAATCACCGGTAACATCAAGAACGCCAACTGCCTGGTGATCTTCATCAACCAGATCCGCATGAAGATCGGCGTGATGTTCGGCAGCCCGGAAACCACCACCGGTGGTAACGCGCTGAAGTTCTACGCTTCGGTCCGTCTCGACATCCGCCGTACCGGCGCGGTGAAGGAAGGCGACGAAGTCGTTGGTAGCGAAACCCGGGTCAAAATCGTCAAGAACAAGGTGGCGCCGCCATTCCGTCAGGCTGAATTCCAGATCCTCTACGGCAAGGGCATCTACCGCAACGGCGAGATCATAGACCTCGGCGTGCTGCACGGCTTCCTGGAAAAATCCGGTGCCTGGTACAGCTACCAGGGCAGCAAGATCGGTCAGGGCAAGGCCAACTCGGCCAAGTTTCTCCAGGAGAACCCGGAAATCGCCGCGACGCTCGAGAAGCAGATCCGCGACAAGCTGCTCAATGCCGGCGCCGTTGAAGCGGCTGGCAAGGCTGCAGCGGTTAACGCCGAGCCTGAAGACGAAACCGAAGCTGAAGCCGGCTACTGATCGCACCCATGTCCGCCGTACTCGATACCCCCGTCGCCGTAAGGCGGACAGCCATGGACCTGCTCGCACGTCGCGAGCACGGTCGAGTCGAGCTGACGCGCAAGTTGCGTCAGCGCGGCGCCCCCGCCGAATTGATTGACCAGGAACTCGACCGTTTGACGGAAGAAGGCCTGCTCAGCGAAGCCCGTTACCTGGAAAGTTTCATTAGCTACCGTTCACGCTCGGGCTACGGCCCTGCGCGTATTCGTGAGGAGCTGGGCCAGCGCGGGCTGCACCGCGGTGACATTGACCAGGCCCTGCGTGAATGCGGGGTGGACTGGTCGGCGCTGTTGCAGGATGTCTGGCAGCGCAAGTTTGCCGGTCAGTTGCCTGTCGATCCGCGCAGCCGCGCCCAGCAAACCCGTTTTCTGGTTTACCGTGGTTTTTCCATGGAATCGGTCGGCCGCCTGTTGAGCGGCCGAGGGCTGGACGACTGACGGCTCAGGTGACTTTCAATGCTTCCCGTGCCCGCTGGGTAGTGTGCATGGGCTCTGGCTTGGCCCAGTTCTCCGACAGATTGATGAAGTCGACCAATTCGCGCAGGCGCCCCTGATCGCGCCCGTTGAAGGCGAAGGCCAGGCGGGTCAAATGACTGAAGCGCGCCTCGTCATGCTGCTCGCCGCCATAGGCGTGCTGATGGAAATTGCCGCTCAGGCGCAAGTCCGCAAATCCCTCCTGCAAGTCAAACAGCGCGGCTTCACTAAGCGGATGCTGCATGCGAATCACAAACTGGTTCTTCAGCCAGCGGCTGGAGTGGTAGTTGCTATAGAACTGGTTGATTTCTTCCACTGCCTCGTCGGCGCTGTACACCAGGCGCAGCAGTTTCATGTCGCTGGGCAGGATGTAGCGGTTCTCTTCCAGTTGGCGAGTAATAAAGTTCAGCGCCTCCTGCCAGAAGCTGCCGCCGGGCGAGTCCAGTAGCACCACTGGCACCAGCGGGCTTTTGCCGGTCTGGATCAGGGTCAGTACTTCCAGTGCTTCATCCAGGGTGCCGAAGCCGCCCGGGCACAGCACCAAGGCGTCGGCTTCCTTGACGAAGAACAGCTTGCGAATGAAGAAGAAGTGGAACGGCAGCAACTTGTCGGTGCCGTCCACCGTGGGGTTGGCGTGTTGCTCGAACGGCAGAGTGATGTTGAAGCCCAGGCTGTGCTCCACCCCGGCGCCTTCATGGGCGGCGGCCATGATCCCGCCACCGGCGCCGGTGATGACCATCAGGTCGGAGCGGGCCAGGGTTGATCCCAGTTCCCGGGCCAGGGCATACATCGGGTGTTCGATCGGCGTGCGGGCCGAGCCGAACACCGTAACCTTGCGTCGGCCTTTGTACTGTTCGAGGGTACGAAAGGCGTGATCGAGTTCGCGCAGGGCCTGCAGGGTAATCTTGGCGTTCCAGCGGTTGCGGTCGTCATGGGCCATACGCAGGACGGTCAGCATCATGTCGCGGTACAGCGGCAGGTTGGGGCTGTTGGGCGCAACCAGGTTCAGTTGTTCTTCGATCTTGCTCAGGTCGATTCCATTGTTGCTGAAGTGACTCGATAGCAGTTCATTCGGTTGGTAAGGCATTCAAGCGTCTCCTTCTGCAGCAAAACCTCTGACCGGGCGGCAATGGGCTGCCCGGCCGCGACACTGCATGTGTCGCTGGCTGCCGTGGCTCGAGTGTGACCCCCGAGCATTGCAGTAGACCTGCAAGGTCTCAGTGCAGTGGTAATGGGTCCATACAACTTATTGTTCTTCATGGCTTCGGGTGCAGCGCAAGGCATCCATGGGCAACCCCCTTTGCTTGCCCAAAAATCACAGGGTGGTTGCTATCAATCTAGACCCTGGCGCGTGTTTATGCCGAATGATCCGCGCAGTATCGCGCCGCAGTGGAACCGCTCGTCAGCTGGGATCCAATCATTGTGAGGGTCTGGTTAACTGAAGCTCAGAGCGAGTCAGCGCGATGCAGGGAGGCTGCAGCATGCAACGGCTTAACCTTGAGCTCGACGAGCAGCTATTCCAGATGCTTCAGAGCGCGGCGCAGGCCAACAACCTGAGCCTTGAACAGGAGTGCCTGCGACGGCTGGGGGGAGGGGAGCGGCACTCGCGGTACATCCAGGCCCTGGTGGCCGAACTGCGCGCCGATGAAAAACAGCGGCGCGACAGGGAGCGGGTTGCCTAAGGCCGTTACTTCTTGAGCTTCAGGCCGCAGCTGGCGGCGTTGAAGGCCTGTTCGCTGACCGGGCGGTTGGTCTTGTACTCGGTGAAGCGATAGGTCAGCACCGCGCCTTTTTCCATCAGCAGGCGATAACCGGTGTTCTTGCACACGCTGTCACCCAGTTGGCTGCGTACCCGGTTGGGGTCGGCCTGCATCTTTTGCGCATGGCTTGGCAGCACGCTCAGGTGGTTGATCAGTTGCTTGCCTTCGACGGTGTAGCCCTGGTCGAGGATGTCTTCGTTGATCGCCCGCGGCGTGCCGACGCTGCTTTGCGTGGCAACTTTTTGCAGCATCCGGCTCAGCTCGTACTCCTGCTTGGACGCGGCATTGGCCGCCAGGGGCAGGGCGAGCAACAGGCTCAGGGACGGGACGATGAAACGCAGCATGAATCTCTCCTGGTTCGGTAACTGGCAATTGGACCAACAACGGCGCACGGTGTTCCGTCACGGCGCAACGGCAAGGCCAGCGGGTAGCGACAGGTGGAAGATTATAAGGAGTCGCTGCTTTAGCTGCACGGCAAATCCAGTCTACCCGTAGGCAGGCTCTGATAAACTGCCCGGGATTTCCGTCTTGCCGAGTCCGTGCAGTGCCATCCCTTTATTGCCCACGTTGTGCCCAGTCATGAGCCATGCCGTATCGCGCCTGCGCGCCGAGCGCCTGGCGCGCAGTGTCAAACCCTTCGTTGCCCGTGGTTCGCGGGCGCCGCGCTGCCCGCAGTGCCGGGTGATCCCCAGTTATTGCCTGTGCGCCTGGCGCCCGCAAGTACCGGCTGATTCGGGCATCTGCCTGCTGATGCATGACACCGAGCCACTCAAGCCGACCAACACCGGCTGGCTGATCGCCGACCTGATCGCCGACACCTCCGCCTTTGGCTGGCAGCGTACGGTGGTCGACGAGACTTTGCTGGCCTTGCTCGAGCAGCCGCACTGGCAGCCGTACATTGTTTTCCCTGGCGAGTTCGTCGAGCCAGGGCGGGTGGTCAACGAGGTGCAGCGGGTACCGGGCAAGCGCCCGCTGTTCATCCTGCTGGACGCCACCTGGACCGAAGCGCGCAAGATGTTTCGCAAAAGCCCGTACTTGAACCGCTTCCCGGTCCTGAGCCTGCAGCCCGAGCAGATTTCGCGCTACCGCCTGCGTCGCTCCAAGCGCGACGATCACTTCTGCACCGCCGAAGTGGCCGCCATGTGCCTGGAGCTGGCCGGTGATCAACGTGCGGCCGAGGCGCTGGATGCCTACCTGGACGTGTTCACCACCCATTACCTGAGTGCCAAGCATCAACTGCCACTGGATGAGCAGGACACCGTGCACCAGCGTTTGCATACCTTCCTATAGTACAAGGGGCAGGCGCGGCACTTTGCGGCATAATGGGCAGATTGGTGGCCAGGGTGGGCGAGCAGGGCGGGTATTGAGCTTGACCACCCGGTCCTGGCTCGGCATCCTTGGCGCCGATTCGAGCACGACGATGGCTTGAAACGCTGTTTTTCCTGGCCTCGATGTGCCGTTTGGGCAGACGGCGTTGCCGTCGCCTCGAGTTGCCCGCCAGGCGCCTATTCTTCCTTTCCTGCGCCTGCACAGAACAGGATCATTAGATCGATGGCCACATACGAAATCCTGATTGCCGATGACCACCCGCTGTTTCGAAGCGCACTGCGCCAGGCCGTTACCCTGGGCCTGGGCCCGGATGTACGCCTGGTCGAGGTGGCAAGCATCGCCGAACTGGAAACCCGCCTGACCGAAAAAGCCGACTGGGACCTGGTGCTGCTGGACCTGAACATGCCGGGCGCCTACGGCTTCTCCGGGCTGGTGTTGCTGCGCGGGCAGTACCCGCAGATTCCGGTGGTGATGGTCTCGGCTCAGGAAGAAGCCGCGGTCGTGGTCAAGTCCCGCGAATTCGGCGCCAGTGGCTTCATTCCCAAATCAAGCCCGCTGGAAGTGATTCAGGACGCAGTGCAGAAGGTTCTCGATGGCGAGGTCTGGTGGCCGCCGCAGGCGTTCGAAAAAGTCGATGTGTCCGCTGAGGCCAAGGCCGCCAGTGAAGGGCTTGCCAGCCTGACGCCGCAACAGTTCCGGGTTTTGACCATGGTCTGCGAAGGGCTGCTGAACAAGCAGATTGCCTACGAACTGAGCGTGTCGGAAGCGACCATCAAGGCCCATGTGACGGCGATTTTCCGTAAGCTGGGCGTGCGGACCCGGACCCAGGCCGCTTTGTTGCTGCAACAACTGGAATCGGTTTCGGCCACTTAAGGCCATTGGCCTTCACGCTTTTTTGACTGTACCTACACTAGGCTGCAGCGTTTTCAGTGGATGAAGTGACCTTCTATGTCGTCGCCTTTCAAGGGCCAGACCGGCCTTAAACGTATTTTCAACGCCGCCGGCTATTCGTTCGATGGCTTGCGTGCTGCGTTCACCGGTGAGGCAGCGTTCCGTCAGCTGGTGCTGCTCAACGTTGTGTTGATTCCGGTGGCCTTCTGGCTGGATGTCAGCCGTGCCGAGCGGGCGATCCTGATCGCTGTGTGCTTGCTGGGGCTGATCGTCGAATTGCTCAATTCGGCGGTGGAGGCGGCGATCGACCGCATTTCCCTCGATCGCCACCCGTTGTCGAAGAACGCCAAGGACATGGGCAGTGCCGCCCAGTTCGTGGCCTTGAGCATGGTTGGCCTGACCTGGGCGGTGATCCTGCTTTAAGCGATGGTCGGCAGAACGATCTCGTCGCTGCGGCTGACGCCTGCGGTAAAGCTGCGGCACAGTTCGAGAAACTCGCGCATGGCGGAGGTCTGGTACTTCTGCTTGTGCCAGATGAAGAAGAACTGCCGGGCCAGGTCCAGTTCGGGGGTTTCCACCGGCACCAGGCTGCCGCGGCGAAATGCGTCGCGCAGGGCCAGGCGCGAGATGCAACCAATGCCCAGGCCCGACTCGACCGCGCGCTTGATCGCCTCGGTATGTTCCAGCTCCAGGCGTATGTTGAGGCTGGAGCGGTGGTGACGCATGGCCTGATCGAAGGTCAGGCGGGTGCCCGAGCCCTGTTCACGCAGGATCCAGGCCTCATGGGTGAGTTCTTCCATGCTCGCCTGGCCGCGTTTGGCCAAGGGGTGCTGCGGCGCGCAGAACACCACCAGCTCGTCCTCGACCCACGGCTGCACTTCCAGGTCCGGGTGGTTGCAGTCGCCTTCAATTAGACCCAGATCAATTTCGTAATGGGCAACCTGTTGCACGATATGCGCAGTGTTCTGTACATGCAGCTTCACCTGGCTCTCCGGGTGGATCTGCATGAAGCTGCCGATCAGCAGGGTGGCCAGGTAGTTGCCGATGGTCAGGGTCGCGCCCACCGCCAGCGAGCCGAAACCGGACTTGCCGTTGAGCAGGTCCTCGATTTCCTTGGCCTGGTCGAGCAGGGCCACCGCCTGGGGCAGCAGTTGATGGCCCAGGGCGTTGAGGCTCAGGCGTTTACCGGCGCGGTCGAACAGCTGGCAGCTGGACTGGCGCTCAAGTTCGGTGATCGATGTACTGGCGGCCGATTGCGATAACGCCAGTATTCCGGCGGCCCGCGAGACGCTTTGGTACTGGGCCACGGCAACGAACACCTGGAGCTGACGAAGGGTAAATCGCATATCTATATAACCGATAAGACATATCTTGATAATTCATTTAACAGATATTGTCGCTGGCACTAAACTATTGCGCAATCGCGCTCTCGCTTAGCGCCGCGTTTTTCTTCAGGAGCCCGTACATGAGCAACATGAACCACGAACGTGTCCTCAGTGTTCACCACTGGAACGACACCCTGTTCAGCTTCAAGTGCACCCGCGATCCGGGCCTGCGCTTCGAGAACGGTCAGTTCGTGATGATCGGCCTGCAACAGCCAAACGGCCGCCCGCTCATGCGCGCCTACTCGATCGCCAGCCCGAACTGGGAAGAGCATCTGGAGTTCTTCAGCATCAAGGTGCCGGACGGCCCGCTGACCTCCCAGTTGCAGCACCTGAAGGAAGGCGATGAAATCATCATCAGCAAGAAGCCTACCGGCACCCTGGTACTCGACGACCTGAACCCGGGCAAGCACCTGTACCTGCTCAGCACCGGCACTGGCCTGGCGCCGTTCATGAGCGTCATCCAGGACCCGGAAACCTACGAGCGCTTCGAAAAAGTCATCCTGGTCCACGGCGTGCGCTACGTCAACGAAGTCGCCTACCGCGAATTCATCACCGAGCACCTGCCGCAGAACGAGTTCTTCGGTGAAGCGCTGCGTGACAAGCTGATCTACTACCCGACCGTGACCCGCGAGCCATTCGAGAACCAGGGCCGCCTGACCGACCTGATGCGCAGCGGCAAGCTGTTCAGCGACATCGGCCTGCCGCCGATCAACCCGCAGGACGACCGCGCGATGATCTGCGGTAGCCCGAGCATGCTCGACGAAACCAGCGAAGTGCTCGACAGCTTCGGCCTGAAGATCTCGGCACGTATGCGTGAGCCGGGTGATTACCTGATCGAGCGTGCATTCGTCGAGAAGTAAGACATTGAATACAAAAAAAGCAGGCTTCGGCCTGCTTTTTTTGTGTCTGAAGTAGCGGCTCTGCATGCCGCGGACTTGTGGGAGCGGGCCTTGCCCCGCGATCGAGCGCGAAGCGGTCGCAATCCAGGCGATACCTGATGTGCTGGCTGTACTGGCCTCATCGCGGGTCAAGCCCGCTCCCACTGGCTCGCCAGCCAGGCCCAATGAAGCGCAGGACGTTACCTACAGGTCCAGCACCACTTCCAGCACCCGGATCTGATCCGGGTGCGGGTAGTGCCAGCGCACCTGCACATCCCAGAACCTGACCCCGTACACGCGCTCGGGCGGCGGCACCTGGTAGGCCGGGCGTGGGTCCTGGGCCAGGCATTGTTCGATCAGTTCCACCAGCGGCTCGGCCAGGCGCAGGGCGTGCTCGCGGGCCTGGGGCAGGGCAGTATCGCTCCAGCTCACGGCAATCGGCGCAGGTGGCGCGTCAGCCATCTGGTTGGTCGCGTCGGCCACGGCATCGGCGTAGGGCACATAAGGCTTGATATCCAATACCGGAGTGCCATCAAGCAGGTCGATGCCCGATAGCCACAAGCGGCCGGCTTCGACCTTCTCCAGCCTGACCACCGACTGACCGATGCCATTGGGCCGGTGGGTGGCACGGGTGGCAAACACCCCCATGGACTTGTTGCCCCCCAGCCGAGGCGGGCGCACCTTCAACCGCGGTTTGTCTTCCAGCGCCTGGTGGAACAGGAACAGCAGCCAGACATGGCTGACCTGCTCAAGGCCGGCAACGGCCTCGCCGTTGTCGTAGGGTGGCAGCAGCTCCAGCACGCCACGGGCGGCCGGCGCCAGTTGCGGCTGACGCGGAATGGCGAACTTTTCCTTGAAGCAGGAGCGCACGTGGCCGATGGGAGCAACGCTGTAGTTCATCGTCGGCTCAGCCACGAACCCGCAGGGTCAGGCCCTTGAGGAAGTTGCGCAGCAACTGGTCGCCGCACGGGCGGTAGTTGTTGTGCCCGACCTTGCGGAACAGGGCGCTGAGCTCTGGCTTGGACACCGGGAAGTCGGCGGCCTTGAGAATCGCGTGCAGGTCGTCCTCTTTAAGCTCGAAGGCCACGCGCAGCTTCTTCATGACGATGTTGTTGGTCACCGGCAGTTCGACCGGCAGCGGCGCACGGCTATCGTCCTTGCCGCGCTTGAAGATCACCAGGCCATCGAGGAAATGGGCGATGACTTCATCGGGGCAGCGCACAAAGCCTTCCTCTTCTTCCTTCTTGAGGTAGGTAGCGATATCGGCGGTGGATACTTCGAAGCCGCTTAGCTTGATGATATCGGTGAGCTTGGCGTCGTTGACGTCCAGCAGGTAGCGCAGGCTGCGCAGTACATCGTTGTGAATCATGGGGACAATCCTGTTCAGGGGCGCCGCCTGGGTGGCGGCGCCGTGTTGCTTAGAATTTTTCGCTGGCTGCCAGGTAGCGCCACTGGCCCAGCGGCAGCTTGCTCATGGCGACGCCACCGAGGCGGATGCGGCGCATGCTCACCGGGGTGACGCCGACGCTGCGGCAGAGCAGGTCGATGAGCCCGGCAGGCGGGTTTTTCAGGACCATGCGCAGGCGCGTCTCGTTCTGCCAGCTGGCCTTGATCTTCGGCAGCTCGTTGCCTTTCCAGGTGAAGCCGCGGTTCAGCCGCTCCAGGCCGTGGGCGATCATTTCGCCAGTGACTTCGACGATGTATTCCTGCTCGAGCTTGCTCAGGTCGGCATCGAGCTTGCGGGTCACGCGCCAGTCCTGGGTGAACACTTGCAGGCCGCTGGCGCCTTCTTGCAGCGGCGCGGCGCAGCTCAGGCGGGCGAAGTGGCCCTTGAGCGGGCGACGGCTGTAGCTGTGCTCCGGCGAGAGGCTGTCGGCGCTGATGCTGGCGCAGGCGGCATCGACGTCGAGCCCGGCGGGCTGGTTGAGCAGCAGGGTGACCGGCTCCAGGGCTTCGGCCTTGGCGCCCTGGCGCAGTTCGACCTTGTGATCGGTGACCTTGAATTGCGGCTCGTCGATCACGGTGCCGTTCACCGTGACCCAGCCGCCCTCGATGTACAGCTCGGCCTCGCGCCGGGAGCAACCGACCAGTTCGATAAGGCGTTTGGAAAGGCGAATGGGTTCAGACATGACGACAGCCGTAGACACAGGGAAAGGTGCCTATTGTAACTGCCTGGACGGGCTTGGGGCCGGTAACATTCGTCGATCCGGCCATTAATCTGCGCTTTCGCGGCATTTCAGAGGGGGATTACACAAGCCTTCAGTCGGTGCGGACAGACTGCGTACGAATTAGCCTCATGTGAAGTAGGGGGTAGGGCTGGCCCATGCCGTCCGTTTCTGAGCGGCCGACCACTTCAAAGCCCTGGCGCAGGTAGAAGCCCAGGGCCTGGGCATTCTGTTCGTTGACGTCCAGTTGCTCGGCGTGCAGCTCGTCGATGGCCACCCGCAGCAGCCTTGCGCCCAGGCCCTGGCCGCGCGCCTCGGGGTCGATGAAGAGCATCTCCACCCGTCCGCCAGCGACCCCGGCAAAGCCGCGGATGCGCTGGCTGGCGTCCTTGCAGCAAATCAGCATTACCGCGTCCAGGTACTGGCTCAGTAGCAGCTCACGCAGCAGGCAGATGTAGCTGTCGGGGAGAAAGTCGTGGGTGGCGCGCACGGACGTTTCCCACACCCGCGCCAGCTCTGGGTAGTCGCGCAGGCTGGGTGTCTGCACGGTCATGTGCCTGCGCATTACGATGGTCTCCTCGTGGCGATTGAGGAAACGATAGTTGCAAAAAAAAGCCCCGCCATCGCTGGCAGGGCATTTTTTTATTAGCGCCGGATCAGATCGGTTCGGCCCACATATCGTACTCGTCGGCGTCGGTCACCCGGCAGCGAACGGTGTCGCCCGGCTTGAAGCCGTGGTTGCCATCGATGAACACGTTGCCGTCGATTTCCGGAGCATCGAAGAAGCTGCGGCCGACCGAGCCTTCGTCTTCGACTTCATCGATCAGCACGTCGATTTCCTTGCCGATGCGCAGTTGCAGGCGGGCGGTGCTGATCGCCTGCTGGTGGGCCATGAAGCGATCCCAGCGCTCCTGCTTGATGTCGTCGGGCACTTCGTCCAGGCCCAGGTCGTTGGCCGGGGCGCCTTCGACCGGCGAATACTGGAAGCAGCCGACGCGATCGAGCTGGGCTTCGGTCAGCCAGTCGAGCAGGTACTGGAAGTCTTCTTCGGTTTCACCCGGGAAGCCGACGATGAAGGTCGAACGGATCACCAGTTGCGGGCACTGCTCGCGCCAGTTCTTGATGCGCGCCAGGGTGCGGTCTTCGAACGCCGGGCGTTTCATCGACTTGAGCACTTTCGGGCTGGCGTGCTGGAACGGGATGTCCAGGTACGGCAGGATCTTGCCGGCCGCCATCAGCGGGATCACGTCGTCGACGTTCGGGTACGGGTACACATAGTGCAGGCGCACCCAGGCGCCGAGGCTGCTCAGCGCTTCGCACAGCTCGAGCATGCGCGTCTTGACCGGGCGGCCGTTCCAGAAGTCGGTCTTGTACTTGACGTCGACGCCGTAGGCGCTGGTGTCCTGGGAGATCACCAGGATTTCCTTGACCCCGGCCTTGACCAGGCGCTCGGCCTCGCTCAGCACTTCGCCGACCGGACGGCTGACCAGCTTGCCGCGCATCGACGGGATGATGCAGAAGCTGCAACTGTGGTTGCAGCCCTCGGAAATCTTCAGGTAGGCGTAGTGGCGCGGGGTCAGCTTGACGCCCTGTGGCGGCACCAGGTCGATCAGCGGGTTATGGTCCTGGCGCGGCGGCACGACTTCGTGCACGGCATTGACCACCTGCTCGTACTGCTGCGGGCCGGTTACCGAGAGCACGCTGGGGTGCACGTCACGGATGCTGCCTTCCTCGACACCCATGCAGCCGGTGACAATGACCTTGCCGTTTTCCTTGATGGCTTCGCCAATCACTTCCAGGGACTCGGCCTTGGCGCTGTCGATGAAGCCGCAGGTGTTGACCACCACTACGTCGGCGTCCTCGTAGGTGGGCACGACTTCATAACCTTCCATGCGCAGCTGGGTCAGGATGCGCTCGGAATCGACCAGGGCCTTGGGGCAACCCAGGGAAACGAAGCCGACCTTGGGCGTGGTGGGCGTAGGAGTGGTGGACATGGCTAACCTCGGTATTGAAGGGCTTGCCTGGCCGGGCCGGCGGGCAAACCTGATGGGCGCTTTGGGCGCCTCTGATCAAAAAGTGCGCAATTCTAGCGAGCGCAAAGTCACTTGACCAGCAGAAATACGACGAACGCTCAGCTATGCTTCGCGGCAGTGTGCCTGTGTCTGGTGCAAGGGGCCTGGTGGCGGGAGTGATGGATGGTTCAGGCAAGTAGTCAGGCCGATTCCGGGCATTCGGTGGCAAAGCCGTTGAGCCTGCTGGTGGCAGCCGTCGGAGTGGTTTACGGCGATATTGGCACCAGCCCGTTGTATACCCTCAAGGAGGTGTTTTCGGGCGGTTACGGCGTACCGGTCAATCATGATGGGGTGCTGGGCATCCTCGGCCTGATTTTCTGGTCGCTGATCTGGGTGGTGACGATCAAGTACGTGGTGTTCATCCTGCGCGCCGACAACCAGGGTGAGGGCGGCATCATGGCTTTGACGGCGTTGGCCCGGCGCGCCTCGGCGCCGTACCCCAAGCTCAAGGCGCTGATGGTCGGCTGCGGCCTGATCGGCGCGGCGCTGTTCTACGGCGACAGCATGATCACCCCGGCGATTTCGGTATTGTCGGCGGTAGAGGGCCTGGAGCTGGCCTTCGACGGCATCGACCACTGGGTGATACCGGTGGCGTTGATCGTGCTGGTGGCGCTGTTCCTGATCCAGAAGCATGGCACGGCGCGCATTGGCATCCTCTTTGGTCCGGTGATGGTCACCTGGTTCGTGGTGCTCGGCGCTCTGGGCGTGCATGGCATCGCCCAGAGCCCGGAGGTGCTCAAGGCTTTCAACCCGGTGTGGGCGGTGCGCTTCTTTATTGTTCACCCGGGCATGGGCGTGGCGATTCTTGGCGCCGTGGTGCTGGCCCTGACCGGCGCTGAAGCACTGTATGCCGACATGGGCCACTTTGGCCGCAAACCCATTGCCCGCGCCTGGTTTGCCCTGGTGCTGCCGGCGCTGGTGCTCAACTATTTCGGCCAGGGCGCGCTGTTGCTGCAAAACCCGGAGGCAGCGCGCAACCCGTTCTATCTGCTGGCGCCGAACTGGGCGTTGATACCGTTGGTCGGTTTGTCCACCCTGGCCACGGTGATTGCCTCCCAGGCGGTGATTTCCGGGGCCTTCTCCCTGACCCGCCAGGCCATTCAGCTTGGCTATGTGCCGCGCATGCAAATCCAGCACACCTCCAGTGACGAACAGGGGCAGATCTATATAGGTGCGGTGAACTGGTCGCTGATGGTCGGGGTGATCCTGCTGGTGCTGGGCTTCGAGTCTTCCGGGGCGCTGGCCTCGGCCTATGGCGTGGCAGTGACTGGCACCATGTTGATGACCACGCTGCTGGTGTCGACGGTGATGTTGCTGCTGTGGAAGTGGCCGCCGCTGCTGGCGGTGCCGATTTTGCTGGGCTTTCTCTTTGTCGATGGCCTGTTCTTTGCCGCCAACGTGCCGAAAATCGTTCAGGGCGGGGCTTTTCCGGTGCTGGCGGGGATTGTCCTGTTTGTCTTGATGACCACCTGGAAGCGCGGCAAGCAGATTCTGGTCGAACGCCTGGACGAAGGCAGCCTGCCGTTGCCGCTGTTCATCAGCAGCATTCGCGTGCAGCCGCCGCATCGGGTCGAAGGCACGG
Source organism: Pseudomonas sp. NPDC087612 (assembly GCF_044743505.1). Classification (NCBI taxonomy): domain Bacteria; kingdom Pseudomonadati; phylum Pseudomonadota; class Gammaproteobacteria; order Pseudomonadales; family Pseudomonadaceae; genus Pseudomonas; species Pseudomonas sp. NPDC087612. The sequence goes on from NZ_JBIUWO010000002.1 coordinate 154,121, forward strand.
CGGTGTTTCTCACCGCACGGGCGGATGCCGTGCCTCACGCGTTGTTGCATAACATGCTGCACAACCAGGTGCTGCACTCGCAGGTGGTGCTGTTGACCGTGGTCAGCGAGGACACCCCGCGGGTGCCGGCGCAGCAGCGCTTCGAGGTCGAGGCGTATGGCGAGGGTTTCTACCGGGTGCTGTTGCACTTTGGCTTCATGGATGAGCCGGATGTGCCGGCGGCATTGAAGCTCTGTCACCTGGAAGGGCTGGATTTCAGCCCGATGCGCACGACCTATTTCCTCAGCCGCGAAACGGTGATCCCGTCGCGGCTGGTGGGCATGTCGCGCTGGCGGGGGCTGCTGTTTGCCTTTTTGCTGAAGAATGCCAACGGCAACCTGAGGTTTTTCAACTTGCCGTTGAACCGGGTGATCGAACTCGGCACTCAGGTAGAGATATAGGGAGCTGCAAGCTACAAGCCTCAAGCTGCAAGCTAGAGCAGTGCGCGCTTGGCTCTAGCTTGCAGCTTGCAGCTTGCAGCTTGCAGCTTGAGGCTTGCAGCTGCGCGCCGGAGGCGCGCTTCAATCCTGCTCGGCGACGCTGGTCTTGCCCTGGCGGTTCTCGATATCGCCGATCAGGCGCTTGGCCAGCGCCGGGTAGTTCTCGTCGAAGTGATGCCCGCCAGGCAGCTTCAGGCGCTCGCCGACTGCAGTATGGTCGGTACAGCCGCTCTCGTCGGCCTCTTCCTCGCCATACACGCAGACCACTTTGGACGCTGGCAGCCTGGCCATTTCCGGCCCGGTCGGTGCCTCTTTGCCAGCATTGCCCAACCAGCCCTCGACTTCGATCTCGAAGCTGCCACTGCGGGCAAAGGCCAGCAGGATCACCGCATCGATGCGCTTCTGGTCTTCGGCCGGCAAGCGGTTGTAGATTGCCGGCAAGACGTCGGCGCCGAACGAGTAGCCGGTCAGTACGAAACGCTTGGTGCCCCATTTCTGCCGGTAATGCTGCATCAGCTCGGAGAGGTCGATGGCGCTTTGTTCCGGGGTCTTGTGCTGCCAGTAGTAGCGCAGGGTGTCGATGCCCACCACCGGATAGCCGAGCTTGGCCATCTCGCCGGCGACGTCGCGGTCCAGGTCGCGCCAACCGCCATCGCCCGAGAGAAACAGGGTGACGGTGTCGGTGGTTTGCCCGGCAGGTACTTCGACCACCGGGATGCTCATGGCGTTGCCGTCCTCACCCACCAGTGCCTGGGTCAGTTGCGCCTTGAGTACCTGCGGCAGGTGGATGTCGTAGTCGCTGATGCTGGTCTCGGCATTGGCCTGGTCGCGCACGAAGGCGGCGCTGGCGTCATCCGGGTTGTCGTTCCAGGCCACGCTCCAGTGGCCGTGGGCGGCGGACTTGGGCAGCGGCGTGGTGCAGCCGGGTTGTTCGAGGTTGAAGTCCACCGAGATGGCCAGGGCCTTGTCATCGCTCTGGCTGGCCAGCCAGCTCCAGGCCTGGGCTGCGCCCGAGCCGATACCGGCTACCAGGGTCGGCGCGCCCTTGAGTTGCTGCATGGCTTGCTGCAGCGCCTGTTGCTGCTTGCTGCAATTGGCTGGCGGCAGGATTACCTGGACCATCTGCGCCTCGCCGCTCTGGCTCAGGTCGAGCAGCTGCTTGTCGCTCAGGGCCTGGTCCTGGGGCACGGCGATGGCCACGCGGGCCTTGGCCCGGGTGCCGGGGTTGACCCGGACCAGGCTGCTGCCATCGGCCAGGCTCAGGTGCTCAAGGGAGGCTTCGGGGGCCGGCCGGGTCCACAGCCAGAAGCCAAGGGCGGCAGCCAGCAAGGCCAGCAGCAGGGGAACCAGCAGGTACAGCCAGTAGCGTCGAATCATCAGCGTTTCACCAATCCAGTCAGGCCGCCCGCGATCAGGGCGGCGGTGTCGGCCAGTGCCACCAGCGGATCGAGTCCGGCCGGCACGGCCATGTAGCGAGGTTCCCAGTCCGGTTGGAACTTGTCCTTGAAGCGGCGCAGGCCCTGGAAGTTATAGAGCTGCTCGCCGCGCTGGAACACCATCGAGCCCAGGCGCTGGGTCAGCGGTGCGCCGCGCCGTGGTTGCAGCCCGGAGAGTGGCACCATGCCCAGGCTGAAGCGCCCATAGCCGTGCTGCTTATAGTGTTGGATCAGGCCGATCATCATGAATTCCATGGTCAGCTTGGGCGCCTGCGGGTGGGCGCGCATCAGGTCGAGGCTGGCCAGCTCCAGGCTGCGGGTTTCCAGGAGGTTGGCAAAGGCCACCGGGCGCCCTTCGAAACGGATCAGGGCAATCCGGAAGTGCTGCAGGTACTCCGGGCTGAAACGGCCGAGGGAGAAGCCTTTCTCGCGCACGTTCTTGCCAGTGAGCCAGGCGTCGGAGATGGTCTTGAGTTCTTCCAGCGGAGCCTGCCCCGGCTCGTGCACTTCCAGGCTCAGGCCGTCGCGGCCGCCGCGGTTCCAGGTGTAGCGCAGGTCTTTCATCTCCTTGCCCTTGGCTTCTAGGTCAAAGCGCTTGAGGTCGACCCGGGCTTCTTCGCCCAGTTTGATTGCGGTCAGGCCGATGTCCATATAGAAGGGCAGGTTCTCGGCCCGAACCTGGTAGAACACCGGGCGGGCATGGTGTACATCGCACAGGTCGCGGAACTGCCAGATCATTTCGGCGCGCTCGTGGGCCGGGCCGATCGGGTCGTACAGCGCCACCAGGCTGCGGCCGCGACGTGCATACATAAGGAAGGCATCGTCGTTGGGGTGGAACAGCAAGGCTTTGTCGCCAGTCAGGGCCAGGCCGCCGTCGGGTTGGTCGGAGGCTTGCAGGATGGCGTTGGCGCGTTGCAGCTCGTCGGCGCTGGGCAGGTGAATAACCGGGCGCGCGGTGCGCAGCAGCCAGGTCAGGGCGACGATCACCAGCAGTACCGCGCTGCCCAGGGCCGAGCGCAAGCCGCGTGGGGCATCGGCGTCGAGGGTGAATTGCCACCACAGCTGATGGCTGTAGGGCACATCCTGATAGGCAAACAGCAGCAGCCACACCGAAGCGCCCAGTACACAGGCGCTGGCCGCCAGGTAAACCGGCGAGAACGGCAGTTCGAGCAAGCGGCTGGGGCGATAGAAGGAACGGCGGAACACCGCCAGCAGGCAGGCGGTGAAGGTCAGGATGCTGGCTTCTTCCCAGTCGAAACCTTTGAGCAGCGAGAGCAGGGCGCCGACCAGCAGCAGGACGGTGGTCAGGATCCAGGCGGCCGACAGGCGCCGGCGCAGGCCCTGGGCCAGCAGCAGGCAGAGGACGCCAATCAGGCTGGCGCCGAAGTGCGACGCGTCGATCAACCGGTGCGGTACGAGGAAGCCCAGATGCTCCAGACGCTCGTCTATTTCCGGGGTGGCGCCGGAAAACAGCAGCACCACGCCGGAGAGAAACACCAGCACCGCCAGCACCGGGGCTGCGAGCCCGGAAGCGGCCCTGATCGCTTGCTGGGCAAACAGCAGGCGCTTGGCTTCGCTGGCCAGCAGCAGGACGCAGGCCAGCAGCAGTGGCAGCACCACATAGATCAGGCGATAAAGCAGCAATGCGGCGGCCAGTGGCGCGGCGCCGAGCTTGTCGGCAAAGGCCGCCAGCAGGATCGCCTCGAACACCCCAACGCCACCGGGCACATGGCTGAGCACCCCGGCCGCCAGCGCCAGCAGGTAGACCAGCAAGAAGGCACCAAACGGCGGCGCCTCGGGCAGCAGCAGGTACAGCACGGTGGCGGCAGCGGCTACGTCCAGGGCAGTAATGAGCAGTTGCAGCAGGGTCAGGCGTGCGCCCGGCAAGCGCAGAGTACGCCGGCCTACTTGTACCAGCAGGTTGTCAGCCTGGGGTTGTTCGGGCAGGCGACGACGATAAAGGCCATAGACCAGTGCGCCGCTCAAGCCCAGTACCGCCAGGGCGATCGCTGCCAGCAACGCAGGCGCCAGGTGCAAGGCTGAAGCTGCAGCCGGCAAGTTGCTCAAGGTCGCCAAGGCGGCGAGCGGCGGCAACGCGCAGCCGAGGGAAAGGCTGGCAAACAGGGTCATGCGCGCCACTTCGGCGGCGCCGATGCCATGGCGCGCATACAGGCGATAGCGTACCGAGCCACCGGACAGCAGCGACAGGCCAATGGCATTGCCGATGGCAAAGGCGCTGAAGCCGCCCATTACCAGGGTGCGAGCCGGTAGCTGGACGCCGGCATAGCGGCTGGCCGACCACTCGTACCCCAGCAGGATGACGAAGCCGGCCACCGTCGCCAGCAGTGCGCCGGCCAATGCTGGCGGCGGCACGCTGAGCAGCGAATCATGCAGGGCATAGATGTCCAGCTCGCTGAGCAGGTGACGGCAGGCGATCAGGGCGACAGCGAACAGCAGCAAGGTCACGCCCAGGCCGATGGGCTGGCGGTACTTGCTCAGGCGTTCGAGCCAGCGCAGGCGTTGCTCGGCATTGGGTAATGCGGCGGTCACAGGGGCTTGTGTTTCAGGCGTCTGGGTGCGCATCAGCCACCTCGTGGCTTGCGCAGGGGAAGCAGGGTGTATCCGGTCAAAGTACCAATCCCTTTGGAAGCGTAATGTCCGATATGATCGGGCCGCTGAGCACCTTGAGGATAGTTAAAGAAGTTTCATATTGCCTGAGCGGCGAAGGGCGTTCAGGGGGCGGGCTGATTAGCTGGAAGGCAGACGCAAAAAAGGCCACTTTTTTCAAAGTGGCCTTTTCTGTTGTTTGGTTGCGGGAGCCGGATTTGAACCGACGACCTTCGGGTTATGAGCCCGACGAGCTACCAGACTGCTCCATCCCGCGTCTGTGGGGCGGATTCTACAGCGTTGAGCTTGGCTGTCAACGCTTAATTGTTGATTTACAATAAAAAATTACCTGGGGCTTTATTCCGGGCAAAGAAAAAGGCCACTCGTGAGAGTGGCCTTTCCTGAATCTGGTTGCGGGAGCCGGATTTGAACCGACGACCTTCGGGTTATGAGCCCGACGAGCTACCAGGCTGCTCCATCCCGCGCCTGTGAGATGAGATTCTACAGTTTTGCCCGGGGCTGTCAATAGCCTGTTTGCAGAAATCCTTTCTCCTTCAATCGCTTAGCGCCGCTGAAAAGGGCTGCAAGGCAGCAAGGGCGGGCCTTGCAGAGGTTCCGGGGGGGAATGAATTAGTTGTGATGCATGGGCCGCTAGCGGGTGAGATACTGCTTACATCACTTTAAACCTGTTCTTACGCTCCCTATGTCTCAACGCAAGATCATCCATATCGACTGCGATTGCTTCTACGCCGCCATCGAAATGCGCGACGACCCGCGTCTGGTCGGGCGGCCGCTGGCGGTGGGCGGTTCGGCGGAGCGGCGCGGGGTGATCGCCACCTGCAACTATGAGGCGCGGGCGTTCGGCGTGCGTTCGGCGATGTCCTCGCACCATGCCCTCAAGCTGTGCCCGGACCTGCTGATCGTCAAGCCGCGCATGGATGCCTATAAAGAAGCCTCGCGGGAAATTCACGGCATCTTTCGCGAATACACTGACCTGATCGAGCCCTTGTCGCTGGACGAGGCTTACCTGGATGTGTCGGACAGTTCCTGGTTTGCGGGCAGCGCTACACGGATTGCCGCCGATATTCGCCGCCGGGTTGCCCAACAGTTGCATATCACTGTGTCGGCTGGCGTGGCGCCGAACAAATTCCTGGCCAAGATCGCCAGCGACTGGCGCAAGCCCAATGGCCTGTTTGTGGTCACTCCGAATGAAGTCGAAGACTTCGTGGCTGCCTTGCCGGTGAGCAAGCTGCATGGCGTAGGCAAGGTCACCGCCGACAAGATGGGCCGCCTGGGCATCATCACCTGCCTGGAGTTGCGCGACTGGAGTCGCCTGGCCCTGGCCCGTGAATTCGGCAGTTTTGGTGAGCGGTTGTGGGGGCTGGCGCGGGGTATCGATGACCGTCCGGTGCAAAATGACAGCCGGCGTCAGTCGGTCAGTGTCGAAAACACCTACGACACCGATCTGCCTGACCTCGCCAGTTGCCTGGAAAAACTCCCGGAGCTGATGGAAACCCTGGCCGGGCGCATGGCCCGCATCGACGACAGTTATCGCCCGGGCAAGCCGTTCGTCAAAGTGAAGTTCCATGATTTCAGCCAGACCACCCTTGAGCAGTCAGGGGCGGGGCGTGACCTGGGCAGCTATCAACACTTGCTCAGCCAGGCCTTTGCCCGTGGCGGCAAGCCGGTGAGGCTGTTGGGGATTGGTGTGCGCTTGCAGGATTTGCGCGGTGCGCATGAACAGCTGGAGCTGTTCTCTCGGGAGTGAGGAGGGCAGCGCCAGCAGGCTGGCGCTCTCCGGGTACAGCGAAGGTCAGTGCGCGCCAGGGTCGGCAACCAGGCGGCCGGCGTCCTTGGTCAGTGACTTGAGGAATTCCTGTTGCAGCTCCGGATCGTTGCGGGTCAGCTCGATCAGGCTTTGCTCCAGTTCACTGGCTTCTTCTTCCAGGCCCAGCTCCGACAGGCGCTTGACCCGATGTACCCACTGGCTGACTTCGTCGTCTTCCAGATCATCGAAAATTAGTTCGTGGGCTTCCACCAGTTTGCCGCGCAGGCCGGCGCTGATCAGCAGGCTGGCATCGCCACGCACGTTGTTGTCTTCATCGACCACCTGCAGGTGCAGGGTGCCGATGTGGGTCAGGTTCTGTTCGCTGAACGGGCTGTCGAGCAGGTTCAGGTGCAGCACGCCATTGCGGTCGGTGGTCAGCTCATGGTCGATCTTGCCGGCCTTGACCGACACCGGCCGCTCGCTCCAGGGTACGCTGGTGTATTCCTGGCGCTTGTCCTTTTGCACTTCGGTGATGCCCGCCAGGTTCTGCTGGGCACGACCGTTGGACTGGGCGTTCATGAACGGGTTGAGGCCGTCGAAGCCATAGCTCAACCAGTCATGGGTCACGCTGTCGGGCAGGTTGCCCAGGGCAAAGACATTGACCACGTTGGCGCCGACACCGGCCACCACCGCCACCGCGCCCAGCGGAATCTCATAGACTTCGCGCCAGGGTTGGTAAGGCGTGTAGCGATCGTAGCGACGGGTAACCTCGAACTCGGTGACTTCGAAGTTCTTCTGTTCGTGGATGCGCACACGCCGTTGCGGCAGCTCGAGTACCTTGGGGTCCCCAACATCGATCTGCAGGCTGTGTTCGAGCAGCTTGCGCTCGATGCGCTCCTCGTGCTCGCTGCGCTGGGACATCTGGTTGGCGCAACCGCTGAGGAGCAGGGCGCCGCACAGTGCGGCGCCCCCCAGGTTGATGGTACTTCGCTTGAACATGATTACTCTTGCGTTGGCTTAGCGACGAATGCGGGCTTGCAGGAACGACAGCACCTCGGCCACTGGCAGCGGCTGTGCGTCACGCTCGGTGCGGTGCTTGTATTCCAGGTTGCCGTCGGCCAGGCCGCGGTCGCTGATGACAATGCGGTGCGGGATGCCGATCAGTTCCATGTCGGCGAACTTGATCCCCGGGCTGGTCTTCTTGTCGCGGTCGTCCAGCAGCACTTCGAAACCGGCAGCGGTCAGCTCGGCATACAGCTTGTCGGTGGCTTCGCGAACCTGTTCGGTCTCGTAGCGCAGCGGCACCAGGGCGATCTGGAAGGGTGCCAGGGTATCGCTCCAGATGATGCCGTTTTCGTCGTAGTTCTGCTCGATGGCCGCAGCCACCACACGCGATACGCCGATACCGTAGCAACCCATGCTCAGGGTTACCGGCTTGCCGTTCTCGCCCAGTACCTGGCACTTGAGTGCCTCGCTGTACTTGGTGCCGAGCTGGAAGATGTGCCCGACTTCGATGCCGCGCTTGATCACCAGGGTGCCCTTGCCATCCGGGCTTGGGTCGCCCTCGACGACGTTGCGCAGGTCGGCCACTTGCGGAACTGGCAGGTCGCGCTCCCAGTTGACGCCGAAGTAGTGTTTGTCGTCGATGTTGGCACCGATGCCGAAGTCGCTCATCAGCGCAACCGAGCGGTCGATGATGCATGGCAGCGGCAGGTTCAGCGGGCCGAGGGAACCGGCGCCGGCGCCAATGGCGTCACGCAGCGCTTCGTCGCTGGCCATGACCAGCGGGCTGGCAACTTCTGCCAGGTTGGCAGCTTTGATTTCATTGAGCTCGTGGTCGCCACGGACGATCAGGGCAATCAGCTTGCCTTCTTCAGCGGCGTGGACGATCAGGGTCTTGACGGTCTTTTCGATCGCCAGGCCATAGTTGTCCACCAGCTGGGTGATGGTCTTGGCGTCCGGGGTGTCGACCAGGCGCAGCTCTTCGGTCGGCGCCGGGCGCACGGTTTCCCGTGGGATGGCTTCGGCCTTCTCGATGTTGGCGGCGTAGTCGGAGCTGTCGCTGAAGATCACATCGTCTTCACCGGACTCGGCCAGCACGTGGAATTCGTGGGAGTAGCTGCCACCGATCGAGCCGGTGTCAGCCTGCACTGGGCGGAAATCCAGGCCCAGGCGGGTAAAGATGTTGCTGTACGCCAGGTGCATGCGATCGTAGGTTTGCTGCAGGGAAGCCGGATCGGCATGGAAGGAGTAGGCGTCCTTCATGATGAACTCGCGACCACGCATCAGGCCGAAGCGCGGACGGATCTCGTCACGGAACTTGGTCTGGATCTGGTACATGTTCAGCGGCAGCTGTTTATAGCTGTTGAGCTCGTTGCGGGCGAGGTCGGTGATGACCTCTTCGTGGGTCGGGCCCACGCAGAACTCGCGACCGTGACGGTCTTTGAGGCGCAGTAGCTCCGGGCCGTACTGTTCCCAGCGGCCGGATTCCTGCCACAGCTCGGCAGGCTGGATGGCCGGCATCAGCACTTCAAGGGCGCCAGCGGCGTTCATTTCCTCGCGGACCACGGCTTCGACCTTGCGCATTACCCGCAGGCCCATCGGCAGCCAGGTATAAAGGCCGGATGCGAGCTTGCGGATCATGCCGGCACGCAGCATCAGCTGGTGGCTGATGACGACCGCGTCGGAAGGGGTTTCTTTTTGAGTAGCGAGCAAATATTGACTGGTGCGCATGGTAGGCCGTTGTCGGTTGCTTAAGACTTTAAATGACCCCGCATTGTACGGGGGCGATTCGGTGGCGTACAGGATGCCGGAGCACGAAGGCGTTGTCAGCCCGAATTCAGACAAGAAAAAGCCCGGCAGTGCCGGGCTCTTTCGTACTGGGGATACTGAAAGCCCGGGGCTTACAGGATGCTCAGCGGGTACTCGACGATCAGGCGCAGTTCGTCGATCGATGGCGAACCGTAGTAAACGCCGTCACCCGAACGGTAGGTGGCTTGACGTACACGCAGGCTCAGGTCTTTGGCCGGACCTTCCTGCAGAACGTACTTGGCCTCGATGTCGCGTTCCCATTCCTTGCCGTTGTCGGTGCCAGTGACGTTGGCGCCGGTACCCTTGACATAACGGGTCATGAAGCTCAGGCCTGGAACGCCGTATTCGGCGAAGTTCAGGTCGTAACGTGCCTGGTAGGATTTCTCGTCTTCGGCGTTGAAGTCGGAACGAGCGATGGAGTTGGCCAGGAAAATGGTGCCGCCGCCGTCGATGCCGTAGGCATAGTCGCCGTCACCGGTAACCTTCTGGTAGGCCAGGGTGAAGGTGTGCGCGCCAATGTTGTAGGCGCCCGACAGGCTGAACGCACGGTTATCAAGTTTGTCACCATCGAAGGCGGTAACGTTGGCCTTGCCGTCGCTCTTGGTGTCATAGATGTTGAAGTCGAACACCAGGCCTTGGTTGTCGTTGATCGGCAGTGCCCAGTTGACGTTGGCGTAGTATTTACGCCAGTAGTCTTCGACCTTGGAGTAGTAGAGGCTGGTGCTCAGGGTGTCGGTGAAGGCATAGGTGCCGCCGAACACGTCAGCCTGGGTCAGGCCAGGGTTCTTGATCCCGGTAGTGCGGTTCTTGCCACCGATGCTGTCGTGGTAGGACTGCGATTGAGCATTCAGGGCGGTGAAGTGACCGGCATTCAGCTCAAGGCCTTTGATTTCCTTGCTGGTCACCAGGAAACCTTCGACGGTTTCAGGCAGCAGGCGGCTGTCGTCGGTTGCCAGAACCGGCAGGGCGGTGAACTGGGTGCCGTACTTCAGCACGGTGTCGGAGATGCGGAACTTGACCGCCGCGCCACCTTCGGAGAACGAGTCCTGCGAACGGCCATCTGCGCCCAGCGGGAACTGGCCGGTGCCGGCGCGACCTTTGCCGCTGTCCAGTTTCAGGCCGAGCATGCCGATGGCGTCGACACCGAAACCTACGGTGCCTTGGGTAAAGCCCGACTGGTAGGTGCCGAGGAAGCCCAGGCCGGTTTCTTCAACGCGGCTTTGGTCGCCGTTAGGCACGTTACGGAAGTCACGGCTAAAGTACAGCATGCGGGTTTTGACATTGAGTTTGCTGTCTTCAACAAAACCCTTGGACTCATCCTGAGAAGAGGCCACTGCCAATTGCGAGGTGCCGGCTGCAACAGCCAGGGCGATTATGCTCCACTTCATCACGCGCATCGTGATTTGCTCCTTTGGTTTTTAGGAAGAGTACTGCCGTCGCTGTTTGGTTTTTTTATACAGCGCGGCTCTTTCTTTTTGTGTCGGCGGAAATGTATATCACGCTGACCGGCGTTGGCGATATGCCTGTCGAGAACCTTTCGGTAACTTTACGGTCATGTCGCTAACAGTTATGTCCTTGTCGCAAACCACGCCCCGGGTTTCGCGGGCCGTACAACTCCAGCGCTGTTTCAAGCGGATTAAGGATAGGTAAAAACAATCTAGCCCCTGCCCCCCGAAACTCCCTGGTTAACCCATGCAGCTGTTGTTATTTGTCGCCGCTCGCTGCATCAGTGCAGAGGGCGTGCCGACCGTGGCGGATGACAATGCAACAAGCGTGCACAAAATCGAACGGCTTCACGAAATTTTCACGCTTTCGCCCTCCGAAGGCCCTCAGGTGCCGGTAAACCGGGGGTCAAAGAACCTTTGGTTCGCGGCTGTCGATCGCAATGGAATAAGGGAAAAAGTTGCCCGTAAAGTCAAAGCGTTACCGTTGAAGGCTAAAGCTGAGTAGTTTGTGGATGTTCACTGGGCGAAACGCCGACGGACGGCTTCATTTTGGTGCGAAAAGTAGCGTTTCCTTGCCCGGGCAGCGTAACACCGACGTACGCATAGGCCTTTTGGGTGAGGGGAGGGGGCTAAATCGGTGCATTGCTTCATTAATAAGGCAGCAGGCAATGCCCCGACGAGCGATCAGGAGTATCCTGCTGGCAGTGGCTCACGGAGGGTTGTGTGAGCAAGGTATTAAGCTGTTGTAGGAGATTTCGTAGTGTTTGTTCTGGATCAACGTCTTCAACAAGACACCTTTTGCCTGGGGGACTTTCCTCTTTGTCGTCTGTTGCTGAGTAGGGATGGCAACTATCCCTGGTTTATCCTGGTGCCGCGTCGGGCCGAAATCAGCGAATTGTTTCAACTTGATGACAGCGATCAGCAGCAACTCTGGAAAGAAACTAACGCCCTGGCCCAGATCCTCAAGGACGTCTTTGCCGCCGACAAAATGAACGTGGCAACCCTCGGCAATGTAGTTAGCCAGCTACATATGCATGTGATTGTTCGTCATCGTTCTGATCCGGCCTGGCCGGCACCTGTGTGGGGCAATAAACCTGCAATTGAATATGCGCCACAACAGGTGGCTGAGATCCGTTTGCGCCTGGCCGAGGTATTGGTTGACGATTTTCAGTTCGCGGAGGCTTGAATCATGACCCTTGAAGCGCGCGTGACCGAGTTGGAAAGCCGGCTGGCCTTTCAGGACGATACCCTGCTGGCCTTGAATGATGTGCTGGTCGAACAGCAGCGCGTCGTTGAGCGCCTGCAGTTGCAGATGGCAGCACTGCTCAAGCGCTATGAAGAGATGGTCGGCCAGTACGAGGCCAGTGAAGAAGAGGCACCGCCGCCGCATTACTGATTCGGGGGCGAAAAAAAACCGCGATGGGCAGTGATGCCGTCGCGGTTTTTTTGTTGCTGCTGATCAGCGCCGTGGGGCGGCGATCACGTCTTCGGCCTGCAGGCCCTTGTCGCGGTTCATCACCGAGAACTCCACGCGCTGGCCTTCGACCAGCACCCGGTGGCCTTCGCCGCGAATGGCGCGGAAGTGGACGAAGATGTCATCGCCCGAATCGCGGGAGATAAAGCCGAAACCCTTGGACGTGTTGAACCACTTCACCGTGCCGGTATCGCGATTGGACATGTCGTACTGGGTGTTCTGGCTACGGGCCACAGCGCTTTTGGCAAAACCGGCAATCAAGTGCAGGATGGTGGCCAGCAGGGCGCAAGCCAGGGCCGGCAGGTTGCCAAGCTCCGGACGGGCCAGCAAGGTCACGGTCTGCAGGATCACGGTAAGCACCAGCAAAGCACTGGCAGCGCGCTGCAGTTGCTGGCGCACGCCCCGGTAGTGCTGTGCGAGCACGGGAGCGATGAGTAGGTTAAGCAGGCCGAAAAGCGCCAGGTAAACCGCCTCCGGTTGCTGCAGGAAGGGTATGGCTTCGGTTCTGAGGCTGGGTATGAAGGACAGCAGCAAAGCTGCAACGCCCGTCAACAGGTGGACGATCTTGAACATGTTGGTTGGCTCACATTGATAAGGCGGATCACAGGAAGAGCTGGCTTCACGGCGCGCACGGGTAAAAAAGCGCAAAAACGTGAGAAGGCCAGCCTATGCGCCCGGGCAATGACAATCGGCGCGGGCGGCACGCTGCCTATTTAACAGCAAAGCCCCGGGCTTCTCAAATCAGCGGCCAACCGTGTGTCGCGCGGCCTGCAGCCTTGTGTCGCAGGCATGAGGCTGCAGGGGTGGAAAACTCTTGGTACAGTGGTTTGTACCCGCTTGATCAGCAAGCACTAAGGAAAGGGGAACTACATGGCAATCGATATCGGTATCAGCGAAGAAGATCGCAAGTCTATCGTCGATGGTTTGTCGCGCCTGTTGTCGGATACCTACGTACTTTATCTGAAGACCCACAACTTTCACTGGAACGTCACCGGGCCTGCGTTTCGTACCTTGCACCTGATGTTCGAAGAGCAGTACAACGAGCTGGCCCTGGCGGTCGACTCGATCGCCGAGCGTATTCGCGCGCTGGGCTTCCCGGCACCCGGTGCGTACTCGATCTACGCGCGGCTTTCTTCTATTAAGGAAGAAGAGGGCGTGCCGCCTGCTGACGAAATGATCAAACAACTGGTCGAAGGCCAGGAGGCGGTAACCCGCACGGCGCGCAGCATTTTCCCGCTGCTCGACAAGGTCAGCGACGAGCCGACGGCCGACCTGCTGACCCAGCGCATGCAGGTGCATGAAAAAACCGCCTGGATGCTGCGCTCGCTACTTGAAGGCAAGTAACCGGCAGATTTAACCCTGTTATTCGAATGCCCGAACTTTTGTGCGAAGTTCGGGCATTTCAGTTAGTACGGAAGCACTTTCCGGTGTTTTAAAGTACCGGCTCCAGTGCCGAGTATTCCTACATTCAGAGTTAGGGTGTCTGCTGGCACCGCCACGTTACACAGCGCTTTATTAAGGGCATGTTCCCGCGTGCATAACGCACGCGGGTTTGTTTCCCGGTTAAACAGTGGCGTGGTACGACTATGTCGGCATGGATGAATCGCACGGGGCGCGTAGCCTGCGTGCCGCACAAGGATGGCGTCGACCCTTTCGAGGCCAATTTCAACATGGGCCTGGCCCAGCCGCTGTCGCGGTCGGTGCGCCTCAACGGCTTTGCCACCTGTCTGCGCCTGGAAGAGATCTACTGGACTATTCTTGAACGCATCGCCAAGGCCAATCAGTGCTCGGTCAATGCCGTGTTGTCGTATATCGACCGTGAGGTACACCTGCGTCACGGCGGGGTAAAAAATTTCAGCGGGCTGATCCGCGTGGTCTGCGTGGTCTATTTGCTCGGCTTGCCAGTGGCACGCTAGTCGGTTGCCGGGCTGCACAGCACTCCTTAACCATATATAATCCCGCGCTTTACTGCCCGAACCAGCCTGCGCTGTGGTTAACGAGACACGCCTATGCCCATGTACGACTATCAATGTGCTTCCTGCAACCACCAGTTGGAAGTCCTCCAGAAGCTCAGCGCCGCGCCGCTGACCGATTGCCCGGCGTGTGAGCAGCCAGCGCTGAAGAAGCTGATTTCGGCCCCGGGCTTCCGCCTGGGTGGTACCGGCTGGTACGAAACCGACTTCAAGACCGGTGCGAAAAAGAACCTGGCAGGCGGCGACAAGGCCGACTGAGTTGATTGCACCGGCAGGGTCTTGCACTATTAGCCCTTTGGGGCTGCAAGGCCTCCACTGAACATACGAATGACGAGAAGCGAAACCACCATCATGATGCGCAGCCATTATTGCGGCCAACTGAACGAGAGCCTGGAAGGTCAGGAAATTACCCTTTGCGGATGGGTCCATCGTCGCCGCGACCACGGCGGGGTGATTTTCCTCGATATCCGTGATCGCGAAGGCATGGCCCAGGTCGTTTTCGACCCGGATCGCGCAGACAGCTTCGCCGCCGCCGACCGCGTGCGCAGCGAATACGTGGTGCAGATTACCGGCAAGGTGCGTCCGCGTCCGGCTGGCGCAGTCAACGCCAACATGGCCTCGGGTGCCATCGAAGTGTTGGGTTATGAGCTGACCGTGCTGAACGAAGCGGAAACCCCGCCGTTCCCGCTCAACGAATACTCCGACGTTGGCGAAGAAACCCGCCTGCGCTATCGCTTCATCGACCTGCGTCGTCCGGAGATGGCCGAGAAGCTGCGTCTGCGTTCGCGCATCACCACCAGCATCCGTCGCTTCCTCGACGAAAACGGCTTCCTCGACGTCGAAACGCCGATCCTTACCCGTGCCACCCCTGAGGGCGCGCGTGACTACCTGGTGCCGAGCCGTACCCACGCCGGCAGCTTCTTCGCCCTGCCGCAATCGCCCCAGCTGTTCAAGCAGCTGCTGATGGTTGCCGGTTTCGACCGCTACTACCAGATCGCCAAGTGCTTCCGTGACGAAGACCTGCGCGCCGACCGTCAGCCGGAATTCACCCAGATCGACATCGAGACCAGCTTCCTCGATGAGTCCGAGATCATGGGCCTGACCGAAAGCATGATCCGCAAGCTGTTCAAGGAAGTCCTGGACCTGGAATTCGGTGAATTCCCGCACATGACCTTCGAAGAAGCCATGCGCCGCTACGGTTCCGACAAGCCTGACCTGCGTAACCCGCTGGAACTGGTCGACGTTGCCGACCAGCTCAAGGACGTCGAATTCAAGGTGTTCAGCGGCCCGGCCAACGATCCGAAGAGCCGTGTTGCCGCCCTGCGCGTGCCAGGTGGCGCGAGCATGCCGCGCAGCCGCATCGACGAGTACACCAAGTTCGTCGGCATCTACGGTGCCAAGGGCCTGGCCTACATCAAGGTCAACGAGCGCGCCAAGGGCGTTGAAGGCCTGCAGTCTCCGATCGTCAAGAACATCCCTGAGGCCAACCTCAACGTGATCCTCGATCGCGTTGGTGCGGTCGATGGCGACATCGTGTTCTTCGGCGCCGACAAGGCCAAGATTGTCAGCGAGGCGCTGGGCGCCCTGCGTATCAAGGTCGGTAACGATTTCAACCTGCTCACCTGCGAGTGGGCCCCGATGTGGGTGGTTGACTTCCCGATGTTCGAAGAGAACGACGACGGCAGCTTCACCGCGCTGCACCACCCGTTCACCGCGCCAAAATGCAGCCCCGAAGAGCTCGAGGCCAACCCGGCCACTGCGCTGTCGCGTGCTTACGACATGGTCCTCAACGGTACCGAGCTGGGTGGCGGTTCGATCCGTATCCACCGCAAAGAGATGCAACAGGCGGTCTTCCGTCTGCTGGGTATCGAAGCGGCTGAACAGGAAGAGAAGTTCGGCTTCCTGCTCGACGCCCTGAAGTTCGGCGCACCGCCGCACGGCGGCCTGGCCTTCGGCCTTGACCGTCTGGTGATGCTGATGACCGGCGCCCAGTCGATTCGCGAAGTCATTGCCTTCCCGAAAACCCAGAGCGCCGCGTGCGTCATGACCCAGGCCCCTGGCTTGGTCGATGCCAAGGCCCTGCGTGAGTTGCATATCCGTCTGCGCGAACAGCCCAAGGCTGAGTAAGCAGGCCCCGGGCGCATCCAGATGGATGCGCCTTTGCGTTAAGGCGCATGAATTTAAAGGTCTCGGCCGGGCGTGAGCGCGGCCGCGGCGTGGCATTGTTACAAAGGATTCGGAGTGCGTTATGGCAGGTCATTCCAAGTGGGCAAACATCAAGCACCGCAAAGAGCGCCAGGATGCCAAGCGAGGCAAGATCTTCACCAAGTGGATTCGTGAGCTGACCGTTGCCGCCAAGCAGGGCGGCGGCGATCCTGCCTCCAACCCGCGCTTGCGCCTGGCCCTGGACAAGGCGCTGGGGGCGAACATGAGCCGCGACATCATCGACCGGGCGGTTGCCCGCGGTGCTGGTACGGCCGAAGCCGACAACGTCGAAGAGCTCAGCTACGAAGGTTACGGCCCGGGCGGCGTGGCGATCATGGTCGAGGCCATGACCGACAACCGCAACCGTACCGCCGCCGCTGTGCGTCATGCCTTCAGCAAATGCGGCGGCAACCTCGGCACCGACGGTTCGGTGGCTTACCTGTTCGAGCGCAAGGGGCAGATCAGCTTCGCCGCCGGCGTCGATGAAGACGCGCTGATGGAAGCGGCGATGGAAGCCGATGCCGACGACGTGGTCAGCAACGAGGACGGTTCGTTCGACGTGTTTACCTCGTTCAACAGCTTCTATGCCGTGCGCAACGCCCTGGAAGAGGCCGGTTTCAAGGCCGCTGACGCGGAAATCGTCATGCAGCCGACCACCAGCGCCGAACTCGACCTGGACGGCGCACAGAAGGTGCTCAAGCTGATCGACATGCTTGAAGACCTGGACGACGTACAGAACGTCTACTCCAATGCCGAAATTCCTGACGAAGTCATGGAACAGCTCGGCTAGTCTCAAGTTGTTCATTTAGGTGGGAGCGAGCTTGCCTCGCGATGCGATTGGGTGGTAGTGCGCAATCGCGGGGCAAGCCCGCTCCTACCGGCCCGAGGCCGGATCTGCCTGCAGTTGCATTGCACCTGCGAGCCGGTCCGGCTTCTGTTTTTACTATGGCGCAAAGACGTATGACTCTGATTCTTGGCATCGACCCCGGCTCGCGCATTACCGGCTATGGCGTGGTGCGCCATAGTGGGCGGGGTTGCGAGTACGTGGCTTCGGGCTGCATCCGTACCGGCGCCGGCGAGCTGCCGGAGCGTCTGCAGATCGTCTTTCGCGGCGTGCGCGAAATCATCCGCCAGCACGGCCCGGTGACCATGGGCATCGAGCGGGTGTTCATGGCGCGCAACGCCGACTCGGCGCTCAAGCTCGGCCAGGCCCGCGGCGCGGCGATCGTCGCGGCTATCGAAGAAGGCCTGGAAATCGCCGAGTACAGCGCCACCCAGGTCAAGCAGGCGGTGGCCGGCACCGGTGGGGCCAATAAGGAGCAGGTGCAGATGATGGTCATGCACCTGCTGAAACTGACGCAAAAGCCGCAGATCGATGCCTCCGACGCCCTGGCCATCGCCTTGTGCCATGCCCATACCCGCTCAAGCCTGGTGCCACACGGCCTGGGCACGGCGCGCAGTCGCAGCGGGCGCTTGCGGCTCTGATAGCATCATCTGCTGAAACAAATTTTGCCTGGGCAATGCCATCGGCCATTGCATTTGCTGTTAGGGTTGACCGGTCGCTTGCCGGTACCCATGAGGAAGGATCGGAACGTGATTGGACGTTTGCGCGGCACCCTGGCTGAAAAACAGCCGCCGCACCTGATTGTCGACGTCAACGGCCTGGGCTATGAGCTCGAAGTGCCGATGACCACCCTGTACCGCCTGCCCAAGGTTGGCGAAGTGGTGACCTTGCACACCCACCTGGTGGTGCGCGAAGACGCCCACCTGCTGTATGGCTTCCATGAAAAGCGCGAGCGCGAGCTGTTTCGCGAGCTGATCCGCCTCAATGGCGTGGGGCCCAAGCTGGCCCTGGCATTGATGTCGGGCCTGGAGGTCGACGAACTGGTACGCTGTGTCCAGGCCCAGGATGCTTCGGCCCTGGTCAAGGTGCCGGGGGTTGGTAAAAAGACCGCCGAACGCCTGCTGGTCGAACTCAAGGACCGCTTCAAGGCCTGGGAAACCTCCCCGGCCATGTTTGCCCTTGTGCCCAATGGTCCACTGCCGATTGCCAGCGTTTCCAGCGCCGAGGCCGACGCCGTCAGCGCGCTGATTTCCCTGGGCTACAAGCCCCAGGAAGCGAGCAAGGCGGTCGCCGCCGTGGATGCCAAGGGCCTGAGCAGCGAAGAGCTGATCCGTCGCAGCCTGAAGGGAATGATCTAAGTGATTGAAGCCGATCGACTGATAGCCGCCACCGGGCGCGACCGTGAAGAGGTCCAGGACCGGGCGATCCGCCCGTTGCGCCTGGCCGAGTACATCGGCCAGCCGGTGGTGCGTGAACAGATGGCGCTGTTCATCCAGGCCGCCCGCGGGCGCAACGAATCCCTCGACCACACGCTGATCTTCGGCCCGCCGGGCCTGGGCAAGACCACCCTGGCCAACATCATTGCCCAGGAGATGGGCGTATCGATCAAGAGCACTTCCGGGCCGATCCTCGAGCGCCCGGGTGACCTGGCCGCGTTGCTGACCAACCTCGAACCTCACGATGTGCTGTTCATCGACGAAATCCATCGCTTGTCGCCCATCGTCGAAGAAGTGCTGTACCCGGCCATGGAAGACTTCCAACTCGACATCATGATCGGCGAGGGGCCGGCGGCGCGTTCGATCAAGCTCGACTTGCCGCCGTTCACCCTGGTCGGCGCCACCACCCGTGCCGGCATGCTGACCAACCCGCTGCGTGACCGCTTCGGCATCGTCCAGCGCCTTGAGTTCTACAACACCGAGGACCTGGCGACCATCGTCAGCCGTTCCGGTGGCATTCTTGGCTTGCCCATTGAAGACGAGGGTGCCTTCGAGATCGCCCGCCGCGCCCGTGGCACGCCACGGATTGCCAACCGCCTGCTGCGGCGGGTGCGCGACTACGCCGAGGTGCGTGGCAAGGGCCACATCACCAAGCCGGTGGCCGACATGGCGCTGAACCTGCTGGACGTCGACGAGCGCGGTTTCGATCATCAGGACCGGCGCTTGCTGCTGACCATGATCGAGAAGTTCGACGGCGGCCCGGTGGGGGTCGACAGCCTGGCCGCGGCCATCAGCGAAGAGCGTCACACCATCGAGGACGTGCTCGAGCCCTACCTGATCCAGCAGGGCTACATCATGCGCACGCCACGGGGCAGGGTGGTGACCCGGCATGCCTACCTGCATTTCGGCCTGAACATTCCCAACCGCCTGGGCGAATCGATCAGCGGCGAGGGTTTTTCCGCCCAGACCGATGAATGACAGATTTATCCAGCGTTTCTGTGGTCCTATCCGCGGGCATGCCTCAGTCGCGCTGGCAATACGACATAATCGATGAAAAACAGTTGCCGGGGCGGATTGGCAAGCTGAGGAGTTAGCACTAGAGTATGCGCGCGCAAAACGAGCTAGAGCCGTTCGCACATCGTTGTCGTGTCTATTACGAAGATACCGATGCCGGCGGCGTGGTGTATTACGTCAATTACCTGAAATTCATGGAACGTGCCCGCACCGAGCGGTTGCGTGACCTGGGCTTTGCCCAGTCGGCACTGGCGCAGGACAACCTGCTGTTCGTGGTCCATTCCAGCGAGGCGCGCTATCACGCGCCAGCGCGGCTGGACGACGAGTTGCGGGTTACCGCGCAAGTGCTTGAATTGAACCGCGCCAGCCTGCGCTTCGTGCAGCAGGTGTGGCGCGAAAAAGATGCAACGCTGCTCTGTGAGGGGCAGTTCCTGGTGGCCTGTGTGCGCGCCGATACTTTCAAACCCCGGGCCATCCCCCAAGCGCTGCGCGCGGCCTTTGCCGAGGCGGGCGATCCGGGTACTCATTCAAATGCAGGAGATTAAGCGTGGAAGCTAACGTCGTCGACCATACCTCCATGTGGAGCCTGGTCAGCAATGCCAGCATCGTGGTGCAGCTGGTCATGCTGATTCTGGTGGCCGCATCGGTAACGTCATGGATCATGATTTTCCAGCGCAGCACCATGCTGCGCGCCGGTCGTCGTGCGCTGGACAGCTTTGAAGAGCGCTTCTGGTCGGGTATCGACCTGTCCAAGCTGTATCGTCAGGCTGGCAGCAACCCGGACCCGGATTCGGGTGTAGAGCAGGTGTTCCGCGCCGGCTTCAAAGAGTTCTCGCGTCTGCGCCAACAGCCAGGCGTCGACCCGGACGCGGTCATGGAAGGCGTTGGCCGGGCCATGCGCGTAGCCATCTCCCGCGAGGAAGAGAAGCTCGAGCAGAGCCTGCCGTTCCTCGCCACCGTCGGTTCCACCAGCCCGTACATCGGCCTGTTCGGTACCGTCTGGGGCATCATGAACTCCTTCCGTGGCCTGGCCTCGGCGCAGCAAGCGACCCTGGCCACCGTGGCCCCGGGTATCGCCGAAGCCCTGATCGCCACCGCGATCGGCCTGTTCGCCGCGATCCCTGCGGTTATTGCCTACAACCGTTTCGCTGCCCGCAGTGAAGTCTTGATCGGCCGTTACTACACGTTCGCCGACGAGTTCCAGGCCATCCTGCACCGTAAAGTGCACACCAGCGAAGAGTGATCAGGTAAAAGCCCATGGCCCGAGTTCGCCACAAACGCAAGCCGGTCGCCGAAATGAACGTGGTGCCATACATCGACGTGATGCTGGTACTGCTGGTGATTTTCATGGTGACCGCACCGATGCTCAACCAGGGCGTGAAGGTCGACCTGCCCAAGGTTTCCAGTGAAGCCTTGCCGCAGGACAACAACACCCAGGTCCTGACCATTTCGATCAAGGCTGACAAGACCTACTACTGGAACCTTGGCAGTGAAGTCGACACCGACAAGCAGATGGACAAGGCCATGACCTTGCCGCAAATGACCGACGCCGTGACCAAGATCATCAGCGCCGGCCGTGAACAGGGCAAGCAGACCCAGGTCTTCATCCGTGGCGACAAGTCCGTCGACTACGGCGCGGTCATGGGTGCCATGGGCGGGTTGCAGAAGGCAGGTGTCGGTAACGTTGGCCTGATTACCGAGGCGCCCTGATGCAACAGCGAGAGCCATCCGCCTCGGAAAGCTATTTCTGGCCCAGTGTCTGGGCCATTGCGCTGCACGTTCTGGTGTTCGGCATGCTGTTCGTCAGCTTTGCCATGACCCCGGAGCTGCCGCCGGCCAAGCCTATTGTCCAGGCAACCCTGTACCAGCTCAAATCCAAGAGCCAGGCCACCACCCAGACCAATCAGAAGATTGCCGGTGAGGCCAAGAAGACTGCTTCGCGTCAAACCGAAGAAGAACAGATGGAACAGAAGAAGGTCGAGCAGCAGGCAGTGAAGGCTGCGGAACAAAAGAAAGAAGAAGCGGCTCAAAAGGCCGAAGAGGCGCGAGCCGAGGCCGAGGCGAAGAAAGCCGAACAGGCCGAGAAGGCCGAGCAAGCGAAGAAAACCGCCGAAGCCAAGAAAGCCGAAGAGGCGAAGAAGGCTGCCGAGAAGCAACAGGCTGACATCGCCAAGAAGAAGGCCGAAGAGGAAGCCAAGAAAAAGGCTGACGAAGAGGCCAAGAAGCAGGCGGCTGAAGAAGCCAAGAAAAAAGCAGCCGAGGACGCCAAGAAGAAGGCGGCCGAGGACGCCAAGAAAAAAGCAACGGCTGAAGAGGCGAAGAAGAAAGCCGCCGAAGACGCCAAGAAGAAAGCCGCAGCTGATGCGGCCAAGAAGAAGGCACAGGATGCAGCCCGCAAGGCGGCGGAAGACAAGAAAGCCCAGGCCCTGGCCGAGCTTCTGTCCGATACCACCGAACGGCAGCAGGCCCTGGCTGACGAGCAGGGTGACCAGGTAGCCGGCGATTTCGACGACCTGATCCGTGCACGTGCGGCCGAGGGCTGGGCACGTCCGCCTTCTGCGCGCAAGAACATGACGGTGGTCCTGCAGATCGGCATGTTGCCGGACGGCACCATTACCTCGGTGAGCGTAGCCCGCTCCAGTGGTGACGGTCCGTTTGACAGCTCGGCTGTGGCAGCGGTCAAGAACATTGGTCGTTTAACCGAAATGCAGGGCTTGAAACCGAGCGAATTCAATCCCTATCGTTCATTCAAGATGACATTCACACCTGAGGATCTAGCCTTGTGATTAACCTTCTTCGAGGACTGCTGGTCGTTCTCTGCTGTGCAGCAGGGTTGGCCGTAGCAGATGAAAAGAACATTCTGGTCACCAGCGGCAGCGATCGCGCCACGCCGATCGCGGTCGTGCCGTTCGGGCTGCAGGGCGGCAGCGTGCTGCCTGAAGACATGGCTGACATCATCGGCAATGACCTGCGCAACTCCGGTTATTACTCGCCGATCCCGCGCCAGAACATGATCAGCCAGCCGAGCCAGGCCAGCGAAGTGATCTTCCGTGACTGGAAAGCCCTGGGCGCCCAGTACGTGATGGTCGGCAGTATCGTCCCGTCCGGCGGCCGCCTGCAGGTGCAGTACGCGCTGTTCAACGTCGCCACCGAGCAGCAAGTGCTGACCGGCAGCGTCTCGGGCAGCGTCGATCAACTGCGCGACATGTCGCACTACATCGCCGACCAGTCGTTCGAAAAGCTCACCGGCATCAAGGGTGCATTCTCTACCCGCATGCTTTACGTGACCGCCGAGCGCTTCTCGACCAACAACACCCGTTACACCCTGCAGCGTTCGGACTACGACGGTGCGCGGGCGGTAACCCTGCTGCAGTCGCGTGAGCCGATCCTGTCGCCGCGCTTTGCACCAGACGGCAAGCGCATTGCCTACGTGTCGTTCGAGCAGAAGCGTCCGCGCATCTTCGTCCAGCATATCGATACCGGTCGCCGTGAGCAGATCACCAACTTCGAAGGCCTCAACGGTGCGCCAGCCTGGTCGCCGGATGGTTCGCGCCTGGCGTTCGTGCTGTCCAAGGACGGCAACCCGGACATCTACGTGATGAACATGGGTTCGCGCCAGCTGTCGCGCGTGACCGCAGGCCCGGGTATCAACACCGAACCGTTCTGGGGTAAAGATGGCTCGACCATCTACTTCACCTCGGACCGCGGTGGTAAACCACAGATCTACAAAACCAATGTTTCCGGTGGTGGTGCAGAGCGGGTAACTTTCGTGGGTAACTACAACGCCAACCCTAAACTGTCGGCGGATGAAAAGACCCTGGTGATGATTCATCGCCAACAAGGTTTCACCAACTTCAAAGTGGCTGCACAGGATTTGCAACGCGGCAGTGTAAAGATTCTCTCGGAAACAAGTCTTGATGAGTCACCCACTGTTGCGCCCAACGGCACCATGCTAATCTACGCCACCCGCCAGCAGGGCCGGGGAGTCTTGATGCTCGTCTCTCTCAACGGACGCGTGAGGCTCCCGCTTCCTACCGCTCAAGGCGAAGTCAGAGAACCGTCCTGGTCCCCTTACCTGAACTGACGCGGCGCTTTACGTTTTACTTAACACACTGGGGTTCATTAGGAGTTTCACGATGGAAATGCTGAAGTTTGGTAAGTTTGCTGCGCTGGCTCTGGCCATGGCCGTAGCTGTAGGTTGCTCCTCGAAAGGCGGCGACGATGCTGGTCAAGGCCAGGTTGATCCTAACGCTGGCTACGGTGCCAACACTGGCGCTGTTGACGGCAGCCTGAGCGAAGAAGCTGCTCTGCGCGCAATCACCACCTTCTACTTCGAATACGACAGCTCGGACCTGAAGCCAGAAGCCATGCGCGCTCTGGACGTTCATGCCAAGGACCTGAAAGGCAACGGCGCTCGCGTCGTTCTGGAAGGTAACACCGACGAGCGTGGTACTCGCGAATACAACATGGCTCTGGGCGAGCGTCGTGCGAAAGCCGTTCAACGCTACCTGGTACTGCAAGGCGTTTCTCCTGCCCAGCTGGAACTGGTTTCCTACGGCGAAGAGCGTCCAGTTGCTACCGGTAACGACGAGCAGTCCTGGGCTCAGAACCGTCGCGTCGAACTGCGTAAGTAATTCGATATGCGAACGTGCCGTCGTGCTGTAACCGTCCTGGCTCTCACCCTGCCTCTCATGGCCTGGGCTGAGGTTCCTGTTGTTGATGACAACGCAGGCTATAGCGGCGCAAGCAGCTATCCGCCTGCGGGTTATGGTACGAACGGCGCCTATGCCGGGGGAGGGGTTACGGCCCCTGCCTCGGCACAGGGCCAGCTGTTCATGCAACTGCAGCAAATGCAGGAGCAGATAGCGCGTCAACAAGGCGTCATTGAAGAGCTGCAAAATGACGTGTCACGCATGAAACAGGAGAGCCTGGAGCGTTACCAGGACCTGGATCGGCGTATCGGAAGCGGTGTTGCACCTGCCGCCACTCCGCCCAATTCCCCAGCCGGTGGCGAAGCCGCCGGTGCTGCTGCAGGCGCTGCCACCGGTGCTGCCACCGGCCAGCAGCCTGCCGCCAGCAGCGAACCTGGCGATCCGGCGAAAGAGAAGCTCTATTACGACGCTGCTTTCGACCTGATCAAAGCCAAGGATTTCGACAAGGCCAGCCAGGCGTTCAACGCCTTCCTGCGCAAGTACCCGAACAGCCAGTATGCCGGCAACGCCCAGTACTGGCTCGGTGAAGTAAACCTGGCCAAAGGTGACCTGCAAGCGGCAGGGCAAGCCTTTGCCAAAGTGAGCCAGCTGTATCCCAAGCACAACAAGGTGCCGGATTCGCTGTACAAGCTCGCCGACGTGGAACGCCGCCTGGGTCACACCGACCGGGTCAAGGGCATTCTCCAGCAGGTGGTTACCCAGTACCCGGGTACCTCGGCTGCACAACTGGCCCAGCGCGATTTGCAAAAGCTCTGAGCCAGCCGTTTTAAAAGAAACCCGCGCTAGTCGCGGGTTTTTTCGTTAGAATCACTGCCCTTTTATGAAACACGCTGCTGCGAACTACGCGATGACGGGTTCTCAACAGTGCCTGACGGAGGCGGACAGCCTGTTTAGCTGTTACGCCCGTGGCGACTATGCAAGACACATTACGCATTACCGAAGTTTTTTACTCTTTGCAGGGTGAAACGCGTACCGCTGGGCTGCCCACGGTATTCGTCCGCCTCACCGGCTGCCCGCTGCGTTGCCAGTATTGCGACAGCGAGTACGCATTCAGTGGCGGCAGCATCCGCACCCTCGACTCGATCCTCGACCAGGTCGCCGGCTTCAAGCCGCGCTATGTCTGCGTCACCGGCGGCGAGCCGCTGGCCCAGCCCAATGCCATCCCTTTGCTCAAGCAACTGTGCGACGCCGGTTACGAGGTTTCGCTGGAGACCAGTGGCGCCCTGGATATTTCCAGGGTCGACACTCGGGTCAGTCGCGTGGTCGACCTGAAAACCCCAGGCTCCGAGGAAGTTCACCGCAACCGTTACGAGAATATCGAGCTGCTGACCCCGAATGACCAGGTCAAGTTCGTTATCTGTTCCCGTGAAGACTACGATTGGGCGGTGTCCAAGCTCATTCAATATGGCCTGGAAAAACGCGCTGGCGACGTACTCTTCTCGCCCAGCCACCACCAGGTGAGCGCCACCGACCTGGCCGACTGGATCGTGGCCGATAATTTGCCGGTTCGTTTCCAGATGCAGCTGCACAAACTGCTGTGGAACGACGAACCGGGACGCTGACAGGAGTGATGCAATGACTGAGAAACGTGCGGTAATTCTGCTTTCCGGCGGCCTCGACTCGGCCACTGTTGTTGCCATGGCCAAGGCCGAGGGCTACAGCTGCTACACCATGAGCTTCGACTACGGCCAGCGCCACCGCGCCGAGCTCAACGCCGCAGCGCGGGTTGCCCGCGACCTGGGCGTGGTCGAACACAAGGTCATCGGCCTGAGCCTGGACGGTATTGGCGGCTCGGCCCTGACCGACAGCAGCATCGATGTACCTGAAGCGCCGAGCGAAGGCATCCCGGTCACTTACGTGCCAGCACGTAATACGGTGTTCCTGTCCCTGGCCCTGGGCTGGGCAGAAGTACTGGAAGCCCGCGACATCTTCATCGGCGTCAATGCCGTGGACTATTCCGGTTACCCGGATTGCCGCCCGGAGTTCGTCGAGGCGTTCGAGCGCATGGCCAACCTGGCTACCAAAGCCGGTGTCGAAGGCAACGGCTTTCGCATACAGGCACCGCTGCAGAACCTCAGCAAGGCGCAGATCGTCCAGGCCGGCATGGCCCGCGGGGTGGATTACAGCCTGACCGTTTCCTGCTATCAGGCCGACGATCAAGGCCGTGCGTGCGGCAAATGTGACAGCTGCCGCCTGCGCGCCGACGGCTTTAAAGCCGCCGGTGTAGAGGACCCGACCAGATATTTTTAAATTATTTTGCGATGGGGTGTTGATTTCCTGTTAGAAATCAGTATTATACGCGCCATCCAACGGGTCGTTAGCTCAGTTGGTAGAGCAGTTGGCTTTTAACCAATTGGTCGTAGGTTCGAATCCTACACGACCCACCATACGCTGTAAGAGAAAGCCCGCGTCCTGCAAAGGTCGCGGGCTTTTTCGTTTCCTACCTATCAGAACGCGTAGGTCGCCGACAGAATCGCCGAACGCGCATCGCCGTACTCTATGGCCGAAGAACGCGCATCGGTGCCGTTCTGCTGGCGCACACGCTCAACGTAATCCTTGTCGAACAGGTTGTTGACGTTCAGCTGCAGGTCGAGGTCTTCGTTGACCCGGTACGCCACCATGGCGTTGTGCAGCCAGTAGGCGTCAAGCTTGGCGCTGGTGCTGGAGGTGACGTTGCGTTCGCTGACATAACGCGCGCCATAGCCCAGGGTCCAGCCGGCCGGCAGCTGGTAAGTGGTCCACAGGTTCAGCGAGCGCGGCGGGGTGTTGCCCAGGGCCTGGCCTTCACGGGCGATACCGGCTGCAGTGTTGGCGGCCTTGAGGGTTTCACTGTCGAGGAAGGTGTAGTTGGCGAACACATCCCACTGCTCGGTGATATGCCCGGTGACCCCGACTTCGACGCCCTGTACACGCTGCTTGCCGGCCAGTTGGGTGGAGCCGTCGGCCATGGTTTCGCGGGCGTTGGTCTTTTCTACCCGAAACAGCGCCGCGTCCAGTTCCAGGCGCTTGTCGAGCAGCTCCCATTTGGTCCCCAGTTCCCAGGTTTCGTTCTTTTCCGGGGCGAGGTTTTCGGTGGCCGCGCTCAGGCCGCCGCCGGTGGAGGCCAGGCTCTCTGCCGAAGGGTTGAAGGAGTTGCCCCAGGCCAGGTAGATACGCCCGTTCTCAGTCGGTTTGTAGACCAGCCCGGCACGGCCACTGAGTTTCTCGTCGGTGGAGTCGAAGTCGGAGGTGCGTACATGCCCGGCGTCGTAGCCTTGGGCCTGACCTTTGAACTTGTCGTAGCGCAGGCCCAGGTTCAGGTCCCATTGCTCATGCAGGGCGATGGTATCGAAGATGTACAGCGCCTGGTTGGTCAGTTCGGTGTCGGTATAGCCGCTGGTGGCCTTGTTGGCCGGCCCCGACCAATGCCCCGGCGGGTTGCTCAAGTCATAGCCATTGGCCGGATACAGGGCGTTGCTCAAGCCGTAGCCGTAGGTCTTCAGGTCCATGGTTTCGCGTGACACTTCCATGCCGGTGACCAGGTCATGGCGCATGCCCAGCAGCTTGAAGTTGCTGATCAGGTTGGTCTGGTTGATCCACATTTCGGTGGTCGCGTCGCGCCCGTAGCCCTGGGGGCCGGCGGGGCGATAGCGGCCAGGCGGCAGGCCGGTGGTGTTGACGTGCGAAGCCGAAACCGTGGTATCGCGGGCAATGTGGCTGTAGCGCGTAAGGTTTTGCAGGCGCAGGTTGTCGTTGAAGTCGTGTTCGAAGTTGGCGGTGAACGAGCTTTGCTCGATCTCTTCCTTGTCGAGGTTCTTCCAGCCGAAGTAGTCTTCGCGGCTGACGCCGGCCAGGCGTTTGCCGTCCAGGGCCGGTACGCCGTAGTCGGGCAGGTTGTCATCGACCTGGTGGAAGGCGCTCAGGGTCAGGCGCGTGGATTCGCTCAGGCCCAGGCGCAGCGATGGGGCGAGCCCCCAGCGTTCACGGTCGATCTGTTCGCGGCCGGCCACATCATTCTGGTGGCCCATGAGGTTGATGCGAAACGCGCTGTCATGCCCTACGCCCTCCAGCGGCTGGTTGCTGTCCAGGGTCATGCGGTAGTAGCTGTCGGTGCCGACACTGCCGCCCAGGCGGGTGAAGGCCTGGTCCTGTGGCTGCTTGCTGATGATGTTGATGCTGCCGCCGGTGGTGCCGGCACCGCCGAACACCGAGTTGGGGCCTTTGATGACTTCGACTTGCTCGACATTGAAGGTGTCGGTGCGGTTGGTCTGGGCGCTGTCGCGCAAGCCGTCGATCTGGATATTGCTGTTGGCCGAGAAGCCGCGGATGTTGATGCTGTCGCCCGAGCCGCCACCGCCTTCGCCGGCGTTGAAGGTGATGCCGGAGACGTTGGACAGTACCTGGCGCAGGCTCAGGGCCTGCTGCTCCTTGATTACCTGGGAGGGCACCACGGTGATGGTCTGCGGGGTGTCGAGCAGGGTGGTGGTGTACTTGCCCGACGCCGAGCGTTCAGTCTTGTAGTCGCTGCTGGCCTTGGCATCGATGTTGATATTGCCCAGCTCCATAGGCGGGCTGGACGCCTTCTCGGCGAGCGAATAGCTTGATGTCGAAGCGACGGCAAGGCCCAGTGCTGAAGCCATGAAGGAATGTGATGAACGACCACGAGCAAGTTCGCAAGACATGTAAAGTTTCACCCCAGTGAAAATTAAATGTAAGTGTTTATGAGAATTATTAGCAGTTACGCTGCTGATGATAATCTCGCCGCTTACCTTTCTTGCAGCTGTAGGTGTTTCGACATGTTTCTGGAGCGAACCATGACAACCAGGCAGAGTTCCAGCATCATGGTGCCACTTCGAACTCAAAGATGACCCGCCTCCGTCGTGAGGCCGGCATAAGGCTTTTACCCGTAATGACCCAAGAACACGCCCAGCAGCCTTCCCAGTCGCCGCCACTGATCTCGGTCGTCGCTCCTTGCTACAACGCCGAGAAGTACCTTGAGGCCGCGCTGCAGAGCATCTTTGCCCAGGATTACCCCAACTTCGAGGTGATCATTGTCGACGATGGCTCGACGGACAACAGCCTGGCCATGCTCCGGGCGCTGCAGGATACCTACGCTTTCACCTTGCTGACCCAGCACAATCAGGGCGTCAGTGCCACGCTGAACAATGGCCTCAAGCATGCCCGGGGCGTGTATGTGTCCACTCCGGACCTGGACGACATCATGCTCCCGCATTCGCTCAGCGTCAGGGCCAGGTACCTGGACGAGCACCCCGAGGTCGGCTGCGTCGGCGCCCTGATCGCCTACATGGACAGCGATGGCGCCGAAACCAAGACCCAGCAGCGCACCGAGGTAAAGACCTTTAGCTTCGACCAGATCGTCCGCGAGGCAGTGGTCATCGGTGCGCCGGGCGCGTTGTACCGCATGCAGGCGATGCGCGCGGCGCAATTCTACGACCCGGCGATCAAGGTCCAGGATTTTCAGATCACCCTCAGGATCGCCAGCAAGGGCTACCAGATTCACGAGTTGCCGGTGTGCGTGACGCGCTATCGCCGCCACCCCAACAACCTGTCGAGAAAGTTCAAGGTCCTGCTGGATGCCGATATGCTGGCGATGGCGCCCTTCAAGGCGCACCCTGGCTATCAGAAGGGCAGGACGGTGCTGATCAACAAGGCATTGAAGTATGCGGTGGTCGCCGACAAGAAATTTGCCTGGCAGCTGTTGCGCTCGATCCCGCTACGCCATTACAACCGCACCACATTCAAACGCCTGAAGCGCCTCGTACTGCACCGTTGATCAGCAAGGACCCCTTTGTGAAGTTATTCGACCTCTTGAAACAGCGGCGTGAGCGCAAACGACTGCGCTCGATGGACAAGCTTGAGCGTGCGGCAGAAAAGATCAGGCTGCGTTACCCACGTTATAGCGTCGGGGTGGGCACCTACGGGATTCCGGAAGTTGTCGAGTTCGGTGACGATACAGTGCTGAAGATCGGTTCCTACACCTCGATCGCAGCGGGCGTACAGATACTGCTCGGCGGTGAGCACCGTACCGACTGGCTGACCACTTACCCGTTCCCGGCCATGGTCGATGCCGTCAAGGACATCAAGGACTATGCGCCGAGCAAGGGCGATGTGGTGATCGGCAGCGACTGCTGGATCTGCACCAACGCGGTGATCCTCTCGGGCGTGACCATCGGCCATGGCGCGATTGTCGCCGCCGGTGCGCTGGTGACCCGCGATGTGCCGCCGTTTGCGGTGGTCGGCGGCAACCCGTGCAAGCAGATCAGGTGGCGGTTTGACGAAGAGGTGCGCAACACCTTGCTCGAAGCGGCCTGGTGGGACTGGCCCATGGATGAAGTCACAGCTGTCTCGCGGATGCTCAGCAGCTCGGACCTTGATAGCTTTCTTGCCTACATCAAGGCCCGTAACGGCTGACAGTCAGTTGAACAGGCGCTGGCGCAGCGCGTCGATGCGTTCGGCTTCGGCCAGGTAGTCGGCGGCACTGAGGTTGCTGTACAACGTGCCGGCCTTGATCCGCTTGGCATCGCGCCGCTGCTGCTCGGCGCGTTCGAGCAACGCCTTTTGCAAGGCACTGGCACTGTCCGGCGAGGCTTCAAGCAGTGGCCGGGCCATGATCTCGGCGCTGTCCAGGTGGTCCTGGGCGATGGCGCTGAGCACCGCACTGGGTTCACTAATCGCCCCCAGGCCCAGCAAGCGCTTGGCCAGCGCCGGCGTTACCTGCGCAGCGCCTACCAGCAGCGTGTCGGCTTGCACCGGCATGCCCTGGTCGAGCAACCAACTGGCAGCTTCCAGGTGTCCATGCTGCAGGCAGCATTCCAGGCTGGCGCCGTGTCCACGCAACGTTTCGCTCAGGTCGCAGCCGGCCCTGCGCAGGGCTGCCAGGCGCTCGATATCGCCATGGCTGGCCGCATCGAGCAGCGCCAGTTGGCGCAGGCGTGGTTGTCCGGCGAGGCTGCCGTCAGCCAGTGCCGGGCGCCAGTCCAGTACTCGTTCGCGTAGCAAGGTCTCAAGCCGCGCCTTGAGCGTCACGCCCGACTCACCGGCTGCTTGCAGTTCATCCAGCGCTTCGAGCAGTTCGCTGGCGCTGCTGTACTCGGCCTGCGGGTCGAACGGGTCTTGTTCATAGGCCAGCAGGTGGAACAGCCCGGCGATGTCGTCGGCGATGCGTGCCAGGCTGTCCTGGTGCAGGCTGCCGGCCCAGGCTGGCGGCAGCCCGCGGCTCCAGGCGATCACCGCGCCATGGTTGGGGCCCGGGGTGACGCACACGTACAAGCGCTCCAGATATTCGAATCCGCCGAACGGCAGGTAGTCGAGCTTGCCGTTCCAGGGGCGGCCGTGTTCCCGGGCGGCTTCTTCGGCTTGCTCCTGTTCGTGCTCGATCCAGCCCCAGAGGTCGCGGTAGCCGTCACTATCCGGGTAGAACAGCTCGCTGAAGGAGAACGGGTGGCGATGGCCGTCGTAAACCACCTCCAGGTCGTAACCGACGCGACCGCCCAGGCAGGTCTGCCACAGCTGCAACAGCCCTGCGGGTAGCGGGCCGCTCAGTTGGGCTTCGATCCGCGCCAGGGTGGCGGCGTCGATTGCAGGTTGAGTATCGAAGATCACGCAGCCTTCGAACAGGGCCAGGTGGTGGTCCTGCAACAGCTGATGTTCGGCGGGGGAGAGTTCCATTCGTGGTCCACCTTCGGATTGGGCCGCAGACTCTAGCACGCGGCGAAACCCTCATTGTATCGCCCGCGCGCCCTGCGCCGAATCGATCTAAGCCGTGGGAACGAGGGGGGTAAAATGGTCTGGACGCTGTCGCGCAGGAGTCATGGCAATGAAATCCTTCAGCACACTCGCGTTATTCACGGCATTGGCCGCTGTACTGCTGGCCTGGCCAGCGCAGCACTTGCAGGCTTCGGAGTACCAGGAGCCTGTCGATGCGTCCGGGGTCAAGCTGCAGCCCCAGGAGCAGAATGGCATTAGTTATGTCACTGGCGGTATCGGTATCGATGAGTCGCGGGCCATTCAGCAAGTCCAGGGCTATAACTTGCATCTGACCTTCTCGACCGGCCCCGAGAACAAGTATGTGCCGGATGTCGACCTGGCGATCCAGGGCGGGCAGGGGCAAACCTTGCTGCAACTGAGCCAGGTCGGGCCGATGGTCTACGTCAAGCTGCCGCCGGGTCATTACAACCTGGTGGCCTCGCGTAATGGCGTGCAGCAACTGGGCGCCGTCAACCTGGTTCCCGGCCAGACCGGCACGGTGAACCTGCACTGGCCGCAGGACAACTGAGCCGTGCCGGCACGCGGTTGACCAGCAGTATGCCGCTGATCAGCAGCGTGCCACCGGCCAGCATGGCACCGCTCAGTTGCTCGCCCAGCAAAAGGGCGCCAGCGACCACGGCGGTCAGCGGGTTGAGGGCAATGAAACTGCCGGCCCGGGTGGCGCCGATCCTGGCGATGGCGTCGTAATACAGCACGTACGCCAGCGCCGAACCCAGTGCCCCCAGGTACCCCAGGCTGAGCAACTCGGGCGCCGACAGTGCGTGCAATGCGCTGATGCTCAGGCTGCCATTGAGCAGGGCGTGCACGCTGAGCATCGCCGCCCCGGCGAACACCGCATAGGTCACCGTGTGCAGCGCGCCGAGCTGTTTCACCAGGCCGCTGCAGCAGACACTGAAGATCACCCAGCTCAGCACGCAGCCGAAGATCAAGCCATCGCCGAGCCAGCTGCCCTGGCCAATCGCTGCGGGCGCCCGGGCCAGCACCACCCAGCCCGCGCCCAGCAGGCACAGGGCGACGCCGAGCAACTGTGTGCGGCCCAGGCGCTGCCTGAAACACAGGTAGGCCATGATCGCCATGACCGCAGGGTTGCTCGCCACGATCAGCGAAGCCCGGGAGGCATCGGTGTACTGCAGGCCATGGAAGAAGAACAGCGTATAGGCATAGATGCCGGCAAACCCCAGGCCGGCGACTTGCACGGCCTGGGTCTTGCTCAGCCGGACAAAACCCTTTTTCGACACCCGCAGGATGATCGCCAGCACCAGGCTGGCCAGGGCAAAGCGCAGGCTGCCGAGCATCAACGGATCGACAGCGCTGGCCACGGCGCGACCGGCAACGAAGGTGCCGCCCCAGATCATCGCGACCAGCGCAAGTTTCAGGTAGGTGCAAAACTGAGACGGCATGGCGGGCCCCGGCTGACGGCGTACAGGTGATGCGCCATACTTGTCCGAATGCCGACTCATAGGGAAATGAGCAATTGCTCATGGGCTTTCGATGACTTTGACCCAGCTGGAAATCTTCGCCGTGGTCGCTGCGCGCAAGGGCTTCACCCTTGCCGCGGCGCAACTGAAAATCTCCCAATCAGGGGTGTCTCACGCCATCCGCGCCCTGGAGCAGGAGCTTGGCGTGGCCCTGTTCGAGCGCCAGCAGGGGCAGATCGAGCTGAGCGATATTGGCAGCCGCCTGCTGCCGCGGGCCCAGGCCATGCTCGGCCTGGCCGAAACCCTGCGCCAGGAAGCCCACGATGCCCGTGGCATGAAGCAGGGTACGCTGCGCATCGGCTCATTCGGTCCGACAGCGTCGGTGCGCTTGCTGCCGGCGATTCTTGCCGCCTACCGTCAGGCGTACCCCGGTATCGAGGTGCATGTCGATGAAGGTCCGGACCGCCAGGTGCTGCACTGGCTGCAGGAGCGGCGCATCGATGTCGGTTTCGTGGTGCTGCCTGAAGAGCAGTTCGACAGCTACCCGCTGCTGGAGGACCAGATGGTTGCGCTGCTGCCCGCCGACCATGCGCTGGCGCAGCTGCCTTCAGTGACGCTCAAGCAACTGTGCCTGGACCCGTTCGTGCTCACCGAGGCCGGTTCAGCCGAGATCGTCTCGCGGCTGTTTCTTGCCGCCAGGCTGCAACCCCGGATTCGCTACCGCACCTCGCAACTGCTCAGCACCCTGGAGATGGTTGCCCGTGGTGACGGCGTGAGCATCGTTGCGCAATCGTCCTTGCCGTTGCCCACGAGCCTGGCTTATGTGCAGCGCCCGCTCGATCCGCCGGTCAAGCGGAGGGTGGGGGTGGCGGTGGTCGATGAGCGCATCATCTCGCCCGCGACCCGGGCCTTCATTGAACTTGCACGGAGTTTGCCGCGTAACGCTGCGGACTGATTTATAGTAGCGCCCTCGTCAACGGCGTCTCCGGGAAAAGGAAGTGGTGTGTTTTTCAGGTTTGTTCTGATCGCCGTAATGCTGGCGATGTCTGCATGCAGTTCGCATTCCCCAAGCCCCGGTAGCTCCGCCAACAAAGTCGTGGCCGGCACCTACAAGGTCAAGCGCGGCGATACCCTGTACTCGATTGCCTCGCGCTATGGCTGGAACTTCAAGGAACTGGCGCGCTACAACGGCATCAGTGCGCCCTATGCGGTGAATGTCGGCCAGACCATCCGCTTCGGCGGCTCGAAAACCACCACGCGCACCACCAGCAGTGCCAGCAAGGCCCGGCCCGTGGCGCCGGCCACCAAGGTCACCCTGCGCGGCTGGGCGTGGCCGCTGCAGGGCACGCTGATCCGCCGCTATTCCTCTGCCGACAAGCTCAACAAGGGCATTCGCATCGCCGCCACCCCGGGCCAGCCGGTGTACGCCAGCCTGGGTGGCAAGGTCGCGTTCGCGACCAACATCCGCGGCTATGGCAACCTGATCATCCTCCAGCATGGCACTGCCCATGCCAGCGTCTACGGCCACAACAGCAAGTTGCTGGTCAAGGAAGGCCAGACCGTCAGCAAGGGCCAGAAGATCGCCGAAGCCGGCGACCTGGATACCGACCGCGTGCAGCTGTACTTCGAAATCCGCCAGAACGGCAAGCCGATCGATCCGCTGAGCGTGTTGCCGGCCAGCTGAGGACGCTCAAGGCGTCGCTTGCAGGTAGTGGGCGATGATCTTCACGCTCAGTTGCAGACGTTGCTCGATGTCCTCGCTGGCCGGGGTATAGGCCGGCATGCTGACCGCCTTGAGAAACAGGTCGGCCTTGAGCATCTCCAGAAACTGGCAAGCAACCAGGTTGAGGGTTTGCCGGTCGGCCTGGATACCGTGC
Organism: Pseudomonas sp. NPDC087612; assembly: GCF_044743505.1. Classification (NCBI taxonomy): domain Bacteria; kingdom Pseudomonadati; phylum Pseudomonadota; class Gammaproteobacteria; order Pseudomonadales; family Pseudomonadaceae; genus Pseudomonas; species Pseudomonas sp. NPDC087612. The sequence goes on from NZ_JBIUWO010000002.1 coordinate 189,387, forward strand.
AGTTGCCCCAGGCGCTCGGCCAGCAACTGGTAGCTGCGCTCGGGGCCCAGGGTGTAGAAGTGCTCGCCGATCTGCGGAAAACGCGGCGCTTCGGCCACGATCAAGCGATACAGGCCGATGCTTCTGGGCGCCAGCAGGCCGTGCAGAAAGCGGCGCCCGTAGTGTTCGAGTACGCGTTCAAGCGAGTCGTGTGCAGCGCTGCCGGGGTCTGGGGCAACGAAGATCTCTTCGATCATTCGTTCAATCACTGCGGCAAACAAACCTTCCTTGCCGCCGAAGCTGCTGTACAGCGTCCCGCGTGAGCCGCCGGCCAGGTCGATGATCATGTCCAGGGTGGCGCCTTCAAAACCGTGCTCGATAAACGTCCGGGTGGCCGCCTCGATCAATGCGTGGCGGCGCTGAAGCCCGCGAGCGGTGAGGCGCGGGCTGGCCTTCCTGGGGTTTTCGCAGTCAGTACTCATGGTTGCTTGTCCGTCACTTAACGAGAACAAATCTCGTTTGGGTTGATCTTTGTTCAAAGAAGTGTATCGTACAGTACAGTATTAAATCGAGGTGTACGATGATGCTAAACCAATGGGTTCTGTTCGATGCCGGTGAGTTTCCGCTGGTTCACGTCAAGTCCATGCCTGCCAATCTTGACGAGGTAGAGTGCTGGATTGTCGAGGTCGAAGCGCTGCTGACGCGCAACCGTGAGTTTGTTCTGGTCTATCCGCCCATGCCGCCAGCGGCCGAGGACGACCTGCAGGCGCGCAAGCGTCTGGTGCTGTGGCTCAAGGGCCAGCGCCAGTGGCTGGCGTCGTGGTGCCGGGGCATGGTCCTGACGGCAACCGGGCAGCCGGGCAACCTTGCCGAACTGACCGGCCTGGCACCGGTACTGGCAGCAGTTTATGGCGTGCCGGTGCACGCCGTCCCCGGGGCGGCGCTGGCCCATAACCTGGCCTTGAGCTTGTTGACCACAGGGCGGGCAACGCAGCAGCCGCCCAATTGAGTCGGCCGCAAGCGCACAGGAGGAAAAAAGGTGATTGCCAGGGGTGGGCGCTGACTAGCCCAGCACCTCGCGCAGCCGGTACCAGAACATCCCCAACGCCAGCAACGGCGAGCGCAGGGCCTTGCCGCCGGGGAAGGTCAGGTGCGGCACCGCGCTGAACACATCCAGGCCCTGGCTGTGCCCGGCGTGAATGGCCTCGGCCAGCAGCCGCGCGGTCCAGTGGGTGACGTTCAGGCCATGGCCGCTGTAGCCCTGGGCATAGAACACGTTCGGGTGCTGTTGCAGGCGGCCGACCTGGGGGAAGCGATTGGCGGTGATGCCGATCTTGCCGCCCCACTGAAAGTCGATGCGGGTGCTGGCCAGTTGCGGGAACACCTTGAGCATCTTCGGCTTCATGTAGGCGGCGATATCTGCAGGGTCGCGCCCGGAGTAGTGGCAGGCACCACCGAACAGCAGGCGGCGGTCGGCCGACAGCCGATAGTAGTCCAGGCCAACCTTCTGGTCGCACAGCGACAGGTTCTGCGGAATCAGTTGCTCGGCCTGCGCCTGGGACAGCGGTTCGGTGGCGATGATGTAGCTGCCGGCGGGCAATACTTTGCCGCTCAGGCGCGGTTCCAGTTCATCCAGGTGGGCGTTGCAGGCCAGCACCAGGCTGCCGGCGCGTACCGTGCCGTGGCGGGTGCGTACCTGCGCAGTGGCGCCATGGCTGATTTCCAGCACCGGGCTCTGTTCGAAGATGCGCACGCCGAGAGTCTCGGCCACGCGTGCCTCGCCCAGCACCAGGTTGAGCGGATGCAGGTGGCCCGAGCCGCGGTCGATCAGGCCGCCGGCATACAGGTCGGAGGCGACCACCTGATGCATCTGCTCGGGCCCGATCAATTGGGTTTCATGCCGGTAGCCTTGCTCGGCCAGGCTTTGCTGCTCGGCCCGCAAGGCGGCGAACTGCGCCGGGGTGTTGGCCAGTTCGCAAAAGCCCCAGCGCAGGTCGCAATCGATGCCGTGGGTGCGGACGCGCTCGGCCACCACCTCGACCGATTCGATGCCGGCGCGTTGCAGGTACTTCACCCCCTCCTGGCCGACGTAGCGGGCGAAGCCCTCGACCTCATGGCCGATACCGCGGATCAGCTGGCCGCCGTTGCGCCCGCTGGCGCCCCAGCCGATGCGCCGGGCTTCGAGGAGGATCACCGAGAGCCCGCGCTGGGCCAGTTCGATGGCGCAGTTGACCCCGGTAAAACCGCCGCCGATCACGCAGACATCGGCCTGCAGATCGGCGCCCAGGGCAGGGTAGGGCGCCAGGTCATGGGCCGTGGCGCTGTAGTAGGAGCGGGCGTGTTCAGGGCTGTACTGGTTCATTTGTTCGACTTCACTTTGCTCCAGGAGCGGGTCATCAGGCGCATGATCGCCGGCGTCGGGGTGCTGGACACATACAGCTTGTCGAGCACTGCTTGCGGCGGGTACACCTCGGGGTTGTTGACCAGCTCCGCGTCCATGTACTGCTTGGCCGGCGGGTTGGCGTTGGCGTAGCCGACCACGCCGCTGACCTTGGCGATCACTTTCGGGTCGAGCAGGTAGTTGATGAAGGCGTAGGCCGCTTTCGGGTTGCTGGCGTCGGAGGGAATCGCCAGCAAATCGAACCACAGGTTGCTGCCTTCCTTGGGAATGGCGTAGGCGATGTTCACGCCGTTGTTGGCTTCCTTGGCGCGGTTGGCGGCCTGGAACACGTCGCCCGAATAGCCGAAGGCCACGCAGATATCGCCGTTGGCCAGGTCCGAGACATATTTGGACGAGTGGAAATAGGTGATGTAGGGGCGCAGGGTCAGCAGTTTGGCCTCGGCCGCCTTGTAGTCTTCAGGCTTTTCGCTGCGCGGATCCTTGCCCATGTAGTTGAGGATGGCCGGGAACAGTTCGTCGGCCGAGTCCATGAACGACACGCCGCACTGGCTGAGCTTTTTCAGGTTCTCGGGCTCGAACATTACTGCCCAGGAATCGATGTGATCGACGCCCAGCACCTGCTTGACCTTGTCGACGTTGTAGCCGATGCCGTTGGTGCCCCACAGGTAGGGCACCGAGTGCAGGTTGTCGGCGTCGTTCTCCTGGAGGAACTTGAGCAGCACCGGGTCGAGGTTCTTCCAGTTCGGCAACTGCTCGCGGTCCAGTTTCAGAAAGGCCCCGGCTTTGACCTGACGGGCCAGAAAGTGGTTGGAAGGCACGACCACGTCGTAGCCGGTGCGACCGGCGAGCAACTTGCCTTCCAGGGTTTCGTTGGAGTCGAACACGTCGTAGATGACCTTGATACCGGTGCTGCCCTGAAAATCCGCCAGGGTGGTTTCACCGATGTAGTCGGTCCAGTTGTACACGCTGACACTGGGCTGGGCCTGGGCCACGGCGCTGACCAGCAGCGCCAGGGTTGCAGTTACGACTGTTTTCATGGGACGCATATCGACACCTTTTTGAATTGTTGTTTTCGATACTTGTTACAAGCTCGGGCTCAGACGCTGAGCAGCAGGAATTCGCGCTCCCAGGAACTGATCACCCGTTTGAAGTTCTCGTGCTCGGCACGCTTGACCGCCACGTAGCCGCGGACGAACTTGCTGCCCAGGTACTGCTCGATGGTCGGGCAGTCTTCCATGTGCGCCAGGGCGTCTTCGATGGTGATCGGCAGGCGCAGGTTGCGCCGCTCGTAGGCGCGGCCCTGGACCGGAGCGCTGGGGTTGATCTTCTCGACCATGCCCAGGTAGCCGCACAGCAGGCTGGCGGCAATCGCCAGGTAAGGGTTGGCATCGGCGCCGGGCAGGCGGTTTTCCACGCGCATCGCCTCGGGGCTCGAGGTCGGTACGCGCAGGCCCACGGTGCGGTTCTCTTCGCCCCATTCGACGTTCACCGGCGCCGAGGTGTCGGGCAGGAAACGGCGGAACGAGTTGACGTTGGGGGCGAACATCGGCAGCACTTTGGGGATGTACTTTTGCAAGCCGCCGATGTGATGCAGAAACAGCTCGCTCATTTGCCCGTTGTCGTCGACGAAGATCGGCTTGCCGGTGGCGATGTCGACCACACTCTGGTGCAGGTGCATGGCGCTGCCCGGCTCGTCGCCCACCGGCTTGGCCATGAAGGTGGCGGTGACGTTGTGCTTGAGCGCCGCCTCGCGCATGGTGCGCTTGAACACGGTGATCTGGTCGGCAAGGTCGAGGGCGTCGCCGTGACGGAAGTTGATTTCCATCTGCGCCGGGCCGTCTTCGTGGATCAGCGTGTCGAGGTCCAGGCCCTGGGCTTCGCACCAGTCATAGACGTCTTCGAACAGCGGGTCGAATTCGTTGGCGGCATCGATCGAGAACGACTGGCGGCCGCTTTCGGCCCGGCCCGAACGGCCCAGTGGCGCCTGCAGCGGCAAGTCCGGGTCTTCGCAGCGCTGGGTCAGGTAGAACTCCATCTCCGGGGCGACGATGGGCTGCCAGCCCTTGTCGGTGTAGAGCTTGAGGACTTTCTTGAGCACGTTGCGCGGCGACAGCTCGATCGGGTTACCTTGCTTGTCGAAGGTGTCGTGGATCACCACGGCGGTCGGCTCGATGGCCCATGGCACCACGTACACCGCCGCCGAATCCGGGCGGCAGACCATGTCGATGTCGGCCGGATCGAGCAGGTCGTAGTAGATGTCGTCGTCGACAAAGTCCCCGGTTACCGTTTGCAGAAGCACACTTTCCGGCAGGCGCATGCCTCGTTCATGCAGGAACTTGTTGGTCGGTGCGATCTTGCCGCGGGCGATACCGGTCAGATCACTGACCACGCACTCGACTTCGGTAATCTTGTGTTCTTTCAGCCACGCAGACAGCTGATCGAAAGGGGCATTCATAAAGACCTCGTTGTTGGTTTTATCCACGCCAGGACCGGCAGTTGCGACCGGCTTGCCACCCAAGCGGCTTCCCCTGTAGCGCGTTGAGGTCTATCTTGGGTGACGCTTGCGCATTCGATCTATCCACTTTCAGCAAGACTAAAATGCACCAAAAGAGTGCATAAAGAGCAGCTCATGACAGCGTCAACGCCTTTGCGGGTTCAAGCTTTCAATACCGCCGATGTCACCGAACAGGTCCGTGCCACCCCGGGCTGGACCCAGCATTACCAACAGATGTCTCCCGGGCATTTCGCCGGCCAGCTGCGCTGCCTCGACCTGCAGGGCGTGGAGATCTACGAGGAGTGCATGAACACCCGGGTCGAGCAGAATTTCAGTGCGCCGGCCGGCTCCCTGGCGTTCTGTTTCGACCGCAACGATCACAGCCTTTACGTGCTCAATGGCGAAAGCCGCAACATCTGGATCACCCCGGAGAACTACCAGGAAGTGGCCGTGGTGTTCGGCCCGGAATTCGTCCAGCGCCACAGCCTGGACATCGCCCGCCTCGACGGGCTGTTCATGGCGCCGTTGAACTCGATGCAGAACGAGCTGTTCAGCCGGTGGCTGAGCGGCACCCTCACGCGCATCTCGCAGACCATCGACCCGCCAAGCCAGGACGCATTGGCCGCGCAGTTGCTGGAAGACTGCCTGTTCATCCTCGATAACGCGTGCATCTGCCTCGATCGCGGGGCGTTGTGGCGGCGTACCGAAGAGCGCGCAATCATGCGCAAGGTTGGCGAATGGGCGGCAGATTGCCCGGAAGAAACCCTCAATCTGCTTGAGCTTTCGCAGGTTGCCGGGGTGTCCCTGCGCCAGCTGCAGCACGCCTTCAAGACCTTCACCGGCATGGCCCCGGCGCAGTGGCTGCGCTTGCGCCGGCTCAACAGTGCACGGCGTGAATTGCTCAGTTGCACGCCCAGCGATACCACCGTCGCCGAAGTGGCCATGCATTGGTCGTTCTGGCACCTGGGACGGTTTTCCGACAGCTACCGCAAGCTGTTCAAGGAGCTGCCCAGCGAGACCCTGAAGCGCGTGGCGCTGTCAGTCAGATAGCCAGCAGTGGTAATGTTCGACCTACTAAATGAAGTCGATAGCCTGGAAAGACCATGCCAAGAGCCTCCCACCAAGACCTGCGTCGCGCGTTCCGCCAACTGCTTGCCTCACCTGCCTGCTACCACACCGCCTCTGTTTTCGACCCGATGTCGGCGCGCATTGCCGCTGACCTGGGCTTCGAGGTGGGGATCCTCGGCGGTTCGGTGGCCTCCCTGCAGGTGCTGGCCGCCCCTGACTTTGCCCTGATCAGCCTGAGCGAATTCGCCGAGCAGGCGACGCGGATCGGCCGGGTGGCGCAACTGCCGGTAATTGCTGACGCCGACCACGGCTATGGCAACGCGCTCAACGTGATGCGGACGGTGACCGAGCTTGAGCGTGCCGGGATTGCCGCGCTGACCATCGAGGACACCCTGCTGCCGGCCCAGTTCGGGCGCAAGTCCACCGACCTGATCAGCATCGCCGAAGGGGTCGGCAAGATCCGCGCGGCGCTGGAGGCGCGAGTTGACCCGGAGCTGTCGATCATTGCCCGCACCAACGCGGCGCTGATTGCCACCGAAGAAGTCATCGCCCGCACCGTGGCCTACCAGAACGCCGGCGCAGACGCCTTGTGCATTGTCGGTATCCGCGACTTCGAACACCTGGAACAGATTGCCGCACACCTGAGCGTGCCGCTGATGCTGGTCACCTACGGCAACCCGCAACTGCATGATGATGCGCGCCTGGCCGAGCTGGGCGTGCGCATTGCCGTCGATGGTCATGGCGCCTACTTTGCCGCGATCAAGGCCACCTACGACTGCCTGCGCGAGCAGCGCGGCATCACCAGCAGCACCTCGGACCTGAGCGCCACCGAACTCACCCATACCTACACGCAACCGGACGACTACATCGTCTGGGCCCGCGAGTACATGGACGTCAACGAATAGGCCGCAAGGCTTAGTCAACGCAACAACTCTCTACAAATGGAAGCGAAACAATTCATGAAGAAATCTACAGGCGTACTCGGCCTCGCAGTGGCAGTGGCAGCGGTGTGCACCGCGGGTGCCTGGTACACCGGCAAGCAACTGCCAGGCGTGCTGGCAACCACCATCGCCGAATCCAACGCCCAGACCAAGCAGGCGCTGGTGGGTATGGACACCCTCGTGGAGCTTGAGCTGGTATCGCTGGACAGCCATCTGTTCAGCAGTACCGCCAAATACCGCCTCAAGGTAAAAAACCTGCAGGTTGGCGAAGACAGCAAAAGCTTCGAGCTGAATTTTGTCGACCAGATCGAACACGGGCCGTTGCCGCTGTCGCGGGTCAAGGCGCTGAAGCTGATGCCGGTCATGGCAGCCAGTCATTACAGCCTGGAAAAAGACGCGGCCACCGCCGACTGGTTCGCCCTGACCAAAGACGTTTCGCCGCTGCAAGGCCAGGTTGCCTACGGCTACGATCGCTCGATGGACAGCGCTTTCCAGGTGGCGCCGATCGAGTGGAGCAAGGACGGCTCGTCGCTGAAGTTCTCCGGGTTTGAAGTCACCGGCCACGGCAACGAAGGCGCCGAACACGTGCAGCTCACCGGCCAGTCGGGCGGCCTGAGCCTGAACCTGGTCGACCCTGACAGCAAAGTGCTGAAAGTCGAGATCAAGGGCCTGAGCCTGACCGGCGACATGACCAAGACGCCGTTCGGCTTCTATGTCGGCAAGATGGACATGGCCGTGGCTGATACGGTCGCCACCTTCGGCGACGAGCAAAAGGTCCTGAAGCTCAAGGGCCTGGCGCAGAACAACGAGTACAAGAACGACGGCGACAAGCTCTCGGCACGCATGGAATACAAGGTTGGCGACATCAACTTTGACGGCAAGGCCATCGGTGCCGGCGAGATGGTCTGGAGCCTCAAGCGTCTCGACATCCCGGCCATGCAGGCACTGATCGGCTGGTACCAGAGCCGCCTGCCTGAGTTCCAGCAGGCCGCTGCCGAAGGTGCAGGCATGCCGGACCTGGCGATGACCGAGGCTGAAACGGCCCAGGTGCGCAGCGATGTGCAGCGCCTGCTGGCAGCCAAGCCGCAGATCGCCCTGGAGAATCTGTCGTTCAAGACTGCCAATGGCGAAAGCCGCTTCAGCTTCAGCGTCGACCTGGCCAACCCGACCTCCCTGGAGCTGCCGCCCGAGGAGCTGTCCAAGCAGCTGATCACCCAGCTGCAGAGCAAGCTGTCGCTGTCCAAGCCGATGATCGGTGACCTGGCGACCCTGCAGGCGCAGTTCGAAGGCCAGACCGATGCTGCCATCGTTTCCCAGCAAGCGGCCCAGGCCGGGGAAATGGTCAGCATGATGGCGGTGCAGAGCCAGATGGCCAAGGTCGAGGGCAATGACATTGTTACCTCGCTGCACTATGCCGATGGCATGGTCGACTTCAACGGCCAGAAGATGACCGTTGAGCAGTTCGCCAGCGTGATCATGGCCAACGCCAGCGCAATGCAGGCGACCGGCGGTTGATGTTCAGGCCCGGGGCGCCCGCCCCGGGCTTGTTTCACTAAAAAAACCTTTTGAATTCATTCGATTATCTGTAGCCTTCGGCATCCTATAAAAACCCGAGGCCGCAGCTGGTCCGTGGTTCTGTGCGCAAGGCTGTTTTGCCCTGCCTGTGGAGCCTGTAGCCGATTTGCCAGGGCTCGGTGATACACTCGACTTACGCGCTCAAGCGCCTGCAGGTCCAGCGATCATGACCCAGATTTCCGAACGCCTTCTCGTCCAGGCTCACCTCGATGCCAAGCAGCCCACGCCGCTGACGCCCGAGCAAGAGGCCGACTACCGCGCCGCCATTGCCGCCGAACTCAAGGCGCAAAATGCGGTGCTGGTTGCCCACTACTATTGCGACCCGGTGATCCAGGCCCTGGCCGAGGAAACCGGTGGCTGCGTGTCCGACTCGCTGGAAATGGCCCGCTTCGGCAAGAACCACGCGGCCTCGACCGTGGTGGTCGCCGGGGTGCGCTTCATGGGCGAGACGGCCAAGATCCTCACCCCGGAAAAGCGCGTGCTGATGCCGACCCTCGAGGCGACCTGCTCGCTCGATCTCGGCTGCCCGGTGGAGGAGTTCTCGGCGTTCTGCGACAAGCACCCCGAGCGCACCGTGGTGGTGTATGCCAACACCTCGGCGGCGGTCAAGGCCCGCGCCGACTGGGTAGTGACCTCAAGCTGCGCGCTGGAAATCGTCGAAAGCCTGATGGACAACGGCGAGACCATCATCTGGGGCCCGGACCAGCACCTGGGTCGCTATATCCAGAAACAGACCGGCGCCGACATGCTGCTGTGGGACGGTGCCTGCATCGTCCACGAAGAGTTCAAGTCGCGCCAACTGGCCGACATGAAGGCGCTGTACCCGGATGCGGCAATCCTGGTGCATCCGGAGTCGCCCGAGGCGGTGATCGACCTGGCCGACGCAGTGGGCTCCACCAGCCAGCTGATTGCGGCGGCGCAGACCCTGCCGAACAAGACCTTCATCGTCGCCACCGACCGCGGCATCTTCTACAAGATGCAGCAGCTGTGCCCCGACAAGATCTTCATCGAAGCGCCTACCGCCGGTAACGGCGCGGCCTGCCGCAGCTGCGCGCATTGCCCGTGGATGGCGATGAATACCCTGGAGCGCACCTTGCAGTGCCTGCGCGAAGGCACTAACGAGATTTTCGTTGAGCCGGCGTTGATCCCCCAGGCGATCAAGCCGCTCAAGCGTATGCTCGACTTCACCCAGGCGGCGCGGATGAAGTTGTCCGGTAACGCCTGACGACGCCTTCGCGGGGCAAGCCCGCTCCTACGGTAGGAGCGGGCTTGCCCCGCGATGCTTTTTGCGGTGTTAGCGCATCATGTCCTTGACCATCCGCTGTTGCTCCATCAGCTCGCGCTGACGCGCATCGATCTTCGACGCCAGGACGAAGTTGTTGCCGGCGCGCTGCTTGGCGTAGTCGAGCTGCTGCAGGGCCTGGTCGAAGTCGCCCACCAGGGCAAAGTATTCGGCGCGGGCCTGGTGCAGGCCGATGGTGTTGCCCGACAAGCCCCGCACTTCCGCCACGTCATACCAGACGTCCGGGTCTTCAGGACGGTTCTTGAGTAGCGCATCCAGCGCCTTCTCTGCCTCGGCAGGGCGGTTCTGCTTGAGCAGCAGGTCGATGCGCGCCTGTTGCAGCGGGTAGTTGGCCGGGTACAGGCTGCGCATCCGCTCGACCCGTTGCTGGGCATCGGGCAGGCGGTTGTTGGTGATGTCCAGGTCGATCTGCGCCAGGTTGTAGGTGATGTCGTTGGGCGCCTTGGCCAGCAGCGGCTTGAGGTTCTCGCGCGCCTCGTTCAGGCGCCCGCCCTTGATCTGCGCCAGCGCCAGGCCGTAGCGGGCGGCGTCCATCTGCGGGTTTTCGTCGAGCTGGGCCTGGAAGCGCTTGGCGGCAAGGCCGGGGGTGCCTTCGTAGATCAGCGCCACCCGGGCACGAATCAGCTGGTAGCGCATGCTGTCTTCGGTGCCACCCTTGGGCGCCTGTTCGGCGCGGTTGCGGGTGTCGGCGATGCGCGATTCGGTAACCGGGTGAGTCAGGAGGAATTCCGGCGGCTTGGCGTCGTAGCGGTACTGGCGCATCAGGCGCTCGAACATGGTCGGCATGTTGCGCGGATCATAGCCGGCCTTCTCGAGGTTGAGGATACCGATGCGGTCGGCTTCCTGTTCGTTCTGCCGGGAGAAGCGCCGCTGCTCCTGGATGGCGGCCGCCTGGGTGCCGGCAATTGCGGCAATACCGGCATCACCGGCACCTGCCGCGGCGGCGACGATACCGATCAGCAGCGCGCCCATCATCGGCAACTGCATGCGCTGCTGGGCCTCGACGCCGCGGGCGAAGTGGCGTTGCGACAAGTGCGCCAGTTCGTGAGCCAGTACCGAGGCGTATTCGCCTTCGGTCTGGGCATTGAGGAACAGCCCGCCGTTGACCCCGACGATCCCGCCGGGGGCGGCAAAGGCGTTGAGTTCGCGGCTGTCGATGAGGATGAACTCCAGGCGCCGGTCCTGCAACTGGCTGGTTTCGGCCAGGCGGTAGACGCTGGTTTCGACGTAATCCTTGAGCTGGGGATCGTTCAGTTGGTTGACATTGCCCCGCAGCAGACTGAGCCAGGCGCGGCCCAGCTGGTGTTCCTGTTGCGGGGAGACAATGGCAGAACTGGCGTCGCCGAGTGACGGCAGGTCGTCGGCATGGCTGGGGAGCGCCATCAAACAGGCCAGCGTCAGCAGGGTAGGGCGCAGAAAATTCATGCACGAAGCTCTGGTCGACAAAGAACCTTACTGTAGCCCGCTCGCACGTTGGCGACCAGTGGCGGTATCCTACCGGGCTTGTTCAAAATGCTACCTGTGCCCGCATTCCTGCCTGGAGACCCCCATGAGCGAGACCCCGACCCATGACGCCGAACTCGACGCCAGCGGGCTGAACTGCCCGCTGCCGCTGCTCAAGGCGAAGATGGAGCTCAATCGCCTGGCCACTGGCGCGGTGCTCAAGGTGATTGCCACCGACGCCGGTTCCCAGCGCGACTTTCGCACTTTTGCCCGATTGGCCGGTCATACGCTGCTGCTCGAAGAGGCCGAGGCCGGTGTTTACACCTACTGGCTGAAGAAGGCCTGAGTTTTTTCTGTTAAAGGATCGTCAATGTTCAAGGTGCTTCGCGACTGGATGCAGCGCTACTTCTCCGATGAAGAAGCGGTGGTGCTGGCGGTCTTGCTGTTTCTGGCGTTCACCGCCGTCCTGACCCTCGGTGGCATGCTCGCGCCGGTGCTGGCGGGGATGGTTCTGGCGTTCCTGATGCAAGGCCTGGTCAACGCCCTGGAGCGCCTGCGGGTGCCCACGCGCTATGCGGTCGGGCTGGTGTTCATGCTGTTCATGGGCGCCCTGGCGGTGTTCCTGCTGGTGCTGGTGCCGCTGCTCTGGCACCAGCTGATCACCCTGTTCAACGAACTGTCGGGCATGCTCGGCAAGTGGCAGTCGCTGTTGTTGCTGTTGCCCGAGCGCTACCCGCACCTGGTCTCCGACGAGCAGGTGCTGCAGGCCATCGAGGTGATGCGCGGCGAGATCGGCAAGTTCGGCCAGTGGGCGCTGACCTTCTCGCTGTCGAGCCTGCCGCTGCTGGTCAACATCATGATCTACCTGGTGCTGGTGCCGATCCTGGTGTTCTTCTTTCTCAAGGACCGCCAGCAGATCGCCGATTGGGTCAGTGGCTACCTGCCCAAGGAGCGGGCGCTGATGACCCGGGTGGCCGAAGAAATGAACCGGCAGATCGCCAACTACATTCGCGGCAAGGGCATCGAGATTCTGATCTGTGGCGTGGCCACCTACATCGCCTTCATCAGCCTGGGGCTCAACTATGCGGCGTTGCTGGCCCTGCTGGTCGGCCTGTCGGTGGTAGTGCCCTATGTCGGCGCGGTGGTGGTGACCGTACCGGTAACCCTGATTGCGCTGTTCCAGTGGGGCTGGGGTGATCAGTTCATTTACCTGATGGCGGTGTACGCGATCATCCAGGCCCTGGACGGCAACGTGCTGGTGCCGCTGCTGTTCTCCGAGGCGGTGAGCCTGCACCCGGTGGCGATCATCTGCGCGGTGCTGCTGTTTGGCGGGCTGTGGGGGTTCTGGGGGATCTTCTTTGCCATCCCCCTGGCGACCCTGTTCAAGGCCGTGCTGGATGCCTGGCCGCGGCGAGAGCCGGTGGTGGCGCCGCTGCTTTGAGCATTGTGGGAGCTGGCTTGCCAGCGATACAGGCGCATTGGCCCTTGCGGCCAGCGCGGTGATGCAATCGCTGGCAAGCCAGCTCCCACAGGTAAAGCGCTATCAGGCCTTGTTCAGCGCCTGCGCTTGCGCCAGTACGGCATCGACATGCCCTGGCACTTTCACCCCGCGCCATTCCTTGCGCAGCACGCCGTCCTTGTCGATCAGGAAGGTGCTGCGGTCCACGCCCAGGTATTCCTTGCCGTAGAGTTTCTTCAGCTTGATCACGTCGAACAGCTGGCACAGGGCTTCGTCCTTGTCGCTGATCAGCTCGAAGGGGAAGGCCTGCTTGGCCTTGAAGTTCTCGTGGGACTTGATGCCATCACGCGATACGCCGAACACCTGGGTGTTGGCCGCTGCAAAGGCTGCATGCTGGTCACGGAAACCCTGGCCTTCGGTCGTGCACCCCGGGGTGCTGTCCTTGGGATAGAAGTACAGCACCACCTGCTGGCCTTTAAGCCCGGCCAGGCTGACGGTCTGGCCGCTGGTGGCCTGGGCCTCAAAATCGGCGACGGGTTGGTCGAGTTCAACGGCCATGAAAAGCTTCCTTACATCGGGTTCTGTGGGCGCCACGGTTCGATCAGCGCATCCAGGTTCAGCGCATCGGAGAAGTCCAGGAACTGGTCACGCAGCCAGCTGATCTGGGTACCTGCCGGCAGGGTCACGGTAAAGGTGGCGTTGAGCATGGTGCCGCCGGTCTGCGGGGCCTGGTAGGTGTCGCAGGTGAGGTTCTCCAGCTCCACATGGTGGTCGATGAAGAACTGGCACAGCTCGTTGATGATGTCCGGGCGGTAGGCGGCGCTGACATAGGCCACGTACGGCAGCGACAGCGGGCGAACTTCGAGCTCGGCGCTGCGCACCACGTTGACGGTGAAGGTGTGCTTCTTGGCCAGGCCCGGCAGGGCGCCTTCGAAGCGCGCCAGGGCGTCCCAGCTGCCGGCGACCTGCAGGACCAGGGCACTGCACTCGCCGTGGCGGGTCAGGCGCGAGGTGACGACCGAGCAACGATTGTCGTTGCTGGCCCGGCACAGGATGTTGGTCAGTTCCATGGGATTGGCACCCAGGGCGCTGATGACAAGGAATTGTTCGCGAACGGTGGGGGTGGACATGCAGCATTCCTAAAGCGATGAGCGGTCGGTACCTGACGTGGCAAAAAGGCCGGTAGGCAGGCGCCCGGGGCTCAGGATCGAGCCTTGCGGCGCTGGCTACGCGCATTGTCGGCAGCCCGGCGGGCCACTATGTACCGATCAAAGACAGAAGGGTAGCGAAAATGGCCGCCGAGGGGAATGCTCCGCCCGCCTGCTTCGCTTGTGCAAGGCCGATGGCGCCAGTACCATTACCGCTCTCTTTTTCCGGCAGGAGCAGTTTCATGATTGCGGGCAGTATGGTGGCATTGGTCACACCCATGGATGCACAAGGGCGTCTTGATTGGGACAGCCTCAGCAAACTCGTGGACTTCCACCTGGAAAACGGCACCCACGCCATCGTTGCCGTCGGTACTACCGGCGAGTCGGCGACCCTGGATGTCAATGAGCACATTGAAGTCATCAAGGCGGTGGTCAAGCAGGTCAATGGCCGTATCCCGGTGATCGCCGGCACCGGCGCCAACTCCACCAGCGAAGCCGTGCACCTGACCCGCAACGCCAAGGAAGCCGGCGCCGATGCCTGCCTGCTGGTGGTGCCGTACTACAACAAGCCGACCCAGGAAGGCCTGTACCAGCACTTCAAGCACATTGCCGAAGCCGTCGACATCCCGCAGATCCTCTATAACGTCCCTGGCCGCACCTCCTGCGACATGCAGGCCGAGACCGTGATCCGTTTGTCGACTGTGCCGAACATCATCGGCATCAAAGAGGCCACCGGCGACCTCAAGCGCGCCAAGGCCATCCTTGACGGCGTCAGCAAGGACTTCATCGTCCTGTCCGGCGATGACCCGACCGCTGTCGAGCTGATCCTGCTGGGCGGCAAGGGCAACATCTCGGTTACCGCCAACGTCGCCCCGCGAGAAATGGCCGATCTGTGCGAAGCCGCCCTTGAGGGCAATGCCCAGAAGGCTCGCGCAATCAACGAACAACTGATGCCGCTGCACAAGGACCTGTTCATCGAAGCCAACCCGATTCCGGTGAAGTGGGCTCTGGTTGAAATGGGCCTGATGCACAAGGGCATCCGCCTGCCACTGACCTGGCTGAGCGAATCCTGTCACGATACGGTACGCCAGGCGATGCGCCAGTGCGGCCTGAAGTTTTAATTGAGGACGTACACCGCATGAAGCGATTGGCTGGTCTTTCCGCCCTTGCCTTGATCATCTCCAGTACCAGCGGTTGCGGCTGGCTCTGGGGCGAAGAGGGTTACTTCCGTGACCGTGGCAGCGATTATCTGGAGGCTACCCAGAAGCCGCCAATGCAGCTGCCACCGGACGTCAGCAGCGCCAAGCGGCTCGACCCGCTGCTGCCGATCCCGCGCAACGTCGCCGACGACAACGTCAAGGGCGAATTCGAAGTGCCGCGTCCGCTGCCGTTGAACGCCGCGGCCGACATCAGCGATTTCAGCCTGCAGAAGAGCGGCAGCTCGCGTTGGGTGCTGGCCCAGCGCTCGCCGGCCGAAGTCTGGCCGGTGGCCCGTCAGTTCTTTGAAGACAACGGCTTCCGGATTGCCGAAGAGCGTCCGCAAACCGGCGAATTCAACACCACCTGGCAGCGGTTCGACGAACTCTCGGCATCCATGGCCAAGCGCCTGGGCAGTGCCTCGAGCAGCAGCGACAACGAAGTCCGTGCGCGCATCCGCATCGAGCCGGGCGTGCAGCGCAACACCAGTGAAGTCTACGTCGTGACCGTCGAACGCCCGGCCGGCAGCACTGCCGAGCAGGAATTCCCGGCACGTTCGGCCAACACCGGTGTTGACGCCATCCTGGTCGACGAAATGCTCGCCAGCATGACCCGCAGCGCCGAGAAAGGCGGTTCGGTGTCGTTGCTTGCCGCCCGCGACTTCGATACCCCGAGCCGCGTCAGCCTCAGCGAAGACGGCAGCGGCAACCCGGTACTGAACCTGGGCGCCGACCTCGATCGCGCCTGGTCCAGCGTTGGCCGTGCCCTGGAGCAGGGCGAATGGCGCGTTGAAGACATCAACCGCAGCCTGGGCCTGTACTACATCAACCTTGCCGAGAAAGCCGAGACCAAAGAGCAGCCAGGCTTCTTCAGCCGCCTGTTCGGCAGTGCGCCGAGCAAGGAAGAGCGTGAAGCCCGTGCCGAGCGCTACCAGGTTCGCCTGAGCAAGGTGGGCGAAAGCGTCCAGGTCACCGTCGAGAAGAACATCAACACCGTGGCCCCGGCAGACGTTGCCCGCCGCGTGCTGAGCGTGATTCAGGACAACCTGGGTTAAGTGCGCTTCGCCGTACTTGGAAGTGGAAGCCAGGGAAATGGCACGCTGATCGCCAGTGGCAATACCTTGCTGCTGGTCGATTGCGGCTTTTCCCTGCGTGAAACCGAGCGGCGCCTGGCGCTGCTCGGCGTTTCTGCGGCGCAATTGAGCGCGGTGCTGGTCACCCACGAACATGCCGACCACGTGCATGGGGTCGGGTTGCTGTCGCGGCGCTACAATGTACCGGTCTACCTCAGCCGCGGCACCTTGCGCGGCATGCGCAAGCCGGTCGAGGCCGCAGGCTTCCTGGCCGCCAACGACACCTTGCAGCTGGGCGACCTGAGCGTTACCGCCGTCGGTGTCACTCACGACGCGCTGGAGCCGCTGCAGTACGTGTTTGGCGATGGCAGCCGGCGCTTTGGCGTGCTGACCGACCTGGGCTCGTATGATGCGGCCCTGCTCAGCCGCTACCAGGGCCTGGACGCCCTGCTGATCGAGGCCAACCACTGTCGCGACCTGCTCGGACGCGGGCCGTACCCGATGTTTTTGAAGCAGCGGGTGGGTGGCGACTACGGACATTTGAACAACCATCAGGCCGCGCGCCTGGTGTCGGAGCTGGACTGGCAGAACCTGCAACACCTGGTGCTGGCCCATCTCAGCAGCAAGAACAACCAGCCACAGCTGGCCCGGCAATGCTTCGTCGATACCCTCGGCTGCGACCCGGACTGGCTGCAAGTGGCCAATCAGGATTCCGGGCTCGACTGGCGTGAAATCGCCTAGCCCATCATTTAGCAAGCGGAGCCCATCATGGAAAAACGTGAAGAACTCTACCGCGGCAAAGCCAAGTCGGTTTACAAGACCGACGACGCTGACCGCTTGATCCTGCTGTTTCGCAACGACACCTCGGCGTTCGACGGCAAGCGCATCGAACAGCTCGACCGCAAGGGCATGGTGAACAACAAGTTCAACGCCTTCATCATGCAAAAGCTTGAAGAAGCCGGCATCCCGACCCAGTTCGACAAGCTGCTGGGCGACAACGAATGCCTGGTCAAGAAGCTCGACATGATCCCGGTCGAATGCGTCGTGCGTAACTACGCCGCCGGCAGCCTGGTCAAGCGCCTGGGCGTCGAAGAAGGCATGAAGCTCACCCCGCACACCTTCGAGCTGTTCCTCAAGGACGACGCCAAGGGCGACCCGTTCATCAACGAATCCCACGTCGTGGCCTTCGGTTGGGGCACCGCCGAGCAACTGGCGAAGATGAAAGAGCTGTCGCTCAAGGTCAACGACGTGCTGAACAAACTGTTCGACGACGCTGGCCTGCTGCTGGTCGACTTCAAGCTCGAGTTCGGCGTATTCCACGGCGAGATCGTCCTCGGTGACGAGTTCAGCCCAGACGGCTGCCGCCTGTGGGACAAAGAAACCCGCAAGAAAATGGACAAGGACCGCTTCCGCCAGGGTCTGGGCGACGTTATCGAAGCCTACGAAGAAGTTGCCAAACGCCTGGGCGTGCCGCTGTAACTGGCAAGTTCACGCAAGCGCCTGATACCACGCGAATTTTTTTCGCAAACAGGCTTTGCCTTTCGGCAAACTGCTGGTATCATGCGCGCCACTGGAGAGATGCCGGAGTGGCCGAACGGGACGGATTCGAAATCCGTTGTACTGGCAACAGTACCTAGGGTTCAAATCCCTATCTCTCCGCCATACAAGAGAAAGCCCCTGAATCGCAAGGTTCAGGGGTTTTTTCGTTTCTGCCTATTAATAAGTTCCAGATCACACAGATAACAAAAAGCCCCGCATTGCGGGGCTTTTGGTCACATGAGGCCGCATCAGGGTCGGCACACCAAGCGCTGACGCTCATAGTTCAACGCCTTGTCCCGCTCCGGCAGGCTATACGGCGCATTGCACTGGCGCTCGCCCCACTTGATGGTCAGGCTGCCCTGGTCTTCTTCCAGCAACACCAGCGCCTTGCCGTTGGGGTCGGAAATTGCCAGTTGCTTGCCGCTGGCGTCTTCCAGCGAGGCGCCGAACGGGATCATCGCGCCCTGTTCGTCGAACAGCTCGAACTGCACCCGCCGCCCGCTCTTGCCGGTGTAGCGGGCCACCACCACAGCGCCGCGGCGCGGTACCAGTTGCTGGGTAGCGTTGTCGATTTCGATGTCGCCGCCCAGTTCGCGGGTGTCCAGGCTGATCCAGTTGACCCGGTATGGTTGCGCGTTGGGGATCACTGCGTAGCCGTTGCGCCCGGTTTCGACGCCGCTGTAGCTGCTGATCTTGGCGCCTTTGACGCCCGGCACCTGGGCCAGGGCGAAGGTTTCGCCGACGGTCTGGCCGAGGTTGATGCCACCTTGGTGGGCAACCACCGAGCCCGATACGTTGAGGTTCTGCGAGTCGTAGCCGCGGCCCTGGCTGTAGCCCAGGGTGATGTCGGCCACCGAGGTGCGGGTGTTGAGGTTGGCCGAGGCGGAGTTGCCGCCGGAGCTGCTGTTGCCGCCCTGGACTGAGTAGAAGGTGTCGCTGGTCTCGGACAGGTAGCCGTTGACGCCAACCTGGGTGCTGTCGCCGCCTTTTTGAGTGCTGGTGGTGATGAACGCACGCGGCGCCCGCGCGCGGCTGCCCAGCGGGAAAGACACCGAGAGGTTGAACTGGGTATCGCTGCTTGAGCCGCCGTAGCCGTCGCCCAAATCCTTGGTGCGGGTAACGCCGAGGTTGTAGCTGGCTTCGCCCCAGTTGTTGCTGTAGCCGGCCGAAAAGCTCTGCGAGCCGCCGCGGTTCCAGTAGCGCTGGTCGCTGGCGTTGACGTACAGGCTGCCCAGTTCGCGGTTGCGGCCCATGCTCTGGTTGATGGTCAGGTCGGTGCGGGTCTTGGAGTTGCCCGGGCGCCGCTCCAGGTCGCTGCTCAAATCCTGGACGTGGTCGGTCAGGGTGCGGAAACCTTCGGTGGAGTAGCGGTACGCGGCCAGGGTGAAGTTGGTGTCGGTGCCGGTGAAGGTCTTGGCGTAGAGTGCACGCACACTGTTGCCCTGGGTGGTTTGCCCCAGTGCGCGGCTGCTCGAATGGGTGACGTCGAACGACACCGCACCCAGCGAAGTGTTCTTGCCGGCGCCCAGCGACAGCGCCTTGTAGTTGTCGCTGGCCTGTACGCCGATGATCCCGGTGAGGCTGCTGCTGATACCGTAGGCCAGGGTACTGCTGAGGATGTTCGGGGTGGCCATGCCGTCGGTGTTGCTGTTGAACTGGCCGGCCGAGACGCTGTATTTGACCTGGCCTTCACGCACCATGATCGGCAGGCTGGAGAACGCCTGGGTGGTCACCCGGCGGCGGCCGTCCGCCTCGACGATAGTGATTTGCAGGTCGCCGTTGGAGCCGGACGGGTAGATGTCGCTGATCTCGAACGGCCCTGGCGGCACGCTGGCGGTGTACAGGATGTAGTTGTTCTGGCGGATCTCGACGGTGGCGTTGGTCTGCGCCACGCCACGGATTATCGGCGCGTAGCCGCGTTCGCTGTCGGCGCGCATGCCTTCGTCGGACGCAAGCTTCACGCCGCGATAGCGCACGCTGTCGAACAGGTCGGTGTCGCTGAAGATGTCCCCGGCGCTGAACTGGCCCTTGATGGCCGTGACGTCATGTTGCAGATAGCTGCGATTGCTTTTGAAGGTGCTCGGGCGACCGGTGCTGCTGGTGAAGTTTGACTCGTTGCGCAAGCGCCAGGCACCGAGGTTGATGCCGTTGCGCAGGCCGAGGTTATTGGCGATGCGCGTGTCGGCATCGCCGGCGCTGCGGCTGCTGTTGTACTGGTAGTTGATGAACGCCGCCGGCACGCCGTCATCCCACAGCGCCGGGTCGACGTAGCCACGGATGCCGCGCTGCATTGCCACTTGCGGCACGCTGGCCGCCAGTTGCAGGCGCGCGGCGTCATAGCGCAGGCTGGCCTGGTCGATCAGCGCCGGCAGGTCGTAGCAGCTTTGCGGGGTGTTCGGGTCGAACTTGCCCTGGGCCTGAAGTTTGTTCAGGTCGATGCCAAGCTGTTGCAGCAGTTCCAGGGTCAGGCACGGTTCGACGCGGCCGGTGGCCGGGTTGCGGTTGAAATCGATGTCACGCCGGCCCACCAGCACTTCGTTGCTGTACAGGTCGACCCGGTAGTTGCCCGGCAATACGCTGTTGGCCGACAGCAGCAGTTGCAGGTCGACCGACGAGGGCGCGCCCTGCAGGAAGGTGGTGTTGAAGGCTTCCAGTTGTTGTGCGTCGCTGGCGTCCTGCGCGGCCAGCACCGGCATTGCGCCAAGCACGGCCAGCGACAGGGCGCTCAACTTCCACAGGCGGGCAGTTGCAGACTGAGCGCGCGCACGTTGGCCGGCGCAATGAGTTGGCCTGTTACCGGAAGATAAAGACATGCGAAGGAACCTTGTATCCCGAATAACGACTGGGCGCGGCGAGGGGCGCAGTTACGCGCAGGATTAACGCCTGGGCATTAACCGTTATTGTTTGCCCGGCGCTTGGGCAGCGGTACTTGCCTGGCCGCTGGACAGTGTCGTGGTGTACTGATTTTGCGCACCGTAATCATTGATGCTGGAAAAACTCAGGCGCACGTTGTTATCGCTACCCAGGGTTTTAACCGGAAATGTCTTTACTTCACCCGGCGCGACCATGGTCGAGTCCGCTGCCAGTTCGCTTTGTTTGCCCGCCTCAAGTTTTATATCCGCCATCGAGACGTGATAAAGGCTCGGGTTACTGACCTGCAACAGGGTCTTGCCGTTCTGGCGCAGCAGTTGCCATTGCAATTCGGTCGGCGCCATCAGGGCGTTGCCCGGCAAGCCTGCGGGGCGGAAGAAAATCTTGATGCGCTGGCGCACGGCCAGTTGCAGGGTGTTGGCGGCGGCCGCGGCCTGGGGGATTTCCTGGACGTTGAGCCAGACCACCGACTCTTTGTCCGCAGGCATTCCGGCACCTTCGTACAGCACCCGCAGCAACTGCTGTTCACGGGCGAACACCCGTGCCAGTGGCGGGGTCACGGCAAAGGGCACGCTGCGCTGGGCATCGCTGTCGTCGACCCAGGATTGAATCAGCACGTCCTGGTTGCCATTGCGCACGGTGACGTTGGCTTCCTTGTGGTTGCCATCAAAGACAATCCGCGTGGCACTCAGCGAAATACTGGCCATGGCCTGGCCGGCCATGAGCATGCCGAGCAGCCCCAGGCATGCGGGAATAGAACGACGCAACATGGTCTGTACCGTTTGATTCAGGGGTTTTGCTTCAGGGCCAATGGCGAGGCCGGGCGGCCTCGCACAAAGCAGTTCAGGCGCTACGACTTATTCGTATTGCAGGATGAACGGCAGGGTGGCGTCACCGCGACCGGCGGTGGCAGTGCCCGCTGCGCCAGTGGTGACGTAGGCGGCGGAGAAGTTGAGGATCGCATCGCCACCGGCAGCGCCGGTACCGTGCATATCGCTCTGGATCTTGGCGGTGGTTTTCGAGCTCAGGTCGATCAGCGCGCCGTTGCTGTCGAGCAGGGCGATACCGACGTTGGCTGCAGTGCCGGTGCCTTTGGTCAGGGCCAGGACTTTCTTGCCGGTGACCAGGCCCGAACCGCCGCTGGCGGCGTCAAAGATCATCGAGACTTTGGTGCCCAGGTTGCAGTTGACGTTGAGGTTGAAGTCTTTACCGGTGACACGGCCCGAGGACGGGCTTTCAGCGGTGCCCATGTCCTTGATCGATACAGTGCCCATGTCCACGGAGATCACGCGATCAGCGTTGGCGCCGTCAACCGAGCAGGCGTCGTTGTTGATCACGCCGGTGAAGGTGATCTTGCCGCTGCCACCTTGAACCGGGGTTGGGTCCGCAGCCAGGGCAGCGCCGGACGCTGCAAGTACGGACAGGGTGATAAGGGCCAGTGAGAACTTCTTCATGGTGATGTCCATTTGTATTGGTTGGAAAGTGCTGCATGAAAATGCCAATACACAATAGAGCGGGGGGTGTTTACCGAACATCAGACGATTCTTATAAGGCCTGAGCCCAGCTGGGGCGGGCGTTCTGGCAACAAAGTCTATATCGGCCGCTGACCTTGTTGCCCGGTAACTTAGTTGAAGATACTGCGCGCCAGACAATAAGCCAGTAAGTCCTGGTCGCTATTAACATCAAGTTTGCGCATGGCTGAAATCTTTTGTGCGCTGATGGTCTTGGCACTTCGGTTCTGGCTGCGGGCAATATCACTGACACTTTTACCGGCGACAAACAGTCGCAGTATTTCAAACTCTTTGGGTGACAGTGTGGCAAACCGGTCCTCGATCGCCGCGGTGGTTTCGATGACCGAGGTTTTTGCAGGTTCCAGGCTGCGGTACTGGCTCTGCTGGGCCACGGCCTTGAGCGCCAGCTGGATTTCGGTGTGCAACTGGCTCTTCTGGATCACCCCGACCACGCCCAGCTCATGCAGGCGGGTGAGAATCAGGTGGTTGGAGATCATCGTCAGGATCAGCACCTGCAAATGCGGAAAGTGCCGCTTCAGGTAATCGACCAGTTTCAGGCCGTCGCCATAGGGTGAATCGGCCGGCATGTTGTAGTCGGTGATCACCAGGTCCACCGGTTGCTGTTCGAGCAGCTCGATCAGGCCTTTTGAGCACACGGCTTCGCCGACCACGCAAAAACGTTCGTCACGTTCTACCAATTCGCGCACACCGAGAAGCACGATCGGGTGATCGTCCGCGATGATGACTTTGAGTTTGTCCATAGTGGCTGTCCGTAGTACCGGTATAGAAGGTTAGGGGGTGTCCATACGGCCGCAGGTAAGCCTGATTGTTGTTACTCGAGCGCATCCACAACAGCGGCAAGCCGGCTCAGTATCTGCTGCACTTCAAGGCGCAGTGAGGCATTCAGCACCGCACCAGCCAGGCGGCACTCAAGCGCCGTACAGTGCTCGGCCAGCTCACTGGCCTGTACCGCGCCCAGGGCGCCGGCGATGCTGTGCAGCCTTTGGGCGACGATTCTACCGTCACTTTGCTCCAGCGCGCAGTGGATCAACTGCAAGTCATCGCGCATGGTGCTGATGAACAGCGGGCGCATCCTTTCTGACAGCTGCAGGCTGTCGCTGGCCGGGGCGGCGGCGGGAGCGGTGAGGGTGTCTGGCTCGACCCGCACCGCGGCACTGTGCAAGGCCGGGCGGCAGAGCTTGAGCAGATGGCCGCGCAGGGTCTGCAGGCTCAGCGGCTTGACGATCCAGGCGTTCATGCCGACGGCGATGCAGCGCATGCCCTCTTCGCGCATGGCATTGGCGGTGACGCCGATGATCGGCAACTGCGGGTCATGCTCGCGCAGGGTGCGGGCCAGTTCATAGCCGTTCATGACCGGCATGTTGACGTCGGTCAGCACCAGGTCAAAGACTTCGGGCTGCCACAGGTGCAGCGCTTGTTCGCCGTTGCTGGCGACCACCGCGGTGCAGCCCAGGGCCTCGAGCTGTTCCTTGATGATCGCCTGGTTGATCGGGTTGTCTTCGGCCACCAGGATGCGCAGTTGCAGGTTGTCGGCCTGCTGTTGCGCGGCCTGCTGCGATGCCTGCGGCGCGCCCAGGCGGGCCATGCCCACCGCATCAGCGATGGCGCGCAGGTTGTGCAGGTCGACATTCCAGCCCTGCCCGGTGTATTCCGGCGGGTTGCGCCCACCGGCCGTGCACAGCACCCGTGGCCCCGGCCAGGCTGGAGCGTTGGTCGCCGGCAAGGCATCGACCAGTACCGCCGGCGCATGCTTGGCTTCCAGCGGTTGGGGGGCCAGGGCGGCGTGTACGCCGAGGCGGACAAGCCAGTCGACCAACGATTGCGCCAGCTCCTGTACCGGGGCGCGCACGTAAACCGGAATCGACGCGGCTGCAACTGGCGCGCTGCTTAGGGTTTGGCCTGCCAGCACCGGCAAGCTCATGCGCAGGGCAAAACTGCTGCCCAGCCCCGGTTCGCTGACCACTTTCAGTTGCCCACCCATCATTTCGCTAAGCCACCAGCAGATCGGCAGGCCCAGGCCTGCGCCACCTTCGCTGCAGGCGTCCTGCACCTGGTAGAACAGCTCGAACAGTTTGGCCTGCTGCGCCGTGGAGATGCCGATGCCGGTGTCGGTGACCTGCCACTCCAGGTTGACCTTGTCATCTTCTCGCGCCAGCACCCGGGTGCGCAGGACCACGCGCCCGGTGTCGGTGAATTTGATGGCATTGCTCAACAGGTTGTTGAGGATCTGCCGAATGCGCATCGGGTCGCCGAACAGGCGCTCGGGCAGCGCGGCGTCGGTGCAGGCATAGAGCTGCAGGCCCTTGCGCTGGGCGAAGGCGGCATAGGTGTGCAGGGTGTCTTCGATCAGGTCCAGGGGGCAGAACTCGATGGACTCGATCGCCATCTGCCCGGACTCGATCTTCGACACGTCGAGCACGTCGCTGATCAGCTGGAACAAAGTAGCCGACGAGCGCTGGATGGTCTGCAGGTATTCCTGCTGGCGCGGCTCCAGGCGAGTCAGGCCGAGCAGTTCGAGGGTGCCGAGCACGCCGTACAGCGGGGTGCGGATTTCATGGCTCATGGTCGCCAGGAACAGGGTCTTGGCTTCGTTGGCGGCATCGGCGGCGCGCCGAGCTTCTTCCAGGGCCGTGGC
The DNA here is from genome assembly GCF_044743505.1 of Pseudomonas sp. NPDC087612. Lineage (NCBI taxonomy): Bacteria > Pseudomonadati > Pseudomonadota > Gammaproteobacteria > Pseudomonadales > Pseudomonadaceae > Pseudomonas > Pseudomonas sp. NPDC087612. The sequence goes on from NZ_JBIUWO010000002.1 coordinate 214,044, forward strand.
GTCCTCGATATGCCGGGTGACGTCGTTGAAGGCATACAGGCGCACATCCTGGCCCTGGTAGCGGGTCGAGACAAAACCTACCTGCAGGTGCCGGCCGTCGATTTCCAGGTAGGTCTCACCCGTCTCGCCCTGGTCGGTGCGCCGCTCCAGGGCGCTGATCAGCTTGGCGCTGCCCGGCGACTGTTGGGCCCGCTGGTTTTCCATCAGCACCTGGTTGTCGGCGCGGCGCACCACGCACAGGCCGGTGGGCGCGGTGTCGATTACCACGCGGCTGAAGGCTTCGCTTTCGGCGATGCTGGCATGGGCCTGGCGCGCCGGCAGGATCACCTGGCGGCGGTACCAGCGATTGGCGCCCCAGCCCATGGCGATAGCGCCGAGCAGCAAGGCGCCAAGGCTTGCCAGCGGCCATAGCGCATAGCCGAAGAAGCTGCGGTAGTTGAGGGCATAGACCGCTGTCCACTCCGGGCCATTGTGGTTGACCAGCTTGAACACCAGGCCTTCGGGCTTGAAGTTGATCCCTTCATGCAACGGCGATTCTGGCCACAGCGCGCCGATCAGTACCTGGCCGGAAGGCGCCACCAAGGTGAAGTGGTCATAGATTGACCATTCCATGATGCGTTCATAGTCATTGGCCAGGGACAGGTCGAGGATGCTGGCGATCATCACCCGGGTATCGGCGCCCTTGATGCGTATCTCGTCCGCGGCCAGCTGGATGCCGATGTACGCCAGCATGCGCGCCGGGCCGGGGCTGGTGGCGCTCGGGCCATAGTGTTGCCAGCAGACTTCACCTTCGCGGAGCAGCTGATGGTCGCGTGGCAGGCGATCGATCACGGTCCTGACAATGTCGACGAAGGTTTCGTTGTGCGGGACAGTCTTGCCCCCTGCATGGCCGGCGGCTGGCACGGTGATGTCGAAGTTGCCGTGCTGGTTGAACAGGAACACATGCGGCGACTGGTAGTGCGAGGTCGACCAGAAGGCGCTGTAGAAGCTCGCCAGGTGCGCGCCGAGGGAGAAGATCTTGGCGTATTCGCTGGCAGCGATTTTCTCCGGGTCGATTTTGGCGCTGAAGGGCATGGAGTAGGAAAACTCCTGGCCCTGGTAGATATTCGGGCCTTCTTCCGGCAAGGCTTTGAGCAAGCGCACCTGGGCATTCTCGTCCTTGAGTAATTCGCCCTGGTGGCTGCGCTGGGCCAGGCTGCGCAAGAACACTTCCTGTTCGCGGATGTTTTCCATCAGCCGGGCAAAATGAAAGCGCACGTTATCGTGCTGCTCTTCGATCAGGCGCTGAAACGACCAATAGCTGGTGCCGACCAACAACAACGCCAGGCCCAGCAGCACCATCAACCCTTTGTTCAGACGCAACGAACTGCGGGTGAGTTTTTCCAGCAGGGCGTTGTCGTGCTTCATCAGGAACTTCCGCAGTATCGGTAATGGTGGCTGGATGGAGTGTACCTCTGCTGGCAGTTCAAGGGCGCTGCGGCCACTCAATAGAAGGTGGCCGGCCCGTCATTGGTGAGCAGTTGCTGGAACTGCTCGGACGACACCGCGTGGGAAATCAGAAACCCCTGGGCCTGGTTGCAATCGATCTTGCGCAACAGGGCCAGCTCCTGGGGCGTCTCGACCCCTTCGGCGACCACCGTCAGCCCCAGCTTGCGGCCCAGGGCGACGATGCTGGTCAGCGCCGAGGTCATGCTTTCGTTTTCATGGCAACCCTGGACCAGGGCGCGGTCGATCTTGAGCTCGGTGAACGGCGTCGAGACCAGGTTCATGTACGAGCTGTAACCCTTGCCGAAGTCATCCTGGGACAGGCCGAAGCCCTTGATGCGCAGGCGGCAGGCGCCGGCGTAAAAGTTACTGATGTCCTGGGGCACCGAGCACTCCATCAGCTCGAAGCAGATCTTGCCGGGGATGCCCTGGTGATGCAGGACGAACTCCAGCAGGCGGTCGGCCAGGTCATGGCTGTTGAGCAGGTGGGTCGGCAGGTTGATCGATACCGGAATGTCATACCCCTGCTGGCGCCAGCGCGCCTGGGCATGGATCGCCTGCTTGAGCATCAGCCACAGCAGGCGCTCTTCCAGCTCGAAGGTCTTGAACGCCGGCAGGAACGCGCCGGGCAGCAGCACGCCTTGCTCCGGGTGCATCCAGCGCACCAGGGCTTCAGCGGCAACGATGCGGCCATTGCTGAGGGATTTTTTCGGCTGGAACCAGGCCTGGAACTGGCCGTTGCTCAGCCCATGGATAAGCGCCTGGTAGTCGAACTGCGCCACCGCCGGCGGCACCGGCGGCGCGCTGCGGTTCTTGCCGTTGAGCTGATCGGTGAGGTTGCGCAGGGCATCGGGCTTGACCGGCTTGGAGAGCAGGCCGATTACTTCGACGCCAAGGTTTTTGGCCACCAGGCTTGCAGCCATGAGCATGCGCTTGGAGGCGGCGCTCATGATTGCCAGGTCCGGTTTGCTGCGCAGCCTGGCCAGGCCCTGGATGAACTGCACGCCGTCCATGCCGGGCATCAGCAGGTCGGTCAGCACCAGGTCGAAGTCACGCCGCTGCAGGTGTTCCAGTGCTTCCTTGCCGTCCTGGGCCGCTTCGAAATGGAAATCGCCCAGTTCGCTGAACAGGTGCTGCAAGTACATGTGCTGGAACGGGTGGTCCTCGACGATCAAGATGTTATAGGGCTTCATTGGAGGTCTCTTGATAAGGCGCCAGATAGTTGAACAAGGCCCGCAACGCGAAAGGCTTGACCAGGCAATGATTCATTCCGGCTGCAAGGCATAGTTCGGCTTCGCCGCGCATGGCATTGGCCGTCGCTCCGATGATCGGGATCGAGCAGCCTTGGCGGCGCAGTTCTCTGGCCAGTTCGTAGCCATTGAGTTTGGGCATGTTCACATCGGTCAGGACCACGTCGAAGTGCCCGCTTTTCCACAATTGCAGGGCCTCGATACCGTCCCCCGCCAACTCGACGGTGCAGCCGAGCTCTTCGAGCTGATCACGCAGGATCAACTGGTTGATGATGTTGTCTTCGGCCACCAGGATGTGCAGCTCGAGTTTCTGCATTTCGCGCTTTTGCGGGTCATCGGTACGGGCGATCCACAGCCCCTGGGCCTGGCGGACAGCCTGGTAAAGAGCACTGAGGTGGTTGAGGTTGACCTGCCAGCGGCCGTCTTCGAGTTGCGGCTCGCAGCAGCCATGGGCGCTGGCCAGGATCAGTGGCCCGCTCCAGTCGGCCACCAGCGCTTGCTCGGCGCTGCCGGGGTGCAGCTCGAGCAGCAGGTGGCCGCTGGCGGCATCCGCCGGCGTTGGCCGCCCGACCTGGGCCCGGGCGCCCCAGCGGCGTAGCCAGCCGCTGATCGACTGCGCCAGCTCGCGAATCGGCGAGACTACGTAGATGGTCTCGGGCAACAGGTTGCCCTGGGCCGGCAGGTCGCTGCTGGCCGAGGCTTCTTCCAGTGGCAGGGTCAGGGTAAAACTGCTGCCCAGGCCCAGTTCGCTGACCATGCGCAACTGGCCGTTCATCAACTGGGTCAGGCGCTGGCAGATCGGCAGGCCCAGGCCGGTGCCGGCCACTACGTTGGTGTTGCCTTCAGTCTGGTAGAACGGCTCGAAAATGTACGGGTGGTCTTCCTCGGCGATGCCCTTGCCGGTGTCCGACACCTGCCACATCAGGCTTGAACGCTCGCCATCGCGGTTGATCAGCTTGACCCGCAACACCACCCGGCCGCTGTCGGTGAACTTGACTGCGTTGCTCAGCAGGTTGTTGAGGATCTGGCGGATCCGCGTCACGTCGCCAATCAGCCGCTCCGGCAGTTGCGGATCGAAGCAGGCGTACAACTGCAGGTTCTTGCCCTGGGCCGCGGCGCTGTAGCCCTGGATGACCTCGTGGACCAGCTCCGCGGGCGAGAACTCGCTCAGCTCCAGGGCCAGTTGCCCGGCTTCGATCTTCGACACATCCAGCACGTCGCAGATCAACTGCAACAGGGTCGCCGACGAGCCTTCGATCGCGTGCAGGTAATCGCGCTGCTGGGCGTCGAGCTGGGTGCGCGCCAGTAGTTCCAGAGTGCCCAGCACGCCGTACAGCGGGGTGCGGATTTCATGGCTCATGGTTGCCAGGAACAGCGTCTTGGCCTCGTTGGCGGCATCGGCCGATTGCCGCGCTTCTTCCAGCGCCGCTTCTACCTGCTTGCGCGCACTGATGTCGCTGAAGGCGCAGAACAGCACGTCCTCGCCGTTGTAGCGGGTCGGCGCGCTGCTCAGGTACAGGTGGCGACCATCGGCGGTGGCGAAGTAGTCGCTGCGCTCGGCTTGCTGGCTGGCGAAGGCCTGGCTGATCCAGCCGGCGCACAGCACATCGCGCTCCAGGCCGTCGCCCAGCCATTGTTGTGCCAGGGTGTTTTCCAGCACCACCTTGCCGTCGGTGCGGCGCAATACGCACAAGGCCACCGGCGCGGTCTGGATCACATCACGGCTGAACGCTTCGCTTTCGATCAGGGCCTGGATGCGGTTGATCGCCGGTGCGATGAAGCGATGTTCGATGCGGCGCATCAGCAGCAGGATCAAGGTCACGGTAAACAGGCAGAACAGCAGCGAGCCGACCAGTTGCTTCCACAACCCGGCCAGCACCGCCAGCAGGTCGATCGAGTACACCAGTTGCCAGTCCGAGGACTTCAGGTGCTTGCGGATCACCAGGTGGTCGGGGATCCAGCCGTCGCCGACAAAGCCGAAGAAGTTTTCCCCCTGGGAGTTGAGCAGCATCCGCCCCAACTGCGTATCGTGGCTGTTGGTGAACACCAGCATGCCTTCGGAGTTGAGCATCATGAACTCACCGGCGCTCTGGTCATTGAGCGCCGCCGACACCTCACGGCTGTCCATTTCCAGGCCCAGCCAGCCCGACTCGGCGTCGCGCTCATCCAGGCGAATGAAGATGTACAGGTACGAGCGCTGCTCGGTCTGGTCGGTCAGCCACAGTTCGGCGGCGGGGTAGGGGCTGTTGTCCTTGAGCGCCTGTAGCTGCTCAAGCATGCGCGGCGAAAACCCCGGCACCCCGGGGGCGGAGTTGTACAGGCGCCTGACCTGCGCGTTCGGCCCGGTGTCGACATACAGCAGGCTGACCTGCTTGTCCTTCATGTAATCGCGCATGCGCTGGGTCAGCCAGATGCTCCAGCGGTTGTCGCTGGTGCTGCCCAGCTGCAGGTGCACTTCTTCGCTCGATGGCAGGTAGACCAGGGGCCTTGCCTGTTTCGACTTGCGCACCGCCGACAGGCTCAGGCTCTCGAGCAAGGCCTCGCGGTTGGTGAAGAAAGTGTGCGCCTCGGCGATCGCGCTGCTCATGTAGCCGCGACGCTGGGAGATGTCGTTGTTGAAGGTGAACAACAGGAAGTTGTACACGCCGCTGAAGATGCCGATCAGCAAAACCACGGCGAACAACCGCAGCAAGCGGCGGGCGGCTTCGGGGCTGGAAAGAAGCGGGCTGATTTGCAGCAGGTAGCTTTTTAATCTCATTCGCCGACTCTAGTGAGTCGCGAATGCTGCAGACATCAGACAATCCTTAAACATAGGCCCTGGCGCAGGCGTTGACCAGCCAGCGGGCGCTTATTTGTCCGGTTCTGCGACCTGCTTGGCAAAGCGCAACAATGCCTATCAGACAATCCTTAAACATTGCGCCGTCTGGCCGACACTCAAGGTATCAACCGTTTTCGCAGGAGTGTCGGCATGAAGAGTAAATATGTTGCTATCGCTGCAGGGTTGCTGTTGGGTCTGAACGGGGCCTGCATGGCCGCCACGCCGGTTGCCCAGGGCGTGATCAATTTCACCGGCAGCATCGTCGAGTCGCCGTGCACGCCTTCGGCCCGGGCCGGTGCCTTGAACCTCAGCGATTGCCCGGCCCAGGCCCGGGGTACCCGCATCGAGCTGCAGCAGGTCGTCCCGCAGGCTTCGGTCACTACGCCCGACCATGCGCCGGTCAACGTCAGGCTGGTGGCCGACAGCGGCACGGCCGGGCGTTACTACAACCAGCAGTACGCGCTGCTGGATGCTTCCGGCAAGGCCCTGAGTTCCGGCGCCTACCTGATTACCCTGACCACGCCTTAAGGCTTGGGCGTAAGGGCGTTTGAGAATTGTCTTAGAGTCTCTGCAGACGACCAACGGTAACCTTGCCAGTACTTCAGCGAGTCGCAGCGTTTATAAAGACTCGCGGAGCCCATCTGTCAGGTTTACCGAATGTCAAACATAGCATTGCGCATAGTGATCGCTGATCGGCAGCAGGATCAGCGAAGCAAGATAGAAAACATGCTCAACCGCCTGGGGTACAGCCGCGTTGCCCACTTGAGTAGCTTTCAAGCGTTGCAAGCCGCGACCCGGGCGCAGGGCACACCCTTCGACCTGTTGATCGTCAACACGGTGCTGGTGCCTTCCCGGCAGTTCAACCTGTTGAAGTTCTGCCACGACAACCCGCGCATCCGCCATGCGCTGATCTATGAAGGGCAACGCGCCGATTGCTCGCGGGTCTCGGTGCCGGTCAATGCCAGGATTCAACTGTGCCTGTCGCCGGCACCGGACCTCGACTCGATCAAGCGCTGCCTGCACAGTGTCGATCCGCTGTTTGCGCATTAATCAGCGCGCCCACACCCCGCACCCGCTTGGATTTTCAAACGCCAACTGGTAGCGTGCAGCACCTCGCTGTATTGCCCGATCCCTTTCGTCATCGTTGCCTGTTTCAGGGCCGACGTACACGAGTACCCGTTGGCCCGTTCAAGGGCGCCGGCGCAGGACGCATCGGGCGATGCACAGTCATTCGCAAATGGAGTTCACAATGACGCAGAACAGCACCGTGCTGTCCGGAATCCAGCTGGATCAATTCATCGACCGTCTTGAGGTCGAGCATCAGGAACACGGTGACGACCACGTGCTGGGCCTGCTGCGCGCCCAGCCGCTCAAGGCGGCCTCGCTGGAGTCGATCGATCGTCTGCACGTACTGTGGGTCAACGCCGGTGACGCCGACGCCTCCAGGGCGGTGCTGGCCGACGACGGCCAGGCGCTGATCGAGGCGACGCCAGAAGAGGCGCGCAACGAACTCAAGGTCAACCTGCTGATCTACCAGCTGCGCCTGTGCAACTACCTCAAAGACGAGCAAGGCCTGCTGCAGGCCCTCGACGCCCTGCAGCAACTGAGCAACGAGTCGCTGGCGTTCGATATCGAACAGTACCGGCGCTACCGCATTTTTGACGATCTGCAGCACACCACCCTCGACGTCGCCCTCAAGGCCATCGAGGTGCGTCACACCCTGGCGTTGATCAACCCCGGCCGCCATGCCTTGCGGGCCTGGGACGATGCCGACCAACACCGGCGCCGGGCGCGGGTGCTGGCTGCCCACGAACGTGACGAAGAGGCTCGCGAAGCGGCGCTGGCGGCAATTACCGCGTTGCGCACCGCCGCTGCTGACCAGGACGTCGACGGCAACGACTGGCTGTGGCTGGGCGATGCACTGATCGAAATCGTGCCGCTGCGCCTGGCGATGTTCGAGCAACCTGTGGTGCAGTTGATCGCTGAGCTGTCGCTGCCCCAGCGCCGCGAGTGGGAAGTGCGCCTGGCGCGCCTGGCGGCGCGCTCATTGAAGGCCCAGGGCGACCTGCCCGGCGCCTTGAAAATCTGTGAAGTGGCGACCCTGGAACTGGACTCCAGCGGCGGTGACAACTTTGTCGAATTCCACTTGCCCTGGTTGCTTGAAAACGGTCAGATCGACGACGCCGGGCAGCGTGCATTCATGGAGATCTATGGCGTTCGCAACCAGATGTGGCCGGGCACTGCCTACTGGGTACACGATCGCCTGCTCGATGCCGAGGACCAGTCGCCATGGTGGCCGCTGTGCGTGATGCGCGCCTGTGATGATCAAAAGGTCTTGGAGCGGTTTGTTTCCGGGCTGCCATGGCGCGACGAGTCGACGCCGTCCATGGGCCCGTTGCTCGATGCGCTGCATGCTGCCCGCGATGACCTTGAGCAGCTCGACAACGTTTTCGCCCAGGCCCTGGAAGAAGCCCGCCGCCGCGCGCCGAACCACCCCTGGATCAACCGCCTGCTGGCAGTGCGTGAACGCCAGGCCGGGCGCATTGACGCCAACACTGAACTTACGATGCTGCGCGAGGCCGTTTCGGCCGGCAATATGCAAGACCACCGTAGCGCCTACAGCCTGTTCAGCGCCAATGCCAGTGTGTTCGGCATTGTCGATGCCTTGCGCCAACCGCTGCTGACAATGGCTGGTGGCATGAACTATTACAGTTTCGCTTGCAACATCGACGACCTGGTCGAGGTGGAAGTCGAGAAGCTCTCGAGCGAGGAAGCAGATCAGGCCTGGTCGTTGTTGCGCGAAGTACAAAAGCTGGCCTACGAACGTGGCCAGGCGCGCATGGAGCAATGCTTCGCCACCGGTCGCGGGCATCGTTACGATGCCTGTGTGCACATGTACTCGATGCTCTGCAACAACCTGGCGATCAACTACCGCTGCTACAACGACCAGCGCATGTATGAGCAGGCCCTGGAGCTGCATGCCCGTGGCATTGCCGCCAGTCCGTTCGCAGAACACTATCATGGCACCCTGCAAAACCGCATTGAGCTGGGGGATGACGCGGGCATCGCCGAAGCCGCCGAGCAGCTCTGGCACTTCGCCGCCGACTATGGCTACAGCCGCCACGACCCCGAAGAGTACCTGTTCGAAGTCAGCCGGGCCCTGTACCGCCTGGACCGCGAACGCGAAATCCTGATCTGGCTCGAGCGCGTGCTCAAATGGCAGGAAGAGCAAGGAGTCGCCGACAAAGACCTGGAAATCTCGCAACTGTTCGCGCGGATAAAAGTGGCCACGTACCTGTCGTACAACCTGCCGGAGGCCGCCACCAGCCTGTGGCTGCGCTACGCGCCCTATGTCAACGAAGGTGACATCGCCAGCCTGCTGGGTTGCTCCGGCGATGTGCTCAAGGGCCTGGGGCGCAAGGAAGAGGCCATCGCCTACTACCAGCGCTCGATCCTGCGCAGTGATCCGGACAACGCTATCGACCAGAGCAACAATGAAATCTTCAGCCAGAGCATCGCCGAGCTGCAGGCCGTTGATAAACCGGCTGGCAAGGCCTGGTGGCAGATATGGAAGTGACACCGGAGCTGCGACAGTCCGGTTACGCCCCGCGCAACGCACTCAATGCCGATCAACTCAAGCGCGCCATTGCCGAGCGCAGCAAGGCCCGTGGTGATGCGCCAGAGGTGGGCAAATGGTTGCTCAACCATTTCTACCGGCACCTGGTCGGCAACTTCGAGCCGGCGCGGCCGATCCTGACCCTGGAGCAGGCGGTCGAGGCGCTGGGGGCCGAACCGCCGGCGTGGGTGGCCAGGCACTTGGGCGACGCCGGCAAACAGTCGCAGCAGGCGCCGCTGGTCTGGATCGATCCGCAGCAGGCGCCACTGCTGGCCGAGGAGGCCTTGCTGGTGGAGTTCCTTACCTCGCGCCAGGGCACCGCGCTGGCTGGCAAGCTCGATCGCATCAACTGCCCGCAGGCGCTGGCGCTGTGGCACAAGGAGCACGCGCAGATGGCCGCGCGGCTCGAGCAGGGCTGGCGCCAGAGCCAGCCCGAGGCCTTGCTCACGCGGGTGACCACTGCTGAGCACGTATTGCAGGAGCTGCGCCCCGAGAGCCCTTTGCTGCGCGCCGAGATGGCCTTTGAAAGCTACGTGATGCGCCACTGCCTGGGCCAGTTCGCCGATCGCCGCGCCCTCACCGGCGGCTACGGCGAGCGCTATGCCGAAGCGGTGGAGCAGCGGCGCATGCGCGTGTTGAGTTTTCGCGACGGCCAGGGCCAGCCACACATCACCATCAGCCTGATCGTTCAGGCCGACGGCACCTTGACCGTCGAGCAGGTCAAGGGCAAGCAGAACCGGCCGCCGGTCGAGCGTTATTACCAGGACTTGCTGCAGTGCCTGAATGCCCTGGGCACCGACCAGCAGACGCCCGCCGACTGCATCGCCATCGGCATCGTACGCACTGAAGCTGGGTGGCTGCGCATCGAAGAGGTCAGCGACCCGACCGCGCAGACCCGCCTGGTGGCCCGTTATCCGCAGCTGTACGAGCGCCTCGAAGCGCCGTCGGCCATGGTCGAGTGGCTGGTGGCCGGGCGTCAGCCGCAGCAGTTCTTGCAGGCTGGTCCGCAAGCGGTGTCGGTCAAGTACGCCACCCGGCATATCGTCAGCAAGCGCGCTGAGCGTCAGCTCAATGATCCGCTGTACCAGACCGAAGGCGTGCCATGGCCGGACATGACGCCGGCCGAGGGTGAGGAAATCCAGGCCTGGCAGGCCCGGGCAAGGTAAGGAGAAACGCATGTTTTTACTGATCGCGGCTGTTGTTTCAGCCTGGTTATTGTGGCGGGTATTGCGACCGCGTGCCGCGCCGTTGTTCAGCCAGCGCAAGCACTGGTCGCTGTTGTTGGCCAGGCCCATGGCCGATGCGATGGGCGTCGAGGGCTTCTACTCGCCGGCCTGCGATCACTTCAACGAGCAAGCGCAGAAGATCGTGCGGGCAGCGTTGCTGCACCAGGCCGGGGTTCGCAGCAACTGCGATGACGAGGCCGTGCGCGCGCACTTCAGCGCCACCCTCGAACAGCAATGGTACAGCCTCGACCTGCAGGCGCTGACGGCCAGCGATGAGCCGCGTGCGGCCATGGCCTTTGCCTGTGCGCGGGTGGCGTTTGTGGCCCGTTGTGCGCTGCTGATGCGCTGGCTCGAGCCTGATCTTGCCTGGCGTGTGCTGCTGCTCAATGCGCAGCGGGCGCAGGACTGTTTCGACAGTTGGGAAGATTTCGGCAAAGCCTATAAGCTGGGGCGCGAGCAATGGGTCGCGGCGTTTCGCGTCGACTCGCTGGGCGAAGCGTTCCACGAGCAGCATCTGCGCCAGTTGCTGGCCCCCGGCAGCGGTGCCTGGGCCGATATTCCCTGGCATACGCCCGCGGCGTTGAGCCCGGCGCTGGCGGGGTAACTGCGCGACTGTTGGTTTCAGCATCCCAGAGGGGCATTGCGATGATCGGCTTCACCTTTCGCCAGTTGGAGTATTTCGTCGCTGCCGCCGAGCAGGGTAGTGTCAGTGCCGCGGCGCGCACCAAGCATATTTCCCAGCCGTCGGTGTCGCTGGCGCTGTCGCAGCTGGAGGCGAGCCTGGGCGAGAAGCTCTTTCATCGCCAGGTCAGCCGTGGCCTGGAGCTGACCCCGGCCGGGCGCAAGCTGCTCGAACAGGCGCGCGACATGCTCAACCTGGCCTCGGCCATCAGCGGCAAGGGCGAGCAGCAACAGGTGGTGCGCGGGAGCCTGAGCCTGATCTGCTTCCAGGACCTGGGGCCGTACTACGCGCCGCGCCTGTTGAGCGGCTTTCGCCGACGCCATCCGGAAGTCACCATCACCTTGTTCGAAGCCGATCTTGCCGAGGTCAACCGGCGCCTGAGCGATGGCAAGGCGGAGCTGGCGCTGACCTATGACGTGGGGCTCGATGCGCCGATCGAAAAGCGCGTGCTGGCGCAACTGACGCCTTACGCCCTACTGCCGGCCGACCACCCGCTGGCGTTGCAGGAGCGGGTATCGCTGGTGGACCTGGCCACGGAGTGTTTGATTCTCGAAGACATCGCCCGGACACGCGAATACTTTCTTTCGCTGTTCTGGGCCCATGACCTGCAACCGGCCAGCCTGCAACTGACCCAGACTTTCGAGATGCAGCGCGGGCTGGTCGCCCATGGCTATGGCGTGGCGCTGTCTTGCACCCGGCCGGTGGCCGATTGCAGCTACGACGGCCAGCCGCTGGCCTGCCGGCCCCTGCTGGAAACGGTCAGCCCGCAGCCGGTGGTGCTGGCCCAGTCCAGCGCCATGCGCCCGTCACCGGCGGCGCAGGCCTTCCTCGACTGGGCCAGCGAGCAGCTGGCGACCTGATCAGTTACCCGGCGATCCGGCCAGCCTGACCTGCGCTTGGCGGGCGACGAACAGCCAGTAGCCCAGTGACAGCAGGGCCAGCCAGCCGATGCCCACGTACAGGGCCATGCGCGTGTCGGGGAACCAGGCCAGCACGCCGAAGATGAACAGCATGAACACCACCGCGCAGGCCGGGCCGACCGGCCAGAACGGCACCGGGAAGTGCAGCCGGGCTACCTCCTCGGTGCTCATGCCGCGGCGCATGACGATCTGCGACAGCAGGATCATCAGCCACACCCATACGATCGAGAAGGTCACCACCGCCGCGAGGATAAGGAACAGGTTGTCCGGCGCCAGGTAGTTGAGCACCACCCCCAGCAGCAGGGCCACGGCCATCACCACCACGGTCATCCACGGCACACCGAAGCGCGACAGCTGGGCGAAGCTGGCCGGTGCCTGGCCGTTGTGGGCCATGCCGTACATCATCCGCCCGGCGCTGAAGATGTCGCTGTTGATCGCCGACACCGCCGCCGAAATCACCACGATGTTCAGCAGCGTCGCCGCCGAGCCAATGCCCAGGCCGCTGAAAATCTGCACGAAGGGGCTACCTTCGCTGCCGATCTTCGACCAGGGGTAGATCGACATCAGCACCAACAGGGTGAACACGTAGAACAGCAGGATGCGCAGCGGCACCGAGTTGATCGCCCGGGGGATCACCCGCTGCGGGTCCTTGGCTTCGCCGGCGGTGATGCCGATCATCTCGACGCCGCCGAAGGCGAACATCACCACGGTGAACGAGGCGATCATGCCGCCTACGCCATTGGGGAAGAAGCCGCCATGGCTCCACAGGTTGCTCACCGCCGCCAGGGGCTCGCCGGCGCCGCCCAGCTGGATGCCGAACATCAGCACGGCGGCGCCGGCAAGGATCATCGAGACGATGGCGGTGACTTTCAGCAGCGACAGCCAGAACTCCAGTTCGCCAAACACCCGCACGCTGCACAGGTTCAGCGCGCCGATGAAGAAGACGATGCCCAGCACCCAGATCCAGCGCGGCGTGTCGGGGAACCAGAAGCTCATGTAGACGCCGAAGGCGGTGACATCCGCCAGGCACACCACCAGCATCGAGAAGGCGTAGCTCCAGCCCGTGAGAAAACCGGCAAAGCGCCCCAGGTACTGGCTGGCGTATTGCCCGAAGGAGCCGGACACCGGGTTGCGCACGGCCATCTCGCCGAGGGCGCGCATCATCATGTAGATCGCCGCGCCACCGATCAGGTAGGCGAGCAACACCGAAGGGCCAGCCAGTTTGATGGCCGCTGCAGAGCCATAGAAAAGCCCGGTGCCGATGGCAGAACCGAGTGCCATGAAGCGAATGTGGCGGGTACTCAGACCGCGCCGCAAGGCGGTGCTGTTTTCGTTCATCCCAGGTAACTCCTCGTTGTTCTTATTCTTGGATAGCAAGGCGCCGTAGGACACAGGCAGGGCCATTAACCGGCCAAAGGCGGCGGGCTGACAACCGTCGCGCCATACAGATTGCCTATAGTGGCGCATAGGTAATCTGTGGTTTACCGGCTGCGCGCGGGCGCCCAATACTTTTGTCATTACAACAAGAGAGGTGGTCTGCGATGAATGCCGATATCGAACAGTTCCAGCGTGACGGTGCAGTGGTCTTGCGTGGCGTGTTCCGCGACTGGATCGAACCGCTGCGCGAAGGTTTTGAACAGAACCTGGCCGCGCCCAGCGCCTTTGCCATCGAGAACGTCGGCAGTGGCGAAGGCGGGCGCTTCTTCGAGGATTACTGCAACTGGCAACGCATCCCGGCATTCAAGGACTTCGTGCTCAACTCGCCCGCTGCGGCGCTTGCCGGGGCGCTGATGCAGTCGCGGCAAGTGCAGGTGTTCCATGAACACATCCTGGTCAAGGAGCCGGGCACCTCCAAGCCCACGCCCTGGCACCAGGACCTGCCGTACTACTGCGTCGACGGCCTGCAAACCGCCAGCTACTGGATACCGCTGGACCCGGTCACCCGCCACAACACCTTGAGTGTGGTCCTCGGCTCCCATCGCTGGCCCAAGCCGGTTCGGCCCAAGAGCTGGGCCAGCAACAAGGATTTCTATGGCGCCACCGATGCCGGCTCCGGTGAAAGCCTGTTCATGGACATGCCGGACGTGGAGAACGGCGAATACCAGATTCTTTCGCCGGAGCTTGAGCCAGGTGATGCGGTGGTGTTCGATTTTCGTACCGTGCATGGCGCCGCCGGCAACAACGGCAGCAACCGCCGCCGGGCCTTCTCGACGCGCTTCATGGGTGATGACGTGCGCTATATCCAGCGGCCCGGCCGGACCTCACCGCCGTTTCCGGGGATTGACCTGAAGAGCGGCGATCGCATGCGCGAGGATTGGTTTCCGGTGGTGTGGGCGCGGTCTTAAGGGGGGCTGGCAGGAGCGAGCTTGCCTGGCGATGCGATGTGGCAGGTAGATCGCTATCGCGGGTCAAGCCCGCTCCCACAGGTATTGCGGGTTACTTAAGATGGGCGACGATCTCGTCCTTGATCTTCAGGCGTTCCTTGCGTAGCCGGGTGACGGTGTCATCGGCGGCGCTATTGTTCTCGGCATCGACGACTTCGGCGTCTTTGCGGTTGTAGTCTTCATGCAGCTGACTCAGCCGCGGGTCGTGTTGTTTCTTCTCGATGAACTGGTCCTTGGTCAGATTCAAGTCTGCGAGTAAATCGTGCTTGACCGGCATTTCTTCACCTCTCCGGGGTTTGTGGGGTGGAAGTCATGAACTTAGAGGATAGTCGGCTTTGCCGGGTTTCGCGGCTGAGGTAGTCTGTTGCAACATTTGCCCCGCCCAGGACTCCGTGCAATGCCTCATCTTCATGTGGAATACAGCGACAACCTGAAAAACCTCGAGGTCGACCGCCTGTTGCTGCGCCTTAACCACGCCCTGGTCGGCAGCGGCCAGTTCGCCGAAGAGCTGGACATCAAGAGCCGCGCCGTGGCCCTGGCCAGTTTTCGCGTGGGCGTGGCGCCGGTGGAGCGTGCGTTCGCCCACATCAAGCTGGCGATCCTCAGCGGCCGTTCGGCCGAGATCAAACGCCAGCTGTCGGCGAGCCTGCTGGAGGTGCTCAAGGAGGCCGTGCCAGGCACGCCGGGGCTGGACATCCAGCTGTGCGTCGAGGTAATCGATATTGATCGCGATTCCTATTCAAAAGTGCACCTGCCGGGGTAAACAGGCGTGTGCCTGAACACACGCTGAACGTCATACTTAAATAGACGCCAAGCGACTATTTGTTGGCGTCTTTTTCACAAAAAATTGATGACTGGCTACTTAAAGTTCGGGCTGTTTCCAGGTAGTGCCGCAACGGCACTGTTCCCGACGTTTAAATAAGCGAACCATCATGTTCAAGGTCAAACCCCTGCGGGCCGAATGGGTCACGTTGATTGCCAGCCTGTACCTGTTGATTGGCTTCAACTCGTTATTGTGGCAACACCTGGCCTCGGTGCTTGCCACCGATGCCCACGGCCTGCTGCTGCGCGCGGCCTTTGGGGTGATGATCCTCTGTGCGTTCAACCTGGTATTGACCCTGCTGGCCTTCAGGCCGCTGCTCAAACCGCTGCTGATTACCTTGTTCATGGTCAGTGCCGCAGTGGCGTACTTCATGAGCCAGTACGGGGTAATGATCGATGTCGGCATGCTGCGCAATGCCATGGAGACGAATGCCACGGAAGTGCGTGACCTGCTCTCGATTAAACTTTTTTTATATATAACGTTTTTAGGTGTCTTGCCTTCTTTGTTGTTGTACAAGACGCCGGTTTTATACCGTAACTGGGTCCGTGAATTGTTCGGCAAGTTACTCGCCAGTGTCGCCTGTGTTGTGGTGCTGGGCGCCGTCGCGCTGATCAACTACCAGGGCCTGGCTTCGCTGTTTCGCAATCACCATGAAATCCGCCTGCTGCTGGTGCCGAGCAATTTTGTCGGCGCCTCCCTGGGCTATGTCGGCGAGCGCGTTGGCAGCGCCGCCAAGCCGTTTCGCGCCATCGGCGAGGACGCCAGGCTCGACGTCGCCTGGCAGCAACGTACGCGCAAGTCGCTGACTGTGCTGGTGGTCGGCGAGAGCGCGCGGGCGCCGAACTTCGGGGTGCTCGGCTATGGCCGTGACACCACACCGCAACTGAGCCAGGAAAAGGGCCTGATCGCCTTCACCGACGTGCACTCCTGCGGCACCGAAACCGCCGTGTCGGTGCCGTGCATGTTCTCCGGCTTCACCCGCAAGGATTACGACGCCAGCACCGCAAAAAACCAGGAAGGCCTGCTCGATGTGCTGCAGCGGGCCGGGCTGGCGGTGCGCTGGCGTGATAACCAGTCTGGCTGCAAGGGCACTTGCGACCGGGTGGTGTTCGAGGATGTCAGCAACCTCAAGGACCCGGCGCTGTGCGCCGATGACGAGTGCCGCGACGAGATCCTGCTCAAGGGCCTGGACAGCTTCATCGACAACCTGCAACAGGACACCGTGCTGGTCCTGCACCAGATGGGCAGCCACGGGCCGGACTACTACAAACGCTACCCCAAAGAATATGAACATTTCACCCCGGTGTGCCGCAGCAATGCCCTCAACCAGTGCAGCCAGGAGAGCATCGTCAACGCCTATGACAACACCCTGGTGTACACCGACCATGTCCTGGCTTCGCTGATCGACCTCTTGCGCAGCAAGCAGGACAAGGTCGACACCGCCATGCTGTACCTCTCCGACCACGGCGAATCGCTCGGTGAGTACAACCTGTACCTGCATGGCACGCCGTACATGCTGGCGCCGGAGCAGCAAAAACACGTGCCGCTGCTAGCGTGGTTCTCCGACAGTTACAAGGCCAGCTTCGGCGTCGACAGCGACTGCCTGCAGAAGGCCCGTAATCAACCGCTGAGCCAGGACAATCTGTTCCATTCCATGCTCGGCCTGCTGCAGGTGCACACCGCCCTGTACAAGCCGCAGTTGGACCTGTTCGCCAGTTGCCGGCCGATGTTGGCCCGGCACTGATCACAGGCGCGGT
Source organism: Pseudomonas sp. NPDC087612 (assembly GCF_044743505.1). Lineage (NCBI taxonomy): Bacteria > Pseudomonadati > Pseudomonadota > Gammaproteobacteria > Pseudomonadales > Pseudomonadaceae > Pseudomonas > Pseudomonas sp. NPDC087612. Next base: position 231,005 of record NZ_JBIUWO010000002.1, read on the forward strand.
AGCGGCGGCAGGGATAGCGGTCGAGTGGTTTCCCGACGATGGCCTGCGCCGTATATACTGCGCGCCATTGTTTGTGGGAGAGCCTTGTGGCCATTGATATTCACTGGATTTGCGATGACCGCAGCCTGGCAGAGCATTGCCAGCAGTGGCGCACGCTGCCCTTCGTGGCACTCGACACCGAGTTCATGCGGGTCGATACCTTTTATCCGAAAGCCGGTTTGATCCAGGTCGGCGACGGGGCACGGGCCTACCTGATCGATCCGCTGCGCATCGGCGACTGGCAGCCGCTGGCCGGCCTGCTCGAAGATCCGCAGGTGATCAAGGTCCTGCATGCCTGCAGCGAAGACCTCGAAGTGCTGTCGCGCCTGACCGGCAGCCTGCCGGCGCCGTTGTTCGACACCCAGCTGGCCGCCGGTTACCTCAACCTGGGTTTCTCCATGGGCTATTCGCGCCTGGTCCAGGAAGTGCTGGGCATCGACCTGCCCAAGGGTGAAACCCGCTCCGACTGGCTGCAACGCCCGCTGTCGGACACCCAGGTCAGCTACGCCGCCGAAGACGCCGTGCACCTGGCCGAACTGTACGAGCGCCTGCGCCCGCAATTGTCGGATGACAAGAACGCCTGGGTGCTTGAAGACGGCGCCGAACTGGTTGCCCAGCTGCGCCGCGAAACCGATCCCCTTGAGCTATACCGCGAAGCCAAGCTGGCCTGGAAGCTGTCGCGTGCGCAACTGGCGGTACTGCGCGAGCTGTGCGCCTGGCGCGAGCGCGAGGCGCGTGCGCGCGACCTGCCGCGCAACCGCATCGTGCGTGAAAACGCCTTGTGGCCGATGGCCCGCACCCAGCCCGACTCGCTGTCGGCGCTGGCCAAGATCGAAGACATGCACCCGCGCACCATTCGTCAGGATGGCGAGTTTTTGCTCGGCCTGATCAAGCAGGCCGCCAGTCTGCCGCCAGAGCAATGGCCGCCGGCGGTGCCCGAGCCGCTGCCGATCGAAGCCTCGGCGCTGCTCAAGCAACTGCGCGCCATCGGCCAGGCCGAGGCCGAGCGCCTGAACATCGCCCCCGAGCTGATGCTGCGCAAGAAAACCCTGGAACTGCTGCTCAAGAGCGGCTACCCCAACGGACCCTATCAACTCCCCGAGTCGCTGCGCGGCTGGCGCCGTGAGCGCATGGGGCAGGCGCTGCTTGATTGCCTGGCGGGCGCCGGAGACCAACCATGAAACGTATCTGCTCGATCTACAAGAGCCCGCGCAAGAACGAAATGTACCTGTACGTGCTCAAGGCCGACGGCCTGGAGCGCGTGCCCGAAGGCCTGCTGCCGTTCTTTGGCAAGCCCGTGCATGCCTTCGACCTGGTCCTGAGCCCGGAGCGCCAGCTGGCCCGCGAAGATATTGCCAAGGTCCTGGAAAACCTCGAACAGCAGGGTTACCACCTGCAAATGCCACCGGCCGAGGACGAGTACATCGAGCACCTGCCAGAAGAGCTGCTGCGTCGCAACGACCCGGTCTGATCCCCCTCTTTGTCGCGCCGCCAGCCCCTGGCGGCTTGCGCCGTTACCCAAGGTTGCAATGAACATGCGTGTTTTGATCGCTGAACAGGATCATGCCCTCTACGCTCGGCTGTTGCGCGAGATGGCACCGGACCTGGAGGTCCTGAACAGTGGCGATTCGGCCGAGCTTGCGCGGATGGCCGCCGCCAGCCCGGTGTGGCTGGGCCAGCCGGACCTGCTGGCGACCTTGCTGCGCCAGGGTCATCAGCCGCAGTGGCTGCAGTCGACCTGGGCCGGCATCACCCCGCTGCTGGCAGACGGCCTGCAGCGCGACTACCGCCTGACCCGGGCGGTGGGCATCTTTGGCCAGGTCATGGCCGAGTATGTGCTCACCTACATGCTTGGCCACGAGCGCGAGGTACTGGCGCGCCTGGTCAGCCAGGTCGAGCGCAAGTGGGATGACCGCCCCGGACGCAGCCTGCAAGGGCGCCGGGCGCTGATCGTCGGCACCGGTGATATCGGCCAGCAGGTGGCGCAGTTTCTGGTTCCGTTTGGCGTGCAGTTGTACGGCATCGCCAGCCAGCCGCGTGAGCAGGCGCCGTTTATCGAAGTGGCCGGCCTTGACGACCTGGGCCGTCTGGTCGGCGAGGTCGATTATGTCATCAACCTGCTGCCCGATACCCCGGCAACCCATGACCTGTACGACGCCGCGTTGTTTCAGCGCTTCAACCCCGAGGCGCTGTTCATCAATGCCGGGCGCGGTGTGGCGGTGGTCGATGGCGACCTCGTCGAGGCTTTGAAGAAAGGCCATCTGGCCGGTGCGGTGATCGATGTCTGTCGCCAGGAGCCGCTGCCCCAGCGCCATCCGTTCTGGACCGCCTGGGGCTTGCTGCTGACCGGGCACAGCTCGGCACCGACATCGCCTTCGGCGATGGTGCGCTTGTTTGTCGAGAACCTGCGGGCGTATCAGGCGGGTCAAGGGCTGCGCGGGGAAGTGGACTTTCAGCGCGGCTATTAAAAGTCTCGACTTGACCCGCGAAACCCATCAAAGGCTGAAATCACCCTCAGCCGCCAACTCGCTCAACGGCCGCCGCGGGCTCGGCACTTCCCGCGCCTGCAAGCCTTCGGCCAGGGTCGACTTGTCGCCCAGCTTGCCGATCGCCACTGCCGCGTGCAGGGCGTAGCCTTCGGGGATCTTCAGCTCCTTGCGGGTCAGTTCCTGGTCGAAACCGGCCATGCCATGGGTGTGCCAGCCGCTCAGGCTCGCCTGCAACGCCAGGTGTCCCCAGGCCGAGCCGGTGTCGAAGGTGTGCCACAGGGCCGGGGTTTCTTCGCTGGCGCCCGGCGCGGTGAAGCTGGTTTTGGAAATGATGATCACCAGCGCCGAGGCGTGCTGGGCCCAGCTGCGATTGAACTCGTTGAGCAAGCCAAGGAAGCGTTCCCAGTTCGGCGTATCGCGGCGGGCATAGAGGAAGCGCCAGGGCTGCGAGTTGTAGGCCGAAGGTGCCCAGCGTGCGGCTTCAAGGAAGCTCAGCAGGGTGGCCTGGTCGATCGGCTCGGCGGTGAAGGCGCGCGGCGACCAGCGCTGGATGAACTGTTCGTTGATGGCATGATCGGCAACGCGAGGATTTGCACTCATCAATAGTTCCTGAAGTTGGGTAGGTGACCGCTGGTCAAACTACTGTGTCATATGAGCGCTGACAAGCGGTCTGGCAATGGCCGGTGACAGGCCCTAGACTGGCGCCGCCGCGCCGCCGCATACGAATTGAAACAGGACACCCGCGACATGACTGCCAACGCCAATCCATTCTGGATGCGTAAAACCCTCGAGCAACTCGACCCGCAAGAGTGGGAGTCGCTGTGTGACGGCTGTGGCCTGTGCTGCCTGCAAAAGCTTGAAGATGAAGACGACAACAGCGTCTATTACACGCGTATCGCCTGCAAGTTGCTGGACCTCAAGACCTGCCAGTGCAGCGATTACCCGCAGCGGATGCAGATCGTACCCGACTGCATCCAGCTCACGCCGGGCAAGGCCGACCAGTTCAAATGGCTGCCGACCACCTGCGGTTACCGCCTGGTCAGCGAGGGCAAGGATCTGCCCGACTGGCATCACCTGGTGTGTGGCGACCGCGAGCAGGTGCACAAGCAACGGATTTCACAATCCGGGCGCATGCTCAGCGAAGACAGCGTCGATGAAGACGACTGGGAAGACTATCTGATTTTCCGCGCCGGCTGAGCCTCGCAGAGGGTTGTCGGAGATCGCGTTTGGCGGAACAAGGAGTTTCTGTATGCGTGTGCGTTGCCATGGGTGGCTGGTGCTGGGCCTGCTGGCCAGTTCGCCGGCCTGGGCGAAAAAAGTCGATCTGGATTACCACGTGCGCTTGCTGCCACAAAGCGAGCAGGCCGAAGTGCGCCTCACCCTGGCCGATGGCGCCAGCGTGCGCAGCCTGGACTTCGACCTGGGCAAGGACGGCGCCTACAGCGAGTTCAAGGCCGACGGCCAGTGGCAGCTGCAGGGCGACGATCAGCGTGGCCACTGGCAACCGGCGCCGGGCAAAAGCCAGCTCACCTACAAGGTACGCCTGAGCCAGCGGCTCAAGGGCGGCGCTTATGAAACCCGCATGACCCCGGACTGGGCGCTGTTTCGCGGCGATGACCTGGTGCCGCCGGCACGCCTGGACCAGCACGACGGCACCGAACTGGTGGCACGCCTGAGCTTTGAGCTGCCCAAGGGCTGGAAAAGCGTCGAGACGCCGTGGCCGCGCATCGGCAAGCAGCGTTTTCGCATCGACAACGTTTCGCGCCTGTTCGACCGCCCGACCGGCTGGATGCTCGCCGGCACCGTCGGCACCCGCCGCGCGCGCCTGGGCGAAACCGAAGTCAGTGTCGCCGCACCCCAAGGCCAGGGCATGCGCCGGCTGGACAACCTGACCCTGCTGACCTTCGTCTGGCCACAGCTGCAGGCAGTGTTCCCGCGCAACCCGCCCAAGCTGTTGCTGGTGGGCGCCCGCGATGAACTGTGGCGCGGCGCTCGCGCCGGGCACAACTCCATCTACCTGCACAGCAGCCGTCCGTTGGTCGCTGAGAACGGCTCAAGCCCGGTGCTGCGCGAGCTGGTGCATGTGTTTGCGCAAATCAATGATCGCGAGGCCAGCGACTGGATCAGCGAAAGCCTGGCCGAGTACTACGCCAGCGAACTGCTGCGCCGCGCTGGCGGCATGACCGACGAGCGTTACCAGGCCCTGCAGGCGAGCCTTGAACGCAGTGGCAAGAAGGTCAGCAGCTTGCGCGGCGAGCAGGTCGACAGCGCGGTGATCGCCCGTGGCGTGCTGCTGTTGCGCGCACTTGACCAGGAAATCCGCCTGCACACCCACAACCAGCGCTCACTGGACGATGTCACCCGGGCGATGATGCGCCTGAACAGCGTCAGCACCGCCGAGTTCATCCAGCTCAGCGAAAGCGTGCTGGGCAAGTCGTCCGAGGTGCTGCAGAGCAAGCTGCTGCGTTAAGGCTTGGGGTCATTGAGCGCGTCGGTGCCGGTCACCGTGGTGCCACGGGTAGCGGCTTCGGCGTTGGCCTTGAGCGCTTGCAGCTCGGCGCCGCTGCGTTCGATCTTGCTGCGGATGTTGTCCAGGTCGCTGCGGCCGCGCTCGATCAGGCTTTTCACCGAGCTGTGGCCGGTGATGCCACGGGCCAGGGCAACCCCGCCGATGGCCACCTGAATCAAGCCGAACAGGCCGCCACGGCGCAGGCCCTTGCCGACCATGATCACCCCGGTGGCAACCGAACCTGCGCGCTCCCAGCCGTGGACATTCTGATCGCTGGCCATATGCGCGGAATTGGCCGGGATAAGCGTCTGTTTCTCGGTCATGGTCATTCTCCAGTAGGGACGATGGTCTACAGCAGACCGCCGGGCAGGGCGGGCTGTTCAGTCGGCTTACTTGAATTTCGGCCCGGAGCGGGTGTTCAGGCCCTTGGCCAGGCGGTCGTAGAGCACCACGTTGACGGTGGCGGCAAGGTTCATGCAACCGTTGGTCGGGATGTAGATGGTCTCTTCGCACCAGGCCCGCACACTCGGGTCGAGGGAGCCGTCTTCGGGGCCGAAGATATAGATCGCGCGGTCCGGGTGGGTGTACTCGGGCAGCGGCCGGGCGCCGTCGACCAGCTCCACTGCCACCGGCGTGCAGCCCAGGGGGATGATCTTCTGCAGGTCGTCGATACCGATCAGCGGAATGTCGTAGTGCACCCGCTTGGTGTCGGTGACGAAGTCGCGGGCGCGCTCATAGCGCTTGCCGGTGTAGAACACCGAGTTGACGCCGTAGCAACCCGCGGCGCGCATCACCGAACCGACGTTCTCTGCTGACTTGGGGTTGAACAGACCAATGCAGCTGTACCGTTTGTTCGCCACGTGCCGGGGCCCTTCGCAAAAAAGACGCGATTATACGGGCTTGCCGGCGACTGTGGGCGCTTCAGTCCTTCTTCAGCATCCCGGCCAGGGCCGCAAACGGATTGTGGGTGGCCTTGGCGATGCTCGGGCTGCTGGTCGAGCCTTCGCTGAAGTACTGCTGGTCGGTATAGCGCGAGTGCTCGTTGTCGTGACAGTACAGGCACAGCAGCTCCCAGTTGGAACCGTCCTGGGGGTTGTTGTCGTGGTTGTGGTCACGGTGGTGCACGGTCAGCTCGCTCAGGCGCTTGCCGGCGAACTCGCGGGCGCAGCGGCCACACACGTGCGGGTACATGCGCAGGGCCTTGTCGCGGTAGCCCATTTCCTTGTCGCGCTTGGCGTCGGCGAGGATGCGGTCTAGCCGTGCGGTGGCGGCGGCAGAGGATGACGAACTCATGGGATTACCTTTTCTCGGGCTTGTTACGGTTATGCCTTGAAGTTTAGCCCGATGGCGGGCAATTCGGACAGGCAAACCGTGCGCGGTGGGAGTAGCCTGTAGCCAGGACCCTCAGGAGCCTGCGCATGCGTTACGCGATCATTGCCGTACTGATCTGTGCCAGCCTGCAAAGCACCGTGGCCGCCGAGCTGCAACCGCGGCTGGCCACGCCGGTGCCGGGGGCGCCGGGCACCGCCACGCCAACGCCCTATCCGCAGGTGACGCCAAGTACGCCGCCGCGGGCCGGTGATGCGCGACCGGGCTCGCCATTGCTGCCGCCGATGCCGCTGCCCGCTCCGCCCAAGGACCAGCCGTTGCCCGGCCTGAGTCCGAACTACAGCAAGGGCAAGGGCGGCTAGACCTGCTGCGCCAGACGCTGGCCGTCCTGCATGCGCAGGCGCCGCGACAAGGCCACGGCCAGGGCGCGGATGATCTTGGCGGCGATCTTCGGGGCGTCGTTGAGCATCTTTTCCAGCGAGTCCTTGCCCAGGTTGAGCAGTTGGCAGTCGCTGGCGGCAATGCAACTGGCCGAGCGCCGTTCACCGTCGAGCACGGCCATTTCGCCGAAGGCACGGCCCTTGCGCAGGGTGGCGATTTCGACCTGGCGCTGCTCGGCGTCGGTCTTGCGTACCGACACCACGCCGTGGTGGATGATGCACATGAAGGTGCCGGCATCGCCTTCGCGGAAAATTTCTTCACCTTCGCTCATGCTGCTGATGCTGAAATAGCCGGCGGCGGCCTGGAAGTCGACAGGCAGCAACTGGTCGAACAGGCCGCAGTCCATGAGCATGTCGCGGATTTCGTTGTTGAGGTGGGTGGGTTCAGGCATTGACGTCGTTCTTTTAGTTTTGTGGTGTCTGATAATCGCGGGTCAAGCCCGCTCCTACAGGGGCGGGCGGTGACTCAGACAACAAATTTTCCGATTTACACCACGCCCAGCACGTTAAATACGAACGCATACTCCAGCGCCACATCGCGCAGCCCTTGGTAGCGCCCGCTCATGCCGCCGTGGCCGGCGCCCATTTCGGTCTTGAGCAGCAGCAGGTTGTCGTCGGTCTTGGTCACCCGCAGCCGCGCCACCCACTTGGCCGCTTCCCAGTACTGCACGCGGCTGTCGTTGTAACCGGCGATCACCAGCAGGGCAGGGTAGGCCTGGGCGCGGACGTTTTCATACGGTGCGTAGGCCTTGATCCGCTCGTACACCTCGGGTTCTTCGGGGTTGCCCCACTCGTCGTATTCGGTGACGGTCAGCGGCAGTTCCGGGTCGAGCATGGTGTTGAGCACGTCGACGAACGGCACTTCGGCAATCGCCGCCTTGAATAGCTCCGGGCGCTGGTTCAGTACCGCGCCGATCAGCAGGCCACCGGCGCTGCCGCCGCTGATCGCCAGTTGCCCGGCGCAGGTAACGCCCTGGGCGATCAGGTGTTCGGCGCAGGCGATGAAGTCGCCGAAGGTGTTGTGCTTGTGCTCCTGCTTGCCGGCGCGGTACCAGGCTTCACCCAGCTCGCCGCCGCCACGCACGTGGGCGATGGCAAAGGCCACGCCGCGTTCGAGCAGGCTCAGGCGGGCGTGGGAGAACCACGGGTCGAGGCTTTCGCCATAGGCGCCATAACCGTACAGGTACAGCGGCACCGGCTTGCCGACGTCGGCGCGGCGCTGCACCAGGCTGATCGGCACCTGGGTGCCGTCGGCGGCAGTGGCCCACAGGCGCTGGCTGACGTAGGCATCCGGGTCGAACGGGCCGAGCACCGGGGTTTGCTTGAGCACTTGCTGGGCGCCGCTGGCCAGCTCCAGTTGGCGTACCTGGGCCGGGCGGTTGAGCGACTGGTAACGCAGGCGGATGCGCGGGCTGACGAACTCCAGGCTGTCCTGCACGTACAAGCTGTAGGCAGCGTCTGGCAGCTCGACGCGGTAGGCCGGCAGGCCTTGTGGGCGCACCTCGATGATCGGCAGGCCGCCTTCGCGCAGGCTCAGGGTCAGGGCGCTGGCGTTGAGGGTCAGGCCTTCGAGCATCACCGTGTCGCGGTGGGCCACCAGCAGTTGCCATTGTTCGCGGCTCGGTACGCTATCGGCTTGGGCCTGGTACAGGGCGAAGTTGATGCCGTCCTGGTTGCTGCGGATGAACCAGCGCCACTGGCCTTCTAGCTGGCCGTGGTCAGGGTAGTACTCGTGGCCCTCGACCCGCGGCGCCAGGCAGGTGAAGGCCTGCTCGGGATGTTCAGCGTCGAGCACCCAGGCTTCGCTGGTGGTCTTGCTGTTGAGCAGCAGGATCAGCTGGCGCTCGGAGCTGGCGCGGTAGCAGTGCAGAAAGAAACGACCGTCGGTTTCTTCATACACGGGTGCAACGCTGCCGCTGCCCAGGCGATGGCGCAACAGCTTGTGCGGGCGATGGGTGTCGTCCAGCTCGGCGAAGAACAGCGTCTGGTTGTCGTTGGCCCAGGTCATGCTGCCGTCGCAGTCCTCGAACGGCAGTTGCTCGATGGCGCCGCTGGCCAGTTCCTTGACGTACAGGGTGTAGATTTCGTCGCCCGTGGTGTCCAGGCTGTAGGCCAGGCGCTGGTGGTCGGGGCTGATGCTGAAGGCACCGAGGGACAGAAAGCCGCCCTGGGCCAGTTCATTGGGGTCGAGCAGCAGCTCTTCGCGGCTTTCATCGACCGTGTTGGAATCGTCGGCCGGGCGCGGGCAGCGGTAATGGCGGGCGTATTCGTCGCCAGCGGTGGTGCGCGTGTAGTACAGGTACGGGCCCCAGGGCGAGGGCAGCGACAGGTCGGTCTCGAGGATGCGCGCCTTGATCTCTTCGAACAGTTGCTCGCGCAGCGGCGCCTGAGCGGCCAGCTGCGCCTCTTGATAGGCGTTCTCGGCGTTCAGGTACGCCAGCACCTCGGGGGTGTCGCGCTGCTGCAGCCAGGCATAGGGATCGGCACCTTCGGCCTTGCGGGCAATCGGGGCACGGGGAGCGGTGGCGTCTGCGGACATGCGGGGTTCTCTTGGCTGGGGGGCGCCTGCGCGCGGAAAAGTGTTTATCATAAGCGTCTATTTGCCTAGCTTGCCACGGACACCATGACCGAGAACGACTATCTGCTCGCCTGGGGCCTCTACGCCCTTGCCGCCTTGGGATGCCTGCTGGTGGGCTTTCGCCTGACCTCATGGATGTGGCGCTGGTTGCGCGAACCGCTGCGGGTGTTGATGGCGGTGCTGCTGCTGACCCCGACCATTGTCGACCCGGTGAAAGAAAAGTTCGCCCCGGCCATCGCCATTGCCGCCCTCGACACCCTGTTCAAGGTCGGCAACAACGCCCTGCGCGCCGCAGCCGACCTGGCCATGTACGGCATGATTGCCTTTGCCCTGTATGCGCTGTTCGTGCTCATCCGCTGGCCGCTCGAGCGCCGTGCCAGGGCCCGCCGCGAGCAGGCGCAAGCCGCCGCGCAACGTGAAGCGGACGAGCCTGTGAGCGATGAGCCGTTCGCCGCCGAGCGCAGCGACCGCTACCGTAACCCGCCACCTGCAGCGCCGCTGGGCGGCAGTGGCACGCGGGTCGAGCCGCGCCTGTAGCCTTTGCCCGGAGCAGCCAAGCATGTGTGAATTACTGGGCATGAGCGCCAATGTGCCGACCGACATCGTTTTCAGCTTCACCGGGCTGATGCAGCGCGGCGGGCGCACCGGCCCGCACCGTGACGGCTGGGGCATCGCCTTCTACGAAGGCCGTGGCCTGCGCCTGTTCCAGGACCCGGCGGCGAGCTGCGAGTCGGAAGTCGCCAACCTGGTGCAGCGCTACCCGATCAAGAGCGAGGTGGTGATCGGCCACATTCGCCAGGCCAACGTCGGCAAGGTCTGCCTGTCCAACACCCATCCGTTCGTGCGCGAGCTGTGGGGGCGCAACTGGTGCTTTGCGCACAACGGCCAGCTCGGCGAGTTCAAGGGCCAGGCGACCTTCTATCGGCCGGTTGGCGACACCGACAGCGAAGCGGCGTTTTGCGACCTGCTCAACCGCGTGCGCGAAGCCTTCCCCGAACCGGTCGAGGTCGAGCAATTGCTGCCGGTGCTGGTCGAGGCCTGCGCCGAATACCGTGGCAAGGGCGTGTTCAACTGCCTGTTCAGCGATGGCGACTGGCTGTTCTGCTTCTGTTCGACCAAGCTGGTGCACATCACCCGCCGAGCGCCGTTTGGCCCGGCACGGCTGAAGGACGTCGACATGATCGTCGACTTCCAGGCCGAAACCACCCCTAACGATGTGGTCACGGTGATCGCCACCGAGGCCCTCACCGAGAACGAAACCTGGCATCGCTACGCACCTGGCCAGTGGGCCCTGTGGCGCCGTGGCGAATGCATCGCCGAAGGCCAGGCCAGCTAAGGATCAGCCCATGTTCAGAAGTTACCTGCGCTTGCTGTTGTTTACCTGCGGTTTGCTGGTCGGGCTGCAGGTGCCGGGCTATATCGTCGATTACAGCCAGCGGGTCGAGGCGCACCTGCTTGAATCACGCGAAGGCCTCAAGGGTTTTGAAGACACCGCCAAGCGCTTCTTCAACGGCGACCTGCAGGCCTTGGTGCGCCATTACCGCAGCAGCGACGACCCGGTGTTCACCAGCGATGCCAACAGCATCGAGAGCCTGTTGATCCGCAATCGCCAGTTCGAGCAGGAATGGCAGATCGTGCAGGGCCCGTGGCTGGCGAAAACCTGGCATGTGCTGGTTACCGCCAACCCGCAACTGCGCGAAGAAACCCTCAACGCTTACCGCTACCAGATTCTGCTTAACCCCGAGGCCCTGGCCTGGGGCCTGAGCTGCGCGCTGCTGCTGGCGCTGGTGGTCGAAAGCCTGCTGCTGTTGCTCGGCTGGGTGGCCCTCGGCGGGCGGCGCAAGGCGGTGCAGGAGAGCTGGCGCTAAACCAGCACGATGCGCTGCGGCCCGGCATCGCGGGCGTAGCGCTCCAGCACGTTGCGGCACAGTTGCACCACCTCGTCGACCAGCTCGACGCCGGTCTGCCAGGCCACCACCAGCTCCAGGCTCGGTGGCTGCCGGGCCAGCGGCAGCAGGATCAGCTCGCCACGGGCCAGTTCCTCGCTGACCAGCGCCGGTGGCAGGGCGCCAATACCAAAACCATCACGCAACAGCCGGGTGATCGCCGCCACCGAGTTCACGCAGTTCAGCCGTGGCGCGCCGACCCCTTCGGCCTGCAGCAGGCTGAGCACTTCCTGGTGCGGGCGGGAATTTTTCGAAAAGGTCACGATGCGCTCGCGGGCCAGGTCCGCCAGCGAGGCGTAGTCGCGGTTGTAGATTGACTGGCTGGCGACGATCCAGCCCATGGGGTAGCGCGCCAGGTCCAGGCTGCGGATGCTTTCCTGGCGCAACAGGTCGGTTTGCAGGATTACATCGAGAAAGCCTTTTTGCAGTTGTTCGCGCAAGTTAAGCGCTGTATCGGCGATCAACTCGATTTCCACCTGCGGGTAGCGCTCCATCAACTCCGCCACCAGCGGGCTCATCCAGGTGTGGATTACCGTGTCCATCACGCCGATGCGAATCCGCCCGACCTTGGCCCGGTCGCTGTCCAGCGATTGCTTGAGGGCCTTGGCGGTGTCGAGCATCTGTTCGGCGTACTCGAGCACCTTGCTGCCTTCCGGGGTCAGGCTCACGCCGCGTGAGTCGCGCAGCAGCAACCTGACCCCGAGATCGGCCTCAAGCGCGGCGATGCGGCTGGAGATCGAGGCCTGGGTGGTGAAGAGCTTTTCGGCGGTCAGGCGAAAACTCTTGAGGCGGGCAACCCAGACGAAGGTTTCGAGGAATTTGAGGTTCATGGCGCGCTCACTGATCAAGTTTTTCTTATGCCAGACAGCTGGTTTTTCTCGTTGGACGACAACCTGCGGGCGTCGAAAAATGATCCTCAAGCCGCGACACATATTGTCGTCGTTAAAACAATACCAACAAGCTGAGGCAACCATGAACCCATCGGGCGTGCAGCAACAGGTCAAAGCCAGGTCAGTGGCGGGGCCATTCGACTGGTACCGCAACATCAACAAGCAGGAACGCCGGACCTTCTGGAGCTGCAAGATCGGCTACGGCCTCGATGGCATGGACACGCAGATGCTCAGCTTCGTCATCCCCACCCTGATCGCCCTGTGGGGCATCAGCACCGCCGAGGCCGGGTTGATTCACACCAGCACCCTGATCGCCTCGGCCTTGGGCGGCTGGATCGCCGGTATCCTTTCCGACCGCATCGGCCGGGTGCGCACCCTGCAATTGACGGTGCTGTGGTTCGCCTTCTTCACCTTTCTTTGCGGTTTTGCCCAGAACTACGAGCAGTTGTTGATCGCCCGCACCCTGATGGGCTTCGGTTTTGGCGGCGAATGGACCGCCGGCGCCGTGCTGATCGGCGAAGTGATCCGCGCCCAGGACCGTGGCAAAGCGGTGGGCATGGTGCAGTCCGGCTGGGCCATCGGCTGGGGCCTGACGGCGATCCTGTATGCCGTGCTGTTTTCGCTGTTGCCGCCGGAAGATGCCTGGCGCGCACTGTTTTTGCTGGGCATCGTGCCAGCGGTGTTCGTGATTTTCGTTCGCCGCCTGGTCAAGGACCCGGAGATCTACCAGCAGGCCAAGGCCGCGGAAAAGACCGCAGCGCCGTCGCATTTTTATGAAATCTTCGCCCCGGGCATGCTCTTCACCACGATCCGCGCCTCGCTGCTGACCACCGGCGCCCTGGGCGGCTACTACGCCATCACCTCGTGGCTGCCAACCTTCCTCAAGAACGAGCGCGGCTTGAGCGTACTGGGCACCGGCGGCTACCTGGCGATGGTGATCTTCGGCTCCTACATCGGCTATGTGATCAGCGCCTACCTCACCGACCTGCTGGGCCGGAAAAAGAACTTCATCCTCTTCGCCGTCGGTTCGTTCATCATTGTCCTGCTCTACACCCAGATGCCGGTCAGCGACGGCGTCATGCTCTGGCTGGGCTTCCCCCTGGGCTTCTTCGCCTCGGGGATCTTCAGCGGCATGGGCGCGTTTCTCACCGAACTCTTCCCCACCCGCATCCGCGGCTCGGGCCAGGGCTTTTGCTACAACATCGGCCGCGCGCTGGCGGCGTTCTTCCCGCTGCTGATCGGCTTGCTGAGCCAGAAGATTCCCCTGGGCCTGGGCATCGGCGGATTTGCCGCAGTGTCCTACGGAGTGGTAATTCTGGCAGCCTTGAGCCTGCCGGAAACCCGCGGCAAACAATTAGAAGCCCATTAAGGCCGAGCCTGAAGGAGTGTCACACGTGAGCCGCCTGTTATTGAATTGCGATATGGGTGAAAGTTTTGGCAGCTGGACCATGGGCCTGGATGCCCAGGTCATGCCTTATGTTGATTGCGCCAACATTGCCTGCGGTTTTCATGCCGGCGACCCCGGGATCATGCGCAAGACCGTGGCCCTGGCCGTGGCCAGCCAGGTGCGCATCGGCGCCCATCCGGCCTACCCGGACCTGGCCGGCTTCGGCCGCCGCTCCATGGCCTGCAGCGCCGAAGAGATTCGCGACCTGCTGCATTACCAGATCGGCGCCCTGGACGGCATTTGCCGTACCCAGGGTACCCGGGTTGTCTACGTCAAACCCCACGGCGCGCTGTACAACGACATGATGGCCGAGCCGCTCAAGCTGCGTGCCGTGCTCGAGGCCGTGGCCGCCTATGACCGGCAACTGCCGCTGATGCTGATGGCCACCGCCGACAACAGCGCGGCCCAGGCCTTGGGCGATGAGTACGGTGTAACCCTGTGGTTCGAAGCCTTTGCCGACCGCGCCTACGACGCCAGCGGCCACTTGCTGTCGCGGCGCTTGCCGGGGGCGGTGCACCATGATCCGGCGATGATTGTCGAGCAGGCCCTGCGCCTGGCCCGCGGCGAGGCGCTGAGCGCCAGCGATGGCAGCGCGTTGCTGCTGCAGGCCGATACCCTGTGCGTGCATGGCGACAACGACAGCTCGATCGCCGCCGTGCGGCAGATCCGCCAGGCCCTCGATGCCCAGGCGGTGCCATGAATTACCGAATTGAAGTGGTGGCCATCGACTGCCTGATGGTGCGCCTGTTCGACCAGATCGATGAAGGCAACATGCCCTGGCTGCTTGCCGCCAGCCAGCGCCTGCGCAGTGCCTTTGCCGGGCGCCTGGTCGACCTGGTGCCGTCCTATACCACGCTGATGGTGCATTTCGACCTGCTCCAGCTGTCGCCGGCCGAGGCCCAGGCCTGTATTCGGCAAGCGCTCACCGACCTGCAGCCGGACCCTGGCAGCGCAGGCCGCCAGCACGAAATTCCGGTGTGGTATGACCCGAGTGTCGGCCCGGAGCTTCAACTGCTGGCCGAGCGTTGCAACACATCGGTGGCCGACATCATTCGCCGCCACAGCGAGCGTGAGTACCAGGTGTTCGCCCTGGGCTTTGCCCCCGGCTTCGCCTTCATGGGCCTGGTCGAACAAGCCCTGGCCGCGCCGCGCCTGGCCACCCCGCGCAAACGCGTGGCGGCCGGCAGCGTGGGCATTGCCGAGCGCCAGACCGCCGCCTATCCGGCAGTCTCGCCTGGCGGCTGGAACCTGATCGGGCGCACCCCGAGCAAGCTTTTTGACCGTCAGCGCGACGGCTACAGCTTGTTGCAACCAGGCGACCGGGTGCGCTTCGTGGCGGTTGAGCGCGCCACCTTCATCAACCTGGGCGGCGACGATACCCCGCTGGAGGTCCAGGCATGAGCCGCTTGTCGATCGAGGCCAGCACGCCGCTGTGCCTGCTGCAGGATGCCGGGCGCTTTGGCGTGCGCCACCTGGGCGTGACCCAGGGCGGGGCGCTGGACTGGGTGTCGATGCGCTGGGCCAACTGGCTGCTGGGCAACGCACCCGAGGCCGTGGTGGTCGAGGTCACCCTCGGTGGTTTCAGCCTGATTGCCGAGCAGGACTGTTGCCTGGCCCTGGCCGGCGCCGACCTCGACGCACGCCTCGATGGCCAGCCGCTCAAGCCCTGGCGCAGCTTCAGCATGGGCAAGGGCCAGCGCCTGCGCCTGAATGCGCCGCTGCATGGCGCCCGTGCCTACATCGCTGCGCCGGGTGGCTTCAAGGCGCCGCAGGTACTGGGCAGTTGTGCCAGCGTGGTACGTGAAGCGCTCGGCGGGCTGGATGGTTTGGGCTCGCCGCTGGCCAAGGGGCAAGCGCTGGAATACGCCGGTGTGGCAGCGGCGCTCAAAGAAGTGCCGGAGGCGTTGTGGCCGGACTTTACCGACAGGTCGCCGCTTGATCTGTTGCTCGGCGCGCAGATCGGCGATTTTAGCGGCACGAGCCTGTTCGAAGCGTTCAACCGTGACTGGACCCTCGACAGCCGGGCCGATCGCATGGGCATTCGCTTGCTCGGGCCGGTGTTGCACTACCAGGGGCCGACGATGATTTCCGAGGGGATTGCGTTGGGCGCGGTGCAGGTGCCGCCGGATGGCCAGCCGATCGTGCTGCTCAATGATCGTCAGACCATTGGTGGCTATCCGCGATTGGGGGCGTTGACGCCGTTGGCGTTGGCGCGGCTGGCGCAATTGCTGCCGGGGAGTGTAGTGCGCTTCAGGCCGGTGGTGCAGGAGATGGCGTGGCTTGAGCAGCGGGCGTTTCTTGAAAGGTTTGTTGGCTGAGCGGGCCTCATCGCGGGTCAAGCCCGCTCCTACAGTAGGTTGGAGCGGGCGTGTGCACCCCATGGAGTCAATTGACAAAAACCCAAAACCAAAAACAAAACCCCCAAAAGGAACCCGGAAAAAACCACCACGCAAAAAACAGCC
>NZ_JBIUWO010000002.1:247143-331955 GCF_044743505.1 Pseudomonas sp. NPDC087612
TTTGGGGGGTTTTGCGGGGGGGGTTTTTTTTGTTGTGTTTGTGGGGTGGGGGGGCGTATGGGGGGTCAACCCGGGCTCTTCGGGGGGTTTGGGGGGGGTTTCCCCCGCGATGCTCTACTTGGACAAAAACCGCATCCCTTCCTCCAACCCGCGCAAGGTCAGCGGGAACATCCGGTCCTCGACCAGCTCGCGCACGATGTTGGTCGACGCCGTGTAGCCCCAGGTGTCCTTGGGGTAGGGGTTGATCCAGATGAGCTTCTTGTACTTCTCCATGAAGCGCTGCATCCACACGTAGCCGGCTTCCTCGTTCCAGTGCTCGACGCTGCCGCCGGGCTGGGTGATCTCGTAGGGCGCCATGGCCGCGTCACCGACGAACACCACCTTGTAGTCGGCGCCGTACTTGTGCAGCAAATCCAGGGTCGAGGTGCGCTCGGAGGTGCGGCGCAGGTTGTTCTTCCACACCGACTCGTAGACGAAGTTGTGGAAGTAGTAGTACTCCAGGTGCTTGAACTCGGTCTTGCAGGCCGAGAACAGCTCTTCGCAGATCTTCACGTGGGCGTCCATCGAGCCGCCGATGTCGAACAGCAGCAGCAACTTGACGCTGTTGCGCCGCTCCGGGCGCATCTGGATGTTGAGCAGGCCGGCATCGCGGGCGGTGTGGTCGATGGTGCCGTCGATATCCAGCTCTTCGGCCGCGCCCTGGCGGGCGAACTTGCGCAGCCGGCGCAGGGCCAGCTTGATGTTGCGCGTGCCCAGTTCGACCTGGTCGTCGAGGTTCTTGTACTCGCGCTGGTCCCAGACCTTGACCGCCTTGCCCTGGCGCTTGCCGGCATCGCCGACGCGGATGCCCTCGGGGTTGAAACCGCCCGAGCCGAACGGGCTGGTGCCGCCGGTGCCGATCCACTTGTTGCCGCCGGCATGGCGTTCCTTTTGCTCTTCGAGGCGCTTCTTGAACTCTTCGATGAGCTTGTCGAGGCCGCCCAGGGACTGGATCTGCGCGCGTTCCTCGTCGCTCAGCGAGCGTTCGAACTCCTTGCGCAGCCAGTCTTCGGGAATCAAGGCTTCCAGGTGCTGGTTGAGGTTCTCAAGGCCCTTGAAGTAGGCCGAGAACGCCCGGTCGAACTTGTCGAAATGACGCTCGTCCTTGACCAGGATGGCCCGCGACAAGTAGTAGAACTCGTCCATGTCGGCAAAGGTCACGCGCTGCTTGAGGGCATTGAGCAAATCAAGCAGCTCGCGTACCGACACCGGCACCTTGGCCGCGCGCATTTCATTGAACAGATTGAGCAGCATGGCTATTGCTCCCGGCTCAGCGGTTACCGCGACGGCTCATGAAGGCCAGGCGCTCGAGCAACTGCACGTCCTGTTCGTTCTTGACCAGGGCCCCGGCCAGCGGCGGGATGGCCTTGGTCGGATCACGTTCGCGCAGCACCGCTTCGCCGATGTTGTCGGCCATCAGCAGCTTGAGCCAGTCGACCAGCTCGGAGGTCGACGGTTTTTTCTTCAGGCCCGGCACTTTGCGCACGTCGAAGAACACGTCCAGCGCTTCGCTGACCAGGTCCTTCTTGATGTTCGGGTAGTGCACATCGACGATCTGCTGCAGGGTGGTGCGGTCAGGGAAGGCAATGTAGTGGAAGAAGCAGCGGCGCAAGAAGGCGTCGGGCAGTTCCTTTTCGTTGTTCGAGGTAATGATGATGATCGGACGCTGCTTGGCCTTGATCGTCTCGTCGGTCTCGTAAACGTAGAACTCCATTTTGTCGAGTTCCTGCAACAGGTCGTTGGGGAACTCGATGTCGGCCTTGTCGATTTCGTCGATCAGCAGAATGACCCGCTCTTCGGACTCGAAGGCCTCCCAGAGCTTGCCTTTCTTCAGGTAGTTGCGCACGTCGTGGACCTTGTCGACGCCCAGTTGCGAGTCACGCAGGCGGCTGACCGCGTCGTACTCGTAGAGGCCCTGGTGGGCCTTGGTGGTCGACTTGATGTGCCAGGTGATCAGCTTGGCGCCAAAGGATTCGGCCAGCTGTTCGGCGAGCATGGTCTTGCCGGTGCCCGGCTCGCCCTTGACCAGCAGCGGTCGCTCCAGGGTGATTGCCGCGTTGACCGCCAGTTTCAGGTCGTCTGTAGCGACATAAGCGCTGGTGCCTTCGAACTTCATGAACCGATCCTCTAACGTAGCGCCGGGGGTACTTGGCCCCTGGCGGAAAAATTGTCATGCACGACTATAACGCGGGCTCCGGGCGAGTGGGAACGCAGACAGCCCATTCAGTCTCTGAATGGACCGTCACTCGGTGACTCAGTCAGCCTTGGGCGGCGTTTGCTCATAACGGGCGTTGAAGGCCTGGACAAAGCCGTTGCGCAATATTTGCAAAAACGCCTCGAAGGCACTGATATCGCTTTTATGCACGCTGCCGCTGAGTTCCACGCGGGTGGCGAACTGGTTCTTGCCCTGGTTCTTCAGCACGGTTTCGCTGCCGCCGACCAGTGCTTCCCAGATCGAGCGGAAAAAGCCCTTGTCCTGGTTCTGAACGTCCTGCTGCCAGTTGAACACATCGACATCACGCAGCAGCGGTTTGATGTAGCCGGTGAGCCGGCCGTTTTGCGCTTGCGCCTCGATCACCAGGTCGCCGTGGCCGGCATTGAAGTCGAACTTGCCATAGGCGCTGGCGAAGTCATTGAGCCGGCGCAGTTCGATACCGGTGGCGCGCAGGCGGAATTTGAAGTCGTCGAAGTCGCTGAACGGGTCGAAGGTGGCGCTGCTTTCGACACTGGCATCGCCCAGCAGGCGGGCCTTGGCGTCGAAGGTGGCATCGCGGCGGCCCTTGCGGTCTTCGACGTTGGTCAGGTTGCGGATGCTGGCATCGAGTTGGGTGGCCTTGAGGTTGACCGGCGGCCTGGAGTTGAAGTTGCGAAAACTCAAGGTGCCGTCTTCGATGCGCACTTCGTTGAGGGTGATCGGCAGCAGTTTTTCCAGCTGCTGGCGCCAGTCGGTGCCCTGGCCGGTCTGTGAACTCTGCTTGCTGGCGCCGTCGACGAAGTTCAGCTGCGGCTTGAGGAAGGTCACCTCGGCGACCACCGCCTGGTCGTGCCACAGCGAATGCCAGCTGATCGAGAGGTCGATCAATGGCGCTTCAAGCAGGGGCACCGGCACCTTGCCACTGGTCTTGACGATGTTCAGGCCGTTGATCTTATAGGCGCCGCGCCACAACGCCAGGTCGACATCGGTGACCTGCCCGCGGTAGTCGCCCATGTCGGCCAGCTTGTCGTTGAGGTAGTTGCGCACCAGCAGCGGCAGGGTCAGGTGCAAGGCCAATAGTAACAATGTGATACCCAGCAGCCCCCACAAGGGCCAGCGATAGCGGCGTTTCATCGGCGGCGGTTCCCGGCAAGGTAGTGATCGGTTGACCCCTGTCAGCCTCAGGGGTTCGCCGGTTGTGGACGCACTGGCGCTGCAGGCTTACCCTTGAAGTTTTCCGCCCGGTGCATAAAAGGACCCCCGCCATGAGCCGTATCTTTGCTGACAACGCGCATTCCATCGGCAATACGCCGCTGGTGCAGATCAACCGCATCGCCCCCCGCGGCGTCACCGTGCTGGCCAAGATCGAGGGGCGCAACCCCGGTTATTCGGTCAAGTGCCGGATCGGCGCGAACATGATCTGGGACGCCGAAAGCAGCGGCAAACTCAAGCCGGGCATGACCATCGTCGAGCCGACCTCGGGCAACACCGGCATCGGCCTGGCCTTTGTCGCTGCCGCCCGTGGCTACAAGTTGCTGCTGACCATGCCGGCGTCGATGAGCATCGAACGGCGCAAGGTGCTCAAGGCCCTGGGCGCCGAGCTTGTGCTCACGGAGCCTGCCAAGGGCATGAAAGGCGCGATCGAAAAGGCCAGCGAAATTGTCGCCAGCGACCCGTCGGCGTACTTTTTGCCCGGCCAGTTCGAGAACCCGGCCAACCCGGCGATCCATGAAAAGACCACCGGCCCGGAGATCTGGAACGACACCGATGGCGCGGTCGATGTGCTGGTGGCGGGCGTCGGCACCGGCGGCACCATTACCGGGGTGTCGCGTTACATCAAGCAGACCCAGGGCAAGGCCATTCTGTCCGTGGCGGTCGAGCCGCTCGGCTCGCCGGTGATCACCCAGGCCCGTGCCGGTGAAGAGATCAAGCCCAGCCCGCACAAGATCCAGGGCATTGGCGCCGGTTTCGTGCCGAAGAACCTTGACCTGTCGATGGTCGACCAGGTCGAGCTGGTCAGCGACGAGGAGTCCAAGGCCATGGCCCTGCGCCTGATGCAGGAGGAGGGCATCCTCTGCGGAATCTCCTCCGGTGCGGCCATGGCCGCGGCGGTGCGCCTGGCGGAAAAACCGGAAATGCAGGGCAAGACCATCGTCGTGATCCTGCCGGACTCGGGCGAGCGCTACCTGTCGAGCATGCTGTTTGCCGACCTGTTCACCGAGCAGGAAAACCAGCAGTAAGTCGCCGCGGCGCTGATCCCGGGCAATAACCGGCGCCGCTGTTTGTTGCACAATCCTTAACACTGAATCCCGGCCCTGCAGGTTTTCAGCAGGGCTGGATCGGTTAATATGTTCGATTAATCCGGCAGCGATGGCCTGATCGAAATTCCAAGGAGTGTTGCATGACCTTTTCCTTTGTCGCCAAGGCAGGTGTACTGCTGCTGTTTTTCGGCAGCACACTGTATGTGCACCTGCGCGGCAAGGCGCGTTTGCCAATGTTGCGCCAGTTCGTCAACCATTCGGCGCTGTTCGCCCCTTATAACGCCCTGATGTACCTGTTTTCCGGTGTGCCGTCCAAGCCGTACCTGGACCGCAGCCGTTTCCCCGAGCTCGATGTGCTCAAGGACAATTGGGAAGTGATCCGCGAAGAGGCCATGCACCTGTTCGACGAGGGTTACATCCGCGCCGCCGAGAAAGACAACGACGCCGGCTTCGGTTCGTTCTTCAAGAAGGGCTGGAAGCGTTTTTACCTGAAGTGGTACGACAAGCCGCTGCCTTCGGCCGAGGCGCTTTGCCCGAAGACCGTCGCGCTGGTCAACAGCATTCCCAACGTCAAGGGCGCGATGTTCGCCCTGCTGCCCGGTGGCAGCCACCTGAACCCGCACCGCGACCCGTTCGCCGGTTCCCTGCGCTATCACCTGGGCCTGTCGACGCCCAACTCCGACGACTGCCGGATCTACGTCGATGGCCAGGTGTACGCCTGGCGCGACGGTGAAGACGTGATGTTCGACGAGACCTACGTGCACTGGGTCAAGAACGAAACCGAGACCACCCGGGTGATCCTCTTCTGCGACGTCGAGCGCCCGCTCAACAGCCCGCTGATGACCCGCATCAACCGCAAGGTCAGTGCCTTCCTCGGCCGCGCCACCGCGCCGCAGAACACCGACGACGAGCGCGTGGGCGGGATCAACCAGGCCTATGCCTGGAGCAAGCGCTTCAGCAATGTCATCAGCAGCCGCGTGAAGCAGTTCAAGCGTGCCAATCCCAAGGCCTACCGGGTGTTGCGTCCGGTGCTGGCGGTGGTGGTTGCCTACTTGCTGTATCGCTGGTTGTTCTGAAACAGCATCGCGGGGGCAGTCGAGGGGGGGGCCCCCCCCCCCCCCCCCCGGGGGGGGGGGGGGGGGCGGCGACCCGACTTGCCCCGCGATAAACTCACCGCTATAGTCAGACCCACTTCACCCTCACCGAAGACCTGCTCATGCCAGCTTCCTGCCCAGCCACCGTATTCGCTACCGCGCCTGACGCGGTTGTCGTTGTGCGCGCGAGCCAGCAGCCGGCCATGATCAGTCACTACCCACCACCTGTCAGTAGCGTGGTCGTGTGCATCGTTGCACCGCCAGCGGTGGTAGTGCTGGGCTAAGCGGCCAATCGCTGCGCTCCCACACACCTGCACCCTACTGAATACGGTTGGCTGCCCCTCGCGGGTAGCGCCGTTCGGCTTATCTGCCCGAATTACAGGTGGCATTCATGTCTGTTCTATCGAAACAATCTATGGCCTCGGCGGCTACTACCAGCCTTTTCGTCCTGCTCTGGAGTAGCGGGGCGATCGTCTCCAAGCTCGGCCTGGCCCACGCCAGCCCGTTTGCCTTCCTGCTGCTGCGTTCGGCCCTGGCCCTGGCCGGCCTGCTGTTGCTCAGCCCGTTGCTCAAACTGCACTGGCCGCGCAGCCGCCCGGCGCTGCTGCAAGCCCTGGCCACCGGTTGCGTGCTGCTCGGCGCCTACCAGATCTTCTACCTGCTGGCACTCAACACTCACGTTACCCCTGGGGTGATGGCCACGGTCATGGGCGTGCAACCGATCCTCACCGTGGTGCTGATGGAGCGCCAGCGCTCCTGGAGCCGGTTGTTCGGCCTGGGCCTGGGCTTGAGCGGGTTGATCATGGTGGTCTACCAGGGCATCAACCTCGGTGGCGTGTCGCTGGCCGGCATGCTGTTTGCCTTGCTGGCGCTGATGAGCATGACCTGCGGTTCGATCATGCAAAAGCGCATCACCAGCAACCCCATGGGCACCCTGCCGTTGCAGTACATTGCCGGGCTGATGATGTGCGCGGTGTTTGCGCCGTTCCAGCCGCTGCACGTGGAACTGACCGACAGTTTCATCGGCGCGTTATTGTGGATGGGCCTGGTGGTGTCGCTGCTGGCGACCTTGCTGCTGTACCGGCTGATCGCCAAGGGCAACCTGGTCAATGTCACCAGTCTGTTCTACCTGGTGCCCGCAGTGACGGCGGTCATGGACTACCTGATCTTCGGCAACCGCCTGGCGGCGCTCAGCCTGTTGGGCATGGGGCTGATCGTCATCGGCCTGCTGTTCGTGTTCCGCAAGCCCGCAGCCGGGCAGGCGCAGTTGCAAGCTGACTGACCGTACGGACCGCCCGGCAGCGCGCCGGGCGGTTTGCTGTCAGAAGTAGTAGCCGATGTTGATGTTGGTGCGGTAGTACCAGTCGTTGCTGCCGACCGAGTTGGTGCTGGTCCAGCCCGTGCCGTTCTCGGCGCCGCCAAAGGGGTTGGCGTTCTTCGCCCAGGTGAAGTCGACCCAGGCCATGATCGGCATGGCCAAAAACTGCGCGCCGACGGTAAACATCTGCGAGTCATCCCAGCCGCTTTTGTCTTTCATCATGCGGCTGTAGTCGTTGTAGACCTTGATCTTCTTCAACTGGCCAAGGCCCGGGGTGAAGATGTCGTAGCCGACGTTGATCGAGCCGATGGTGGCCTTGGAGGCGATCAGGTAGGCCGGGGTCAGGCCGTTGCCGCCCATCAGCACCGAGTCGTTGCTGACGCCGTCGGGGTTCTTCGGATCGTATTCGTAGCGAATCGCCTGGCTGGTAAGCGTCCAGTTGCCGGCGTTGACGATCGCATGCACGCCGCCGGCCCAGTAGTCGCCATCGTCACGGGTGGTGGCGTTGTACAGCTCGGCTGCGGCCAGCGAGGCGCCGATTTCGGTTTTCCAGCCGTCACCGCTGAAGGTCCGGGCCACCCGGGCGTTGACCTGGTTGCGCTTCTCGTTGTCCTGGCGTGACTGGGTGAAGGCCACGGCGTTGTCGTCAAGATCGCTGTAACGGCCGACTTCCGGCGAGTAGCGGATGCCGCTGGGCAGCATGCGCGGGAAGTAGCCCAGTTGCAGGTCCCAGTCCTTGTCCTTGTAGCTGTACTTCAGGCCGCTGCCGGCGCTGACGCCATAGCCCATGAAAAACGGGATGTGGTAACTCCAGCCGAACTGCGGGTAGGGCTCAAGGCCAAAGGGTTTGAACGGTGCGCCCAGTTGCACGTTGGAATTGGCATTGAAGCGATAACCGACGTAGCCGCGGTCGATCGAGCGCTTGCCGTCGTCCTGGAACCAGTAGCCGACATCGCTGAACAGTTGTTTGTGGGTGGCCTGGACATCCAGGCGGAACGTATCAAAGAGGAAACGCCCGTTGTTCTCGGTGGTGTCCCAGTGTTCATCGCGGTAGTTGACCCGTAGCGCGCCGCCGATATCCAGCGAACTCTGGCCGTCGTCACTGCGCCAGGCAATGTGCGGGAAGGGTTTTTTCAGCGCTGGCGGCTGGTCCGGCGCCGCCGGGCCGGGCTCGGAAGCGAAACTGGTGGCGCTGCCAAGGATCAGGCCCAGGCTTATCACGTACTTGTTCATATCAATGCCCCGCAAGGTTGAGCAGTATCTCTGGGCAACAGCTGTCCGCCGCCTGGAATCAGGCGTTAAGCGAAAGTCAGCGGTGGCGCATCGGTAGGTTTGTTATTGTTTTATAGGTGGCACGTTGTTTTTATTTGAACTCGAGAGGTAAAGAGCAGGAACTGTGCCAGTGCTGATGAGTGACTGTTGTTTTAATAAATATGATGTAAAACAATTATTTATATCTGAAACGCCTTAATTCGTGCCGTGGGTGAAACAGCGTGGTGTTTAAGTAACAGGGGTGGGCAATGGCAGTGCGGTTTAACTGCACAGCGCGCGTTGACAGTGCGTGGGTTGTTTTATCAATGAATAAGTAATTGACTGTTCTGGGGCCGCCGGACCTGCGAAAGCCGCGCAAAAAAAAGCCGGCACACCCGGTGCCGGCCAATTGCGCGTGTTGCAACAGTTACAGATCAAGCACCATGCGCCGGCTCTTGCAGCCCGAGACACAGACCATCATCGATGTGTTCGCCGCCCGTTCGGCCTTGGTCAGCACGCCATCGCGGTGGTCGATATCACCTTCCAGCACCCGGGTTTCGCACGAGCCGCACACCCCTTCGCGGCAGCTGTACTCGATATCGCAGCCGGCTTCGAGCAGCACGTCGAGCAAGTTCAGCCCAGGCTCGACGTTCAGGGTTTTGCCGGACTTTTTCAGCTCGACGCTGTAGCTGTCCTGGGCATCTTCCGAGGGCGGCAGCTCGGCGGCGGTGAAGCGTTCGATATGCGCATGGGGGTAACCGAGGCTTTCGCAGGTGCTCTCGAAGGCATCGAGCATCGGCGTCGGGCCGCAGCAGTAGAAGTGCGTATCGCCGGGCTGCCCGGCCAGGTAATGGGCCAGGTCCGGTACCGCGTTCTTCTCGTCGTTGAAATGGTAGAGCACCTTGGCATCGACCCCGCTGAGTTCTTCCAGCAGCGCCGCTTCCTTGCGCGAGCGGGCGCAGTAGATCAGCTCTGCGGATTTGCCCAGTGCCAGCAACTGGCGAAACATGCAGTAGATCGGCGTGATGCCGATGCCGCCGGCCACCAGCACGTTGTGGCTGGCGTGCGGGTCGAGGGCGAAGTTGTTGCGCGGTTGCGAGATGTGCAGTTGCGTGCCAACCCGCAGTTGCTCATGGACGAACGCCGAGCCGCCGCGGCTGTTGCGATCGCGCAGAATGCCGACTACATAACGGCCCTGGTCGCTCGGCGAGTTGAGCAGTGAATAGCTGCGCACCAGGCCGTTGGGCAGGTGCAGGTCGATGTGCGAGCCGGCTTCGAACGGCGCGAACACGGTGTCGCCCCAGGGGCGCAGTTCGACGCTGATGATGCCTTCGGCTTCGTGGCGCAGGGTGTGCACCAGCGCGGTGATGGTAGAGGAGTTGGACATCGGTCACCTCAATGGCGCAGTGCGCAAGTCAATGTCGAGCCGGGCGCTGGCTTCGATTTCCACCACCAGTTCAGGGAACACCAGGGCGCTCACCTGAACCAGGGTGGAGGTGGGGTAGCAGGCAAAGCCTTGGAAGAAGTCGCGGCGGGCGCGAGCGACTTCATCCTTGTCGGCAATGTCGGTGAGGTACAGCGTCAAGCGGTAGAGATTGCCGATGTGCCCGCCTGCCACTTCGACCAGGGCGCGGATCTTGTTCAGTACCACCAGGGTCTGCTCGTAGGCATCCAGTGGCGCGCCGCCCTCGGTGGCCTGGCGGGTGGCGGGATGGCCGGTCATGCCGGACATCACCAGCTCGTTGCCCAGCAGCAGGGCGTTGGACCAGCTGGCAGTGGCCAGCTCGGTCACCGCCTGTGCCTGGATACGGTGCACGGGCAGGTTCATCACAGTTGCTTCGCTTCGATCAGCGCCAGTTGCTCCTTGGCCTTGCCCTTGAGGTAGCGGCGCAGGCGCACCACACCGAGGTCATGCTGATAGAGGTTCTCGCGCTGGTTGGCGTCGTACTCCATGAACTCCAGCAGCACCCGGTCCTGCTCCAGCACCGCCCAGTGGCGGGCTTCCAGGCGGTTCTTGTAGAGGAAGCGCCAGGTGTCGCGCTGCCAGCCGGTCAGTGGCCGCGCGCGCCAGTGGAACACTGCCGAGAGGCTGCGGCTGCTCGGGGTGTAGCTGCCGATGATGGTGAAGTTGCCGCCCGGGCCGCCGGTCTTCGGATAAGGGATTTCCAGGCGCAGCCAGTGGCAGCCGTTGTCGAGGAATTCGGTCCAGTCGAAGTTGACCCCACGCTGGCCTTCCTTCTCGAAGAAGAAGCCCTGCTCGGTGTCGCGGGTGACGAACTTGGCGGTGGCTTCGCCTTCGCTCATCGAGTGCGACATCTTGTGCAGGTAGGTGCCGTGCATCGGGTCCATGACGTTGTCGAGCACGTAGCGGTAGTCGCCTTGCCACTCGGTGTAGCAGAGAAAGCTGCTCCACTCGGGCGAGGTCAGTTGCTCGGGCAGCACCAGTTCTGGCGGGGTGTCCAGGTGCGGGTCGGTGGCGTTGAACAAAAAGATCGCTCCGGCCGCCTCACGGGTGTGGAACATGCGCGTCGGGCGGCTGCCTTCGAGCTTGCAGCCGGGGCTGCCGGGGACTTTGGTCACGGTGCCGTCGCAGCGCACCTCGACGCCGTGGTACGGGCACTGCAGGCGGTCGCCCAGCACCGGGCCCTGGGACAGCGGCGCGCCGCGATGCGGGCAGTGGTCTTCGAGGGCATGCACGCTGCCATCGTTGTCGCGCCACAGGGCGATCTTGTAGCCCAGGCGGCGCACCGACAGCGGCTTGTCGCCAAGCAGCCCGGAGGGCAATACGGGAAACCAGAGGTCTTTGAGGCCGTTGGCCAGGTGGTTCTCAACAGGATCGACGGTGAATTGCATATTCATCTTGTTTTACCTCCGGCGGGTCATGCGCCCAGCCGCGCCATCAGGGTTTTATAGGAGTCTTCGGTCCACTCGCCGCGGGTCAAGGGGCAAGGCGGCCCGGCCAGGTTCAGGTGCGCCAGCAGCTCGGGCAGCTGGGTGATGCCGTTGCCGTAGGCGCGCTCGATGGAATCGCCGAGCAGTTCTTCGAACGGGGTGTTGGGCCGTTTGCGCGCCTGATGGGGCTCCAGGTAGCGTGGGGTGTTGCTCATGTCATTGACCTCCATTGCGAACCCGTTCGCGGATCATTTCGCGGACCGGGACAAAGTCGTACGTCGGGTAGCATTCGGTGCGGAACACGCCCCAGGCGGCGCGCTCCAGTTCCACATTGACCTTGCCGAGCAGGCTCGGCGGCAGGCGCAGGGTGACGATCTGGCCAAGGCCCATGGCCACGGTCCAGGACACCAGCTCGACGCCGGCCGGCGGGAAGCTGTCCCACCAGCCCATCTGCTTCATGTGCGCCTGGATCTGTTCCAGGTTCTTCGACTGGTCGTGCCTGAGCACCACCGTCAGTTGCATCGTCTCGCTCATGCTTGGGCCTCAGGCGGCGCTGGCGGTAGGCACGGTCCAGGCGTCGTAGCCGTAGACCCAGTCGGCGTTGCCGCCGGCCTTGAGCCACTGGTTGCCGCGTGAACCGATCTGGATCTGGCTGGTGCGCTCCAGGCGCGACCGTTGGTAACCCTGCAGGGCGCTGGCGATCTGCGCCGGGCTGGTGACACCGTGCAGATGACGGGCCAGCACCACCGCGTCTTCGATGGCCTGGCCGGCGCCCTGGGCCATGAACGGCATCATCGGGTGGCAGGCGTCACCGAGCAGGGTGATGGCGCCTTCGGACCAGTACGGCAGCGGGTCACGCTCGTACAGTGCGGTCTTGAGGACTTCGTCGCAGGCGTCGAGCAGCGCCCGGGCGTCGGCGTGAAAGTCCTGGTAGTGGCTGCGCAGTTCGGCGGCGTCGCCAGCAGTGGTCCAGGACTCCAGGTGCCAGCTGTCCTGGGCGGTGGTGGCGAAGATGAAGATGTCGCGGCCCTGGTTCAGCGGGAAGGTGACGATCTGGCTCTGCGGGTTGGGCCCCCACCATTTGGTGAAGGCCTGGATGTTCGGTACATGCGCTACACGCTCGGCCGGGACCACGGCGCGGTAGGCGACCACGCCGGTAAAGCGCGGCTGCTCTTCACCGAACAGGGCATTGCGCACCACCGAGTGAATGCCGTCGGCGCCGATCAGCACGTCGGTGCGATGGCGGCTGCCATCCTTGAAGCGCAGCTCGACGCCGTCGGCATCCTGCAGCACCTGCTCGGCGCGCTTGGCGAACTGCACCTGGTGCAGCGGGAACACATCGGCCAGGGCCGCCAGCAGGTCGGCGCGGTGAATGGTCAATTGCGGTGCACCGTACTGGCTTTGCGCGGCGTCGGCCATTTCCAGGCGCGAGGTTTCTTCGCCTGTGTCCCACATACGGCTGATGCGGTGGGTCGGGCGCGCGGCCGGAATGCGCACGGCCGGGCCGACGCCGAGGCCATCGAGGGCGCGCACGGCGTTGGGGGTGAGGTTGATGTCGGCACCGACCCGCAAAAACGCCTTGGACTGTTCGAAAACCGTGACCTGGTGACCGGCCTGGCGCAGGGCGATGGCGGCGGTGAGGCCGCCGATGCCGGCACCGTTGATGGCGATGTTCAACGAAGACATGGACAACTCCTGCTCAGGGTTTGGGTTTGTCGGTAAGGAACTTGCCTTGCGGCGCCTCGACATGCTGCTGGCGCCGGGTATTGCCATCGATGCCGCCGGCAATCGCCCATTCGGCAAACACCGTCGGGCCCGGCTCGAACTCGCGCGGTTGCCATTCGCCGGTCAGCTGGTCTTCGTCGGCGTAATACTCGACCAGGGCGCCGGCCGGGTTCTTGAAGTACCAGAAGAACGCCGACGACACCGGGTGGCGGCCCGGGCCGATCTCGGTGGCCCAGCCACTGCGCGAGATGTGCATGCCGCCGCCGAACACTTCGTGCAGGTCGCGCACGGTGAAGGCGACGTGGTTCAGACCGGCGCGGGGGGCCGGCAGCTGAAGCATGAACAAATCGTGGTGGCCACCTTCTTCGGCGGTGCGCAGGAACGCGCCGCGGTTGGGATAGCGGTCCGAGGCCTGGAAGCCGAAGCGCTCGTGATAGAAGGCTTCGCAGGCATTCACATCCTTGACGAAGAACACCACGTGGCCGACTTCGATCGGCGTGGCGCGCTCATACACCGGCGCCGGCTTGTTGATCCGGCCCTTGGTCTGCCAGGTGTTGTGGCCGCTGCACTCGATGTCCAGTGCGCGCTTGCGGGTCACCTGCAGGCGGATCGCCAGGCCGTTGGGGTCGGTGCAGCCGATGCGCCCGTTGCCTTCGACAAAGCCCGGGTCGTTGGCGATGCGCTGGCTGTACAGGGCGAGGTCCGCTTCGCTTTCCACGCCCCAGACCACTTCACGCACGGTCGAGCCCGGCTCGATCGCCGCTGGCAGGCCGGGCTTGTTGATGTCGGCCAGTACCACCCGGCAGCCGTTGAGGGTTTCGAAGACCACCTCGTCGGCCTGTTCGCTGACCTTGTCCAGGCCCCAGTCGCTGAAGAAGCGCACGCAGGTGTCGAGGTCTTCGACGCCGTAGGTGACTTCATCGATGCCCAATACGCTCATGGCCTTGCCTCCACACCGGCCCAGGCCAGTGGTTGTTCGTTCATGCCCCAGTAGAGGCTTTTCTGTTCCATGTACTGCAGGATCCCCAGGCGGCCTTTTTCACGACCCAGGCCGCTGTCACGCCAGCCGCCGAACGGGGTGGCGATGGAGAACTGCTTGTAGGTGTTGATCCACACCGTGCCGGCCTGGATCTTGCGGCCCAGGGCCCAGGCGCGCTTGTAGTCGCGGCTCCAGATGCCGGCGGCGAGGGCGTAGAGGCTGTCGTTGGCCTGCTCGATCAGCTCTGCCTCGCTGTCGAACGGCAGGGCCACAAGCACCGGGCCGAAGATTTCTTCCTGGCAGGTCTGCTGGCTGTTGCTCAGGCCTTCGAGGATGGTCGGCGGGTAGAAATAGCCCTGATCAAACAGGCCGCCAGTCGGGCGTTGGCCACCGAGCAGCAGGCGGCCACCTTCGGCCAGGCCCAGGGCCACGTAGCGCTCCACCGACTCGCGGTGCGCGGCACTGATCAGCGGGCCCATCTGCGTGGCTTCGTCCGCCGGGTCGCCCAGGCGCAAACGTGCAGCGCCTGCGACCAGGCGCTGCATGAACGGCTCGTACAGAGCGCGGGCAACAAACAAACGCGAGCCGGCAATGCAGGCCTCGCCCGAGGAGCTGAAGATGCCGTACAACACCCCGGCCACGGCGTGATCGAGGTCGGCATCATCGAGGACGATGGTCGGCGACTTGCCGCCCAGTTCCAGCGACACCGGCATCATCTTGTCGGCGGCAATGTGGGCGATGTGCTTGCCGGTTTTGGTCCCGCCAGTGAACGACACACGCTTGATCAGCGGGTGCTGCGTCAGTGCATCACCGAGCAATGAGCCCTTGCCCGGCAATACGCTGACCAGGCCCTTGGGCAAGCCTGCGTCTTCGCAGATCTGCGCCAGTTGCAGGGCCAGCAGCGGGGTGATTTCTGCCGGCTTGATCACCACCGCATTGCCGGCGGCCAGGGCCGGGGCGACCTTTTGCGCTTCGCTGGCAATCGGCGAGTTCCACGGGGTGATAGCCGCGACCACGCCCATGGGCTCATAGACGCTCATGCTGACGAAGTCGCCGCGCGACGGAGTGATGGTCTCTTCCAGGGTTTCGCAGGCGGCGGCGAAAAACTGGAAAGTACCGGCGGCGCTGGCCACCAGGGCGCGGGTTTCGTTGATCGGCTTGCCGTTGTCCTGGCGTTGCAATTGCGCCAGTTCTTCGCTGCGCTGGCGGATCAGTTCGCCGATGCGGTACAGCACGGCGGCGCGTTCGTGCGGCTTGCGCTGGGCCCAGCCGCTGTTGAGGAAAGCCTGGTGGGCGCCTTGCACGGCGTCTTCGACATCCTCGAGGCTGGCGGCGTTGAGCCAGGCCACCGGCTCGCCGGTGGCCGGGTAGCGCGTGGCGTAGCGCTCACCGCCGCCCAGGCGCCAGGTGCCGGCAATGCAGATAGGTAGAGTCTGTTCCAGCGTCATCGACGTTCCCCTAGATGGAAATGGCATGGGCGTGGTTGCCCAGGGCACGGACCACGCTGTAGACGGTCAGCGCCGAGGTTTTCGGGTTGGCCTGCAGCGGCTTGCCGCGCAGGCTCATCTCGAAACCGCCGAAGGCACCACGGGCTTCGAAGTGGTGGACGTTCTCTTCGCTGAGCGGGTCGGCAATCAGTGTCACTCGCGTGCGGTCCAGGCCCAGCCCTGCCAGCGACAAGGTGGCGGCGACGTTGGCGTTCTTCGGGTACAGGCGCGCAGCTTCGCGGGCGCTGCCTTCGAAGATCACCGTGGCCTGGTCGATGGCGTCCAGGTTGCAAACCTCTTCGGCCGGGGTGTTCTTCCAGGCCCTGGCCGGTTTGCGCCCGGTGTAGTCGACCGAATCCAGGCCGCCGACCTTGGCCGCCGACAGCGCATCGATGCCGCCGATGGCGCCGGGCAGCAGCTCGATGCGGGTGTTGCCACGGGCGGCGGCGGCCTCCAGGCGCTCGACCAGGCCCAGCTCCGACAGCGCACCGACCGAGACGATCAGGCAGGCGATGCCGCGCTCCAGTGCCGGCAGCACGTGCTCCTCGATTGCCTTGTGCCCGGCGCATTCCACCAGCAAATCCGGGCGGGCGTCGGCGGGCAGGGCGGTGAGCACCTGCGGCGGGCGCTTGAAGCTGGCCAGGCGCTGTTGCACCAGGGCTTCGGAGCCGGCCGAGGCGATCACATGCTCGACGCGCAGCTGCGCATCGTTCTCCAGCAGTTCCAGCACCGCGACGCCAATGGCGCCGCAGCCGATCATGGTGATATTGAGCATGCG
Source organism: Pseudomonas sp. NPDC087612 (assembly GCF_044743505.1). Lineage (NCBI taxonomy): Bacteria > Pseudomonadati > Pseudomonadota > Gammaproteobacteria > Pseudomonadales > Pseudomonadaceae > Pseudomonas > Pseudomonas sp. NPDC087612. Next base: position 263,162 of record NZ_JBIUWO010000002.1, read on the forward strand.
CAAGTCCTCAGGCCGTGGCTTTCTGGGCTTTGGTTTCGCTGTTGGGGGGACCGGCGAACTGGGTGGCAAAGCCGCCGACGCTGAGCATGTCGACTTCCAGCAAAAACGGCCCGCCCTGGCTCAGGGCGTTGTCCAGCACCGCGCCGAAGTCCTTCAGGTCGCTGACCAGGCCATGGCGCAGGCCGATCGATTCGGCCAGCTTGGTGTAGTCCGGGGTGTGCAGCTCGACATAGGCGTGGCGGGCGCCGTAGATGGCGTCCTGGATGTTGCGGATCACCCCGTAGCGCTGGTCGTTCATCAGCAGGATCACCACATTGGCTTTCTCCTGCACCAGGGTCGCCAGCTCACCGAGGTTGAGGATGAAGCCGCCGTCGCCAGCCAGGGCGAAGACCTTGCGCTGCGGGTCGGTTTCCGCCGCTGCCACCGCCGCGCCAATGCCCATCGCTAGCCCTTGGCCGATGCCGCCACCGAGGGCATGCACGCCGGCCAGCGGGTGGTAGAGGTTGAGCAGGCGGTTGCCCCAGATGCTGTTGGACAGGGTCACGTCGCGCACCCAGGAGAAATTGCGCCCGGTCAGCCCCTGCAGTTGTTCGACCATCGCCGAGTACGGGCCGAGGTCGGCCACCAGCTGCGCGCGCGATTGCGTGCGGACGGCCTTGAGCTCGTCGATAAAGTTCGGGTCGATGTTCAGGCGGCCTTCAAGGCGGTCGGCCAGGCCCTCGAGGGCCAGGGCCGAGTCGCCGCAGATGAACAGCTCGCTGGAGTAGCTGCGCCCTTCGATGGCCGGGTTGGCATCGATGCGCAGGGTGGTGCGCGGCAGCTTCAGGGCGTACTTGAAGGTCTCGTTGCTGCGCAGGCGCGAACCGGCCACCACCAGCGCATCACAGCTTTGCAGGAAGCCTTCGACCAGCTTGTTCTGCGAGAAGGCGCCGAGGCAACGCTCGTCGTCTTCGTTGACTACGCCGCGACCCTGGGTCGAGGTGATCACGCCAACGCCCATGTCCAGCAGGCGCTTGACCTGCGCACCGGCGTGGCGGGCGCCGCCGCCGAGCCAGAGCAGCGGGCGGGTGGCGCTGGCCAGGCGTTCGGCGACCAGGTCGAGGGCTTCCGGCGCCGGCACCGCAACCGGGATCGGCAGCGGCGAGAGGTCGCTCGGCATGGGGATGAAGGTCGACTGGATATCGATCGGGATCTCGACGCTGACCGGGCCGGTGGGCGCGGTCAGGGCGGTCTGCACGGCGAGCTTGAGGGTGCTCAGCGCGGTCTCGACACTGCGCACGCGAAAGGCCGCCTTGGACACCGCCTTGAGCATGGTCAACTGGTCGCGGGCTTCGTGGATGTAGGCGAAGTCCTGGTCCAGGTACGGCGTTTCGATCTGCCCGGTGATGTGCAGCAGCGGCGTGCCGGCGGTCAGTGCTTCGACCAGCGCCCCGGCGGCGTTGCCGGCAGCGGTGCCGGTGGACGTCAGGCACACGCCCAGGCCACCGGTGGTGCGGGCGTAGGCATCGGCCATGTTGGTCGCGCCGGCTTCGCCACGGGCCATGACGAAGCGGATGTTGCCGCGTACGGCGAAGGCATCGAGGATCGGCATGTTGTGGATCGAGATCACGCCGAAGGCGGCCTTGACCTCGCATTGTTCGAGGAACGCGGTGATGGCAGCGCCAACGGTGACAGTGTTTTCATTACGCATGGCGGGACAGGCCTCCAGAAACATCGATATGGCTGCCAGTGGTGTAGGCCGACAGGGGCGAAGCCAGGAACAGGATCGCTTGGGCTGCTTCTTTGGGCAGGCCCAGGCGCCCCAGGGGAATGTGTTTGCGTTGCGCCAGTTGCGCGGTCCATTGCGACCAGTCCAGATCGCGCTCTTCGCGGGCCTCGAAGCGCCGGCGCCACTGGCCGGATTCGACCAGGCCGATAAGGATGCCGTTGACCCGGATGCCCTGTTCGGCGAACTCGGTGGCCATTGAGCGCACCAGGTTCTTAAGGCCCGCACGTGCTGCCGAGGTGGCGACCATGTGCGGCTCCGGCTGGCTGGCCAGCAGCGAGTTGACGCAGACGATCGAGGCGCCGGCCTGGCCTTGCAGTTGCGCCAGGAAGGCGCGCACCGGGTAGATCACCGAGAAGAATTTCAGCTGCAGCTCTTCGCTCCAGGCCTCATCAGTGGTGTCGGCGAAGGTCGAGACCCGGCCTTGACCGGCGTTGTTGATCAGCACCTGGGCCGGGCCGAGGGCGGCCAGGCTGGCGGCAGCGAATGCGTTGACTGACGCGGCATCCAGCACATCGCAGGCTTGAGCCAACAGACGCGCTTCGGGGAAACGTTCGCGCAGGCGGGCTTCGGCGCTGTTCAAGCGGTCCTGATCGCGACCACAAAAGGCCACTGCCGCACCGGCTTCAAGCAGTTGCTCGACACAGGCCAGGCCAATCCCGGAAGAGCCGCCAGTGACGATGGCGGTGCGCCCGTGCAGTTGATAGAGGTTGCTCATGTCAGTCCCTCATCAGCGCGGTGACGCGGCCGGAGCCAGCGTTTGGCGTGTAGTTGAGCAGGCGCGACAGCTCATCGGCGCTGCCCCGCACATGGCCAAGCAGGCCGTCGAAATTGATGTGCGCAACCTGCACGGTAGGGATGGTCACGCCCATGGCGGCAACCACCCGGCCACTGTGATCACGCACCGGCGCAGCGATGGTCGAGATCGATGATTCGAAAAAACCTTCGCCGCTGACATAGCCGCGCTGACGGTCGCTCTGCACCAGGTCGAACAGCTCCAGTACGGTTTTCGGTGTGCACGGCGAGTGCTGTTCCAGGTGCTCCTCCGGGTACAGCTCACGCAGCTCGGCCAGGCTCAGGTCTTCAAGGAGGATGCGCCCCAGCACCGTGGCGTGGGCCGGCAGGCGGGTGCCGACGTTGACCGCGCTGGAGAACACCGACGGCGGCGAAACCTTGGCCACGTAGACGATCGAGCGACCGTCACGCACCACCAGGTTGCTCGGGTAATTAAGGTGATCGCACAGCCGCGCCAGCAGCGGTTGACCGAGCTCGGTCAGCTCCAGCGAGGCCAGGTACTCGAAGCCCAGGCGCAGTACTGACATGCCCAGGCGGTACTCGTTGCCGCTGCGGGTGACGAAGCCCATGGTTTCCAGGGTGGTCAACAGGCGGAAGATGGTCGAGCGTGGCAGCTCCAGGCGCCGCGCCAGTTCCGGCGCGGTGAGGGTGCGGTTTTGCCGGCTGAATTCACAGAGCAGCAACAGGCCGCGCTCAAGGCCGGGGACGATGTACTTGTCCTGGTTGTCTTTCAACAGATCCGAATCATTCATAGCGCAGTACCTGTCAGGGATTCTTCGAGGGCCCGGGCAAGCAGCGTTGCCACGGCCTCGGGTTGTTCGATCGGGCTGGCGTGGCCGGCCTCGGCAATCAACGCGAACGCTGCCCCCAGGGCCTTGGCCAGGGCCTGGCAGTCCTCGGGGCGGGTGATGCTGTCAGCGGCGCCGCAATGCACTTCGCACGGCACGGCCAGGGCGGCGTAGCGCAGCAGGTCATCGCCACACAGCAACTCGATGGCCTGGCGATAGCCCTGGGGCAGCAGCCGCGCCATGTTCCATTGCACCCAGGCGCGGGCCTCGCTGCTGGCCGCTGGCGAGAGCATGTGCGCGCTGCGCTGGTTGGCCATCTGGGCGATGCCCAGTTGTTCGAGGTTGTGCAGGCGCTGGTTACGCACCTGTTGCGCCTGCTCGGCACGGGCCGGGTCACCATAGCCGCGAGCCGGGCTGATCAGCACCAGGCGCCGCACCCGTTGCGGCTGCTGCTGGGCCAGGGCCGCAGCGCTGAGGGCACCGAGGGAATGGCCGACCAGCAGGCAGTCGTCAATCTGCAGCGCATCGAGCAAATGCCGCAGGCGCCGGGCATAGTCCGCCGCCTGTGGCGCAGGGTTGGCCAGTGGGCTGGAGTCGCCGTAGCCCGGTGCATCCCAGGCAATCACCCGGGCGTGCTGGCTCAGTTGCAGCGCCACCTGCAGCCAGGACGCGGCGCCCGAGCCGATGCCATGCAACAGCACGATGGCCGGCCCGTGCCCGGCTTCGCGGATCGCCTGGGCGCCGCTTGCCAGTTGCACCAGGCGCTGGGGGAAGCGCTGCTGCAACTGGGCCGCAAGGCCGGCGAGCGAGTGGTCGGTGGCGTGCAACATCGGCTTAACCGCGCTTGATCGAGGCCAGCGGGTGCGCTGGCGGGTAGGTCGGGGTCACCGGCTTTTTCGCGCCGAGCATCACGCACATCAGCGCGTCTTCATCGCCGATGTTGATCTCTTCGCGGTACACGCCCGGCGGTACCGAAATCAGGTCGCGGTCGGTGAGCACGGTTTCGAAGCGCTCGCCGTCTTTCTCGATGATCACCTTGAGCTTGCCGCGCAACACGAAGAACACTTCCTCGACGTCGGTATGGATGTGCGGCGGGCCTTCATGACCGGCCGGGATGACCATGGTCGAGAAGGTGAAGTGCTCCGAGGGGATGGTGTTCATGTCGCTGTTGACCCCGGTGCCGCCAGTGCCGACGTAACGCATTTGCGCGCGGCGGAACTTGGGGTCGAAGTCGGCCTGGAACTTCAGCGCGTCCCAGTCGTACTTGCGGGTCTGGTAGCGGGCGATGCGGGTCTGCATCCAGCCAGCGAGGTCCGAGCCTGCGGGTTGTTCCCAGGTTTTCGCGGTGGCGTTTTGTACGGATAGGTCGGTCATGGGTTTCTCCTTGCTCAAGGCATGACGAACCCGCCGTTGACCGGCAGGGTTTGTCCAGTGATGAAACGCGACAGGTCGGACAGGGCGAACAGCACGGCGCCGCTGACGTCTTCTGGCAGTTGCGGGCGCTGAATCGCCCGTTGTTCGGTGTACAGGCGGTGGCGCGCCTCGGGCACATAGGCGGTGGCCTCGACCAGCACCAGGCCGGGGGCGATGGCATTGACGGTGATGTTGTCAGTGCCAAGTTCACGGGCCAGGCTGCGGGTCATGGCGATGATCGCGCCCTTGCTGGCGACATACGCCAGCAGGTTCGGTGCGCCCCACAGCGGGGTGTCGGAGGCCAGGTTGATCACCGCGCCCTTGGCGCTGGCGCGCAGGGCCGGCAGGCAGGCGCGGGTCATCAGCCAGGTGCCGCGCACGTTTACCTGCATGACCTGGTCCCAGGTGTCGATGTCCAGTTGCTCGCAGGTCTTGCCGCCGGAGTTGGTGATCGAGGCGTTGTTGACCAGGCCGTCGAGGCCGCCGAGCACGGCAACCGCCTCGGCGACGCAGGCAGTGATCGACTCCGGGTTGCCCAGGTCGAGGGTCACGCCGGTCACCTGCAAGCCTTGCTCGCGCAGCTCGCAGGCGGCCTGCAGCACGCGCTCCTGGAGAATATCGGCGATCACCACGCGGGCACCGGCCTGGCCGATGGCCTGGGCGAAGGCATAGCCCAGGCCACGGGCGCCACCGGTGACCAGCACGCGGCGGCCTTCGAGCATGGTTTTGAATGGGTTCATCATTGGGTACTCAGCATGGCTTTGGGCAGGTAGTGCAGGACGCGTTTCTCGGCCCAGACCACCGCGCCGTAGGCCAGCACGCCGATCAGGGTGAGCATGACGATGGCGACGAAGACCCCGGCGGTGTTGCCCTGGCCTTCAGCGTCGACCAACAGGAAGCCCAGGCCCTGGTTGCCGCCGACCAGTTCGCCGACGGTGACGCCGATCACCGCCAGGGTCGAGGCGATGCGCAGGCCCGAGAACAGCGCGGCCATGGCCGAGGGGAACTCCACCAGGCGGAAGATCTGCCAGCGGCTGGCGTTCATGGTGCGCACCAGGTTGATCATGTCCGGGTCAACGGTACGGATTGCCGAGAGCACGTTGATCATCACCGGGAAGAACACGATGAGGATGGCGATGAGGATCTTCGGGTAGATGGTGTAGCCCAGCCACATCACGAACAGCGGCGCGAAGGCGACTTTCGGGGCGATTTGCAGGGCCAGGATGTACGGCGAGAGCATGGCCTCGGCCGACGGCGACAGGCCCAGCGACACGCCGATGGCCACGCCCAGCAGGGCGCCGAGGCCAAAGCCGACGATGATCTCGAAGGCGGTGATCAGGGTGTGTTGCAGCAGGCCGCTGGACTGCCACATCACCAGGCTTTCCTGGGCCACGCGGCTCAGTTGCGGCATGACGAACTCGGGCATGCCGAGCAGGCCGGGGCCCCACTGCCAGAGCAGCAGGAACAGGATCAGCAGGGCGACGCTGCCGAGCACGGAGGTGTTGAGGTTTCTCATCGGGCTAATACCTTGTTATGCATCCAGGCTTATTGCGCGGCCGTGGTGGTTTCGATGAACTGGTTGCTGTAGAGCTCGTCGAGCTTGGGTTCCTTGGCGACGATGCCTTCGCTGACGTAGAACTTGCGCACTGCGTCCAGGCGCGCCGGGTCGATGCGCCCGAGCACGGTCTGGTTGGCGTAGACGTGCTCGACATACAGGCGCAAGGTTTTCTCCAGCGCCGCTTCCTTGCCGGCGTAGGCCGGCACGGCCTTGGCGAAGGTGGCGGCGGCGGCCTTCGGGTCCTGGATGATGTCGCGCATGCCCTGCAGGGTGGCCTGGACCACGCCGCCGACCACCTGCGGCTGGTTCTTGATGGCCTCATCCGAGGCGAGGATCGCCTGGGCCATGCTCTCGAAGATTTCGCTCTGCGGGATCAGGCTGATCTTCAGCCCGGCCTCTTCGGCATTCACCACCCAGTCCGGCACCCCGGCCATGGCCTGGGCCTTGTTGGCTGAAAACAGCTGCCACACCCCCGAGGGGCCGGCGGCCTGGATATCGACGTCGGTCTTGCTCAGGCCAGCCTTGCGCAGCGAGGCGAGCAGGGCGTAGTAGGTGGTGTCGGAGTAGGACATCACGGTCAGGGTCTTGCCCTTGAGGTCCTTGATCGACTGGATGTTCTCGCCGGCGTTGGTGGCGATCATGGTCACCCCGCCGGCACCGAGCACCGCCACCGCACGCACTGGAATGCCGTTGGCGCGGACCACGATCGGGGTGTCACCGATGGCGCCGCCGAGCATGGCGTTGCCGGCACCGATCTGCTTGGCGACATCGACTCCGCCCTTGGCGGCGATGAAGGTCAGGTCCAGGTCCCTGGCACGGTAGTAGCCCTTTTCCTTGGCGATGATCCACGGCGCAAAAGCCGGCGAGTTGGGCGGCGCGGGCAGCAGGTAGGTGACCTTGGTCGGCTCTGCCTGGGCGCTGAGCGCCAGGCCAAGGCCCAGGGCGATGACTGAAGTCTGTGCCAGGCGTTGCAGGGACTTGAACATGCGTACTCCTGAATCGGTTGATGGGCCGGTGGCCGTTGATCAATGCAGTTCGGTGTCTTCGCCGACTTTCAGCAGTTCCATCAGGCGCCCGGCCAGCGGGCCGATTTCCGGCAGCTTGCGGCGCTCCAGCGGGTTGTCGCGAAACGGCAGGTCGACAGTGATTTCTTCGATGATGGTGCCGGGGCGGGCGCTCATCACCAGCAGACGGTCGGACATGGCAATCGCCTCGACCAGGTCATGGGTGATGAACAGCGCGGTTTTCTTTTCTTCGAACAGCATCCGCGCCAGGTCCTGTTGCAGGATCATCTTGGTCTGCGCATCGAGGGCCGAGAACGGCTCGTCGAGGAACAGCACCTGCGGGTCGATGGCCAGGGTCCGGGCCAGGGCGGCGCGCTGGCGCATGCCGCCCGACAGCTGGAACGGGTAGTGGTCGGCAAAGCCTTGCAGGTGGCAGCGATTGAGCAGATCTTCGGCAATCGGCTGGCGCTTGGCGGCGGGCATGCCCTGGATTTCCAGGCCCAGCTCGACGTTGCGGCGGATGCTGCGCCAGGGCATCAAAAGGTCCTTCTGCAGCATGAAGGCGACCTTGCGCACCGGCCCGACCACCGCTTCGCCACCGACGAAAACTTCGCCTTCGCTGGGGCGGTAGAGGCCCGAGCCCATGTTGAGGATGGTGCTTTTGCCGCAACCGGACGGGCCGATGATCGACACCACCTCGCCGCGGCGGATCTTGAAGTTCACCTCGCGAATGGCAAAGGGCGCCTCGGCCTTGCCCTTGGCCGGGAAGCATTTACCGACATTGCGAAATTCGATTTCGGTCGGCTCCAGGTCTTCCTTGGAGTGCGGCGTATTCCATTGAGAGGGGATTGCGTACATCTCTTTCACAGCCATTGGGGAAGCTCTCTGGTCTGTTTTATAGGTGATACGCGGTTTAGTGCATGAACAATGCCAAATGTGTATTGGCCCTGTTTTATTTGAAAAGTGCTTATTTATTAGTGAGTTATTGGATTATCAGGAAAACTTGTTTGTTTTATATATGAAACAAGGTTTTCTATATGGCACGAAATTGCACAACAACTGCGCGTGGCAATGGCGGGTGCAATGAAAAGAGGCTTTTCTCGGTAACGCGAGTGAAGGGCTGGTTTCAGGGGTGAAACCAGAAACTGTGGAAGCTGGCTTGGCAGCTCCCACAGGAAACAGCATTAACCGGTCAGGCGCGAACCGGCTTGGCAGCCGCCGCAGGCTTGAGCACCAGCCACAACGCCACGGCAATCAACAGCCCGCCATACAGGTGCGCCATCGACAGTGGCTCGTCCAGCAGCCAGGCGCCCCACAGCACACCGAAGGCCGGGATCATGAAGGTCACGGTGCTGGATTTGACCGGGCCGATCTCGCTGATCAGGCGGAAATACAGGATGTAGGCAAAGGCGGTGCACACCAGCCCCAGGCCCAGCAACGACGCCCACACCTGCCAGCCACCCCAGCTTGCCGGTGGCTGGGTCAGCACGCTGTAGCCGAACAACGGTAACAGCAGCAAGGTCGCGCCCATCATGCTGCCCAGCGCCGACAGGCGACTGTCGAGGCCGCCTTGCTGGTCCAGCCAGCGCCGGGCGAGAAAACCGGCCAGGCCGTAGCACGCGGTCGCCGCCAGGCACGAGAGGGCACCTTGCAGCAGCTTGGCGTCGAACGCCACCGGCCCCGCGCCACTGAGAATGCCAACCCCGAACAGGCCGAGAAAGATACCGCTGAGCTTGGCCAGGGTCAGCGGTTCACGGAACAACAACGCGCCAATCAGCACGCCCATCAGCGGCGTGGTGGCATTGAAGATCGCCGAGTAGCCGGCCGGCAGCACCTGGGCGGCCACTGAATAAAGGGTGGCGGGTATCCCCGAGTTGATCATGCCCAGCACCAGGCAGGCCTTGAGCTTGCCATTGAAGTCCCAGCGCACCCGCAGCAGGGCGAGAATCACCAGCAGGCCGAGGCAGGCGATGGAGACGCGGAAAAACGCCGTCGGCAGGGTGCCGAGCACCGGCGCAATGATGCGCATGAACAGAAAGCTCGCCCCCCAGACAGCAGCAAGAATCAACAGGCGGGATATGGCGATGGGGCTCATGGGGCTCTCCGGGTCCTTTGGGGCAGGGCGCGAGTTTACGTTACATCGCAGCCTGCGCTCTCTCCCTTTCTTGCGATTGAATTCAGCACCCGGCGAGTTTGGCCGATACAGCCGCGCCAACAGGCTTTCCCTGCCCGTGGCGACTGGCTAAGCTCAGGCTTTGACATTCCCGCAGAGGTCTGACGTATGCCCCAGCAATGGCCGGCCGCCGATATCGCCCGGATGATCCTCGATGGCTTCGACGATTACCGCGAGCATTTTCGCCAGATCACCGACGGCGCCCGCGAGCGCTTCGAGCAGGCCCAGTGGCAACAGACCCAGAGCGCCTCGGCGGCGCGCATCAATCTGTATGAGGAAAAAGTCAGCGAGGTCAGCGGCTGGCTGCGCCAGGGCTTCGAGGGCGAGGTGCTGCTCGACGTCGCGCTGTGGCCGCTGGTCAAAAGTGCTTATATAGGCCTGATCGACCCGCGCCTGGACGATGAACTGTCCGAGACCTGGTACAACTCGATCTTCTGCAGCCTGTTCAGCCATGACCTGATCAGCGATGGCTGCATGTTCATCCACACCACCCGGCCCTCGCTGCGCAGCCACGAGCGGGCAGCGCAAACCCGCACCTATCGGCCACAAAGCGGCTTGAGCGCATTGCTGGCGCAGGTGTTTGCCGACTACCGTTTCGATGTGCCCTACGCGGACCTTGCCGGCGACTTGGCACGCCTCGAGGGGCAACTGCGCGAGAACCTGCCGGACTGGGTCTGCAAAGACCCGGCCCTGGCCGTCGAGCTGTTTTCCTCGGTGTTGTACCGCAACAAGGGCGCCTACCTGGTCGGGCGCCTGTACACCCAGGACGAGCAATGGCCGCTGGTGATCCCGCTGCTGCACCGCGAGGGCCACGGCGTCGAGGTCGACGCGCTGATCACCGACGAAGCCGAGGTGTCGATCATCTTCTCCTTCACCCGCTCCTATTTCATGGTCGATGTACCGGTGCCGGCCGAGTTCGTCGGCTTTCTCAAGCGCATCCTGCCGGGCAAGCACATCGCCGAGCTGTACACCTCGATCGGCTTTTACAAGCACGGCAAGTCGGAGTTCTACCGGGCGCTGATCAACCACCTGGCCGGCACCGATGACCGCTTCATCATGGCCCCGGGCGTGCGTGGCATGGTCATGAGCGTGTTTACCCTGCCGGGCTTCAACACCGTATTCAAGATCATCAAGGACCGCTTCTCGCCGTCGAAGAACGTTGACCGCGCCACGGTGATTGAAAAGTACCGGCTGGTAAAAAGCGTCGACCGCGTCGGGCGCATGGCCGATACCCAGGAGTTCTCCGATTTTCGTTTCCCCTTGAGCAAGTTCGAGCCCGAGTGCCTGGCCGAACTGCTGGAAGTGGCGCCGTCCACCGTTGAAGTGCACGGCGACACCGTGCTGATCCGCCACTGCTGGACCGAGCGGCGCATGACCCCGCTCAACCTCTACCTGGAAAACGCCAACGACGCCCAGGTACGCGAGGCCCTGGAAGACTACGGCCTGGCCATCAAGCAACTGGCGGCGGCGAACATCTTCCCCGGTGACATGCTGCTGAAGAACTTTGGCGTTACCCGGCACGGGCGGGTGGTGTTCTACGACTACGACGAAATCTGCTTTCTGACCGAGGTCAACTTCCGCTATATCCCGCCGCCGCGCACGCCAGAGGATGAAATGGCCTCAGAGCCCTGGTACTCGATCGGCCCGCTGGACGTGTTCCCCGAGGAGTTTCCACCGTTTCTGTTCGCCGATAGCGGCCAGCGCCGGTTGTTCAACCAGCTGCACGGCGAGTTGTACGACGCCGACTACTGGAAGAGCCTGCAGGCGGCGATCCGCGGCGGCAAAGTGATCGATGTGTTCCCGTACCGGCGCAAGTGCCGGGAGGGCTGAACACTGTGGGAGCGGGCTTGACCCGCGATCGAGCGCGTAGCGGTCGTATGCCAGGCAACTCCTGGTTTGCTGGCTGTACTGGCCTCATCGCGGGTCAAGCCCGCTCCTACCGTTGAATGCGGCCGCTACCCCTTCAAGCACTTCAACTCACTGAAACTCTGGCGCACCTGCGCAAGCTTCTGCTCCAGGTGCTGGCGCTGTTGTTCGCTGCTCTGCGCCATCACATCCACCAGCAAGCGCCGCGCCTCCTGCTCGGTGCGCTGGAAGGCGATCCGGTACTCAGGGGTCCACAGGCTTTCGCGCTTTTTCAAGAGGATCTCCAGGCGTGGCTCGAAGCTGTCGCTGTGGCGCTGGTCCAGCGCCGCGCTGAACTGTGCCTGCCAATGGGCGCGGTTGGCGATCCACTGGCGGTTCTGCTCGCCCAGGCCCTGGGACCAGGTCATGACTCGAAGTTTTTGCTGCGGGCTGAGCTCGCCGAGCCAGGTGCTCAAGCGTTTTTCCATACGCTCGGCGCGGCGTTCGATCTGCCGCGCCAGTGGGGTATTGACGTATTTGGCCTGGCGTTCGCGAATGTCGTCAGCAAAGGCTTCGCGCATTTCCCGCACTTGCTCGTCATCCATGCTGCGCAACAGTTCGGCGGCCGACGGAGTGATCTGGTCGGCGACCTTGGCAATCGCCTGCCGGGCTTCTTCAGTGCGTACCTGCAACTGCTGGTCGGTTATCGCATTGCGGGCGACCATCGCCTGAATGTCGTCGATCCAGGTCAGGTAGCCGGGCAGTTGCGTGCGGCAATGCCAGGCCAGTTGCTGCTTGAGCCGTTCATTGAGCCAGGTTTTTTGCTGGCGATTCATGCTCAGGTAGTCGTTGAGCGACCAGGGCACCAGCATGTCGAGGTTGCGGTAGGCCAGGTCGATGCGGTTGCAGGCGACCACCAGCAAGGCCGATATCACCAGCAACAGAACGGTGCGCAGGTACTTGGACAGGCAGGCGTACATGAGCGAATCCTTGCGAAGGCTTGCTTGTCTTTATAGAACAGGGCAAGCCTGTGCGGTTCATTTTGCTGACAGGCCGTCATCGGCGACCGGGCGCAATCGCCGCGTGAGGTGTAGAATGCCCCGCTCGCAACGAGGATTTCCGGAAATGGCTTTAGTTGGGCGTTACAACACTTTGCAAGTGGTCAAGCACACAGACTTCGGTCTGTACCTGGACGGCGGGGCGGACGGCGAAATCCTGCTGCCCAACCGTTACATCCCCAAGGACACGCCCACCGAGGTCGAGGACTGGCTGAACGTCTTCATCTACCTCGACAGCGAAGACAAGCTGATCGCCACCACGGAAAAGACCAAGTTGCAGGTCGGCGACTTCGCCAGCCTCAAGGTCAAGGAAATCAACAGCATCGGCATCTTCCTCGATTGGGGCCTGCCCAAAGACCTGCTGATGCCGTACTCCGAAGAAAAGCGCCAGATGAAGGCCGGCGAGTACTGCGTGGTGCATGCCTACCTCGACAAGCGCACCCGCCGCATCACTGCAACCGCGCGCCTGGACCGCTACCTGGACAAGGTGCCGGCCAACTATAAGGTCGGCCAGGAGGTTGATTTGCTGGTGGTTGAAGAAACCCCGATGGGCTTCAAGGCGATCATCAACAACAAGCACTGGGGCCTGATTCACAAGAACGAGGTGTTCAAGTTCCTGCGTTCGGGCAAGCAGGAGAAGGGCTACATCAAAGAGCTGCGCAGCGATGGCAAGATTGCCCTGAGCCTGCAGCCCATCGGCCAGGACCTGGCCAACAGCCTGCACGACAAGATCCTCGCCAAGCTCAAGGACGCCAATGGCGTGCTGCCGGTCAGCGACAAGAGCGACCCGCAGTTGATCAGCGATCTGTTCGGGGTCAGCAAGGGCAATTTCAAGAAGGCCATCGGTGCCTTGTACAAGGATGGCCGCATCGTCATCCACGCCGACCGCATCGAACTGGCCTGATCAGACCTGCTTGAAGCCTGCGAAACTCAGGTTCTCACCGCCTGGGCGCAGGTCTTTGAGCAGCGAGTCGCGATCGGCGCTCAGCGCCAGGCTGATGGTCGAGCGACGCTTGCCCGGGTGGCGCACTTCCATTTTTTCCTGATGGGCCTGCAGGTAGTTCACCGGCACCTTCAAATGCTGCAGCTCGTCGGTTTCGGGGGTGTGCAGCAGCAGGTTGACCCAGTCGGGCTGGCCCTTGCGCAGCAGTTTCACCGGCACATCGAACCACCACAGGCTGCGCTTGGTGTCGAGCACGGCAAACAGGGTGTTGTCGCTGTTGAGCACGGGGCGTTCCAGTTCCTGGTTGCGGCGGGCGATTGCGGTGGGTTTGTCGAGTTTCATGCAGGTTCCTACGGGTGACGCTTGAAAGGTCGCTTATTGTGCTGGCAACGCGATGAAACATAAAGCGACGTTGCTCGCTGGCCTCTCTATTGCCCCTGCGCGCTCGACAGGCGGCCGCCGAAAATAATTGAAACTCTCGCAAGCGGCCACGGGTCCACAGACTGTCGACTCTGACAGCGTGTTATTTCCCCTTCAGGAGAACTCCCATGAGTGGCACTAAAGATAAAGTCAAAGGCATGGCCAATGAAGCTGTTGGCAACATCAAGCAAGGTGTCGGCAAAGTGACCGACAATGATCGTCTGCGCGCCGAAGGCGAACTGCAGGAGCGCAAAGGCGAAGCCCAGCAAGTGGTCGGCAAGGTCAAGGATGCCGTGAAGAAGCCTTGAACCCTGTGAGCAGGGCGGGACGACGGCCATCCTCGGGTGGCCGTTGTGCTATCTGCAGCAATCAATCGCAACTTTGAGGCGATCGTCGATTAGACTTCAGGACGTACCTGTCAGATGAGTGTGTGAGGAGCCCGCCCATGAACCTCGAGCGGCGAAAGGAGACGCTATGATTTTTCCCGACCTGCGCGGCTTGCCGTTGCACCGTGTGCTGGTGCGCACGGTCAAGGAATTTCTCGATGACGAGATGTCCACCTATGCCTCGGCGCTGGCCTACCAGATGCTGTTCTCGCTGTTTCCCTTCCTGCTGTTTTTGATCGCCCTGATCGGTTTCCTGCATTTGCCCGACTTCTTCTCCTGGCTGCGCCTGCAGTCGGAACTGGTGTTGCCGCCCCAGGCGCTGGAGCAGGTCAACCCGGTGATCGACCAGTTGCAGCAGTCCAAGGGCGGCTTGCTCTCGGTGGGTATCGTCATTGCCCTGTGGACCGCTTCAGCCGGCGTGCGGCTGATGATGAGCGCCATGAACGCCGCATATGATGTGGTCGAAGGGCGCCCGGTGTGGAAGCGCATTCCGCTGTCGGTGATCTACACCGTCGGTATCGCCGGCATGCTTCTGGCGGCCGCCGCGCTGATGGTGCTGGGGCCGCAGGTGATGGAATGGATTGCCGCGCAAATCGGCATGCAGGAGTTCATCGTCACCTTGTGGACGGTGCTGCGCTGGCCGGCGATCATCATTCTGATGATGGTCGCGGTGGCGCTGATCTATTACGTAATGCCCGATGTGAAGCAGAAGTTTCGCTTCATTACCCCGGGTTCGGTACTGGCGGTGGTGGTGTGGATCATCGCCTCGTTGGGCTTTGGTTATTACGTCAAGACCTTCGCCGACTACAACGCCATGTACGGCAGTATCGGTGCGATCATTGTCCTGCTGTTGTACTTCTACATTTCTGCTGCCGTACTGCTACTGGGCGCGGAGATGAACGCGGTGATCGAGCATATGTCCGAGGAAGGCAAGGACCCTGGCGAAAAAGACTTTGATGGCGTGGCCCCTGAGCATGATAAAAAGCATGTATCCGGGCTGGGCCGTGATCACTCCCTCGATCATGAAACCACGCCTGCCAGCGAACCCCTGAGTCGAAGCCAGCATGATTCATGACATCCTGAAAATGGGAGATGAGCGCTTGTTGCGCATCGCCCCGCCGGTGCCGGCGCACATGATCGGCAGCGCCGAGCTTGAGCGGCTGATCGCCGACATGTTCGAAACCATGGAGCATGTCGGTGGCGTTGGCCTGGCCGCGCCGCAGATCGGCATCGACCTGCAACTGGTGATCTTCGGCTTCGAGCGCAGCGAGCGCTACCCGGATGCCGAGGCGGTGCCGCGAACCATTTTGCTCAACCCGCTGATCACGCCCTTGGGCACCGAGGTCGAGGACGGCTGGGAAGGCTGCCTGTCGGTGCCGGGCCTGAGGGGCGTGGTGCCACGCTACCAGCGGATTCGCTACGAAGGCATCGACCCCCAGGGCCAGCCCATCGTGCGCAACGCCGAAGGCTTTCATGCGCGGGTGGTGCAGCATGAATGCGATCACCTGATCGGCCGCCTATACCCCTCGCGCATTCACGACTTCAGCCGCTTTGGTTATACCGAGGTGCTGTTCCCTGGGCTGGACCCGGCCAGCGACGACTGAACCCGCACCATCGCCAGCAGCGGCTTGCTTTGCTGGTAGCGCTGCAGGCGCTCGGCCAGTGGCGCAGGCAGGGCGTCGGTGCTGGTGAAGGCCTGGTGGGCGTAGAAGCTTGCCAGGTCCGGGTGACAGAACAGCCAGATATTGCCTTGCAACTCAGCCAGCGCCGCGTCGATCAAGCGCCCGGCGAGCTGTTGGCCGCGCCAGGCGGGGGCAACGAACAAGCCGGTCAGCCAATGGCCGCCGGGCACTTCACTCAGGCACAAGGCGGCGACGATTTCCTCGGTCCGGGCCACCCAAAGTCGACCCTGGGCCGCTGCGCGCATGGGCGAGCCGTGGTTTCGATAGAATTTATTCAGCAAGGGCCGCTCGGGCGCAAGCAATGGGCAGTAGCGTAAACGGGTCACAGGTTTGATCTGGCAATGGCTCTACCCCGGGCTTTTACACCGCAAGTCAATCAATGTCGAGGGGCGTGCCTCGGGGTTATTGTTGCACAAGTGGTAACAGTGATTGTCCGGCTTCGTGATTTAACGGCCTGAAGTACCTTGTAAACTAACCACATCCCACAGAATAAGTTGTAGTGGGGTCGGGTCTTCGTGTTATGTCCCATCGCTTGATGTAACAACTTCTCCGCGCCCTTATTGGCAAATGAAGTCAATCGATTAGTTTGATTGCTTTGCAGGCCTATTATCATGAAACGTTTAATTGCAGTTGCCCTGGTTGCTGTTTCTTCGTTCGCCCTGGCGGATGAAATCAATACCGCCGCGGCGCAACCGGTTGTCGAGCAGTACGACTACAGCACCAACCTGGATATCGCCAAGGTCATCAGCCTGTCGACCATTCCCAATGTCTGTGAAGTGGTACCGGCAACCATGACCTACGAAGACCACCAAGGTCAGCGCCACATCATCGAATACCGCGCCATGGGCGACGGCTGCAGCAACGGCTGATACCGTTCGGCGCCTCTGGGTTGCGCATTGCAGGGCTTGAGCTAGGGTCAAACGGGTCCAGGGTGGACAGGTTTTCTTATCTCACATGGAGTGATTGCAATGAACAGCCCTGAAAAGATTCTGCGTCACGGTCGAGTGATTACCCCTGCCAGTCGCGGTTCCACGGCGATTGAGCTGAAGTTGTTGGGGGTGTCCGAAGTCAATGAAATGGAAGGCGGCAAGAACTTTCCAGACACGGTCGCCGGCCCCGTACCTGCGCCTTATCAAGACGATGTACAAAGTACAGTACCCCCGGCAGACGGCTATATCCTCAGTGGCGGTCGGCAGGATAAGCGTGATTGTGTCAACTTTACCAATGCTGAAATGAGCGCCAAGCTCGGCCATGAATTTAAATGGCCATTGCTGAACGTGACACCAGGGCAAACCTTAAAAGTCGAGTGGACTTATACGGCGCCACACCTCACCCGCGGTTATCGCTGGTTTATTACCAAGGATGGCTGGGACGAGAGTAAGCGCATCACCCGCGCGCAACTTGAAACCACGCCCTTTGCCGATGACATTTATCCCTATGTGCCGCGCTGGGCCCATACGGACAAACTCGTGGCCAAGGTCGAGCACGAGGTCAAGCTACCGGCCAACAAAAAAGGCCATCACGTAATCGTGCTGCTGTGGCTGGTCGCTGACACCGGCAACGCCTTTTACCAGGCTTTCGACGTCAACTTCCAGTAACCCGCCTCACTGGCTCTCGCGCGCCAGCAGCTCACGCTTGCGCTCCACGCCCCAGCGGTAACCCGAGAGGTTGCCGTCGCTGCGCACCACCCGGTGACACGGGATGGCCACAGCCAGGGCATTGGCCGCGCAAGCCTGGGCCACCGCGCGCACCGCCCTGGGAGAGCCGATGCGCTGAGCGATCTCGGCATAACTGGCTGTACTGCCAGCCGGGATCGCCCGCAGCGCCTGCCAGACTCGCTCCTGGAACGCCGTGCCGCGCAGGTCCAGCGGCAGGTCCAGGCCGATGCCCGGCGCTTCGATAAAGCCCACGACCCTGGCCACCAGGGTTTCGAACCCGGCGTCGCCGCCGATCAGGTTGGCCTTGGGGAATTTGTCCTGCAGGTCATTGAGCAGCGCCTGCGGATCGTCACCGAGCAGTATTGCGCAAATCCCCCGTTCACTCTGCGCCACCAGAATTGCCCCCAAGGAGCACTGGCCGATGGCAAAGCGGATGTCGGTGTTGGCGCCGCCGTCGCGATAGGCCCCCGGGGTCATGCCCAGGCGCGCGTTGCTCGATTCGTAGAAGCGGCTGTTGGAATTGAACCCGGCCTCGTAGAGGGCGTCGGTGACCGTTGCCGATTGCTGCAACTGCGTGCGGACCTTGCGCGCGCGGTGGGCCGAGGCATAGGCCTTGGGCGTCAGCCCGGTCACGGCCTTGAACACCCGGTGAAAGTGGAAAGGGCTCAGGTTCAATTGCTCGGCCAGCTGGTTCAGGCTCGGCGCCGGGTCGGCGTTTTCGATCAAAGCGCAGGCGCGGGTGACCTGGGCCCGGTGCTGTTCGGCAACGTGGGTCTGGTCGGCGCCGCGGCGCTTGCTTGGCCGGTACCCGGCGGCTTCGGCCTGTTCGGCGCTGTCGAAAAATTCGACGTTGTCGATGCGCGGCAGGCGCGAGCTACTGCTCGCCCGGCAGTACACGCCGGTGGTGCGCACGGCATAGACGAAGGCCTGGTCAGCGGCCGGGTCGCGGGCCAGGATGGCCTGCCAGCGTGGGTCGGATTCGCTGATCCGTGGTTTGCCTGTACTCATGACGGGGTGCTCCTGGCGTTGATCGATGGGTTCAGGCTACGGCTTTGGCGCTGCGGAAAAACTCCGGGTCTTGCGTTCAAACTCGAGTGGCCGGCACTCGCCACAGGTACCAGGCGGCCACGGTCCGGTAGGGGCTCCAGTGCTTGCCCAGGTCGATCATCTGCCGACGTGTCGGTTGCCCTTGCAGGCCCTGCAAGCGGCGGTAGCCCTCGCGCACGCCGAAGTCGTCGGCCGGCAGGATGTCCATGCGCTCCAGGGTGTAGATCAGCAACATCTCGACGGTCCAGCGGCCCACGCCACGCAGGCTCACCAGGCGTTCGATCAGTGCCTCGTCTTCAAGCATCAGAGCCTGCTGATAGTCCGGCACCAGGCCGTCGAGGCGCGCCTGGGCGATGCCCTGGATGGTTGCCAGTTTACTCGCTGAAAAGCCGCAGGCGCGCAATTGCTCCGGGGTGGTCGCCAGCACCTGCTCGGGGCTGGGAAAGGCGCTTCCCGGGTAGAGCGCCAGAAAGCGCGCGAGGATCGCATCGCCGGCCTTGGCATGCAGTTGCTGATAGGCGATAGCCCGCACCAGTGCCTGATACGGGTCACGGGTGGGTTTGGGCTGGTGCAGGCACGGGCCAATCGCCTCGATGTGCGCAGCCCACTGTGGGTCGAGTGCGGCGAGGCAGGTTTGTGCCTCGGTATAGAACGCGTGCGTGCTCATCAGGCCTCCAGTGCCTTGGCCACTTGTTCCAGCGCCTGCTTGAGTTCGGCGCGGCTGCCAGCGGCCGACAGGCTGATACGGATTGCCGCCAGCTCATGCTGTTTTACCGCGAACACCTCGCCTGGCACCACCGCCACGCCATGGGCCCGGCAGGCCTCGACCAAGCGCGCGGCGCTGAGCCCGGCCTTGACCCAGATGTGCGGCGACGGCTGGCGGGTGTTAAGCAGGTGGCCACTGAGCACCTTGCACGCCAGGCGCCAGCGCTGGGTGATTTCCTCGCGCTGCCAGGCCAGGCGCCTTTGAGCGGTGCCATCGGCGATCCAGCGGCAGGCGATCTGCAGGTTCAGCGGCGACACCTGCCAGTGAGTGGCCTGGGCATGCGGATCAATCTGTTCCAACACTAGCGGGTCAGCCACAATCCAGCCCAGGCGCAGGCCGGCGCCCACAGTTTTCGACAGGCTGCTGATCAACAGGCCGCGCTCACCGAGCATTCGCCATAGCGGTGGTTGGTCGGTGAGCGCGCCGTAGACATCATCTTCGATCACCAGCAGGTCATGGCGCGCGACCACCTCGGCAATCGCCTGCTGGCGGGCGCTGCTCATGCACGCACCCGTTGGGTTGTGCAGGCTCGGGGTCAGGACCATGACCCGCGCGCCGGTGGCCCTGGCGACCCGGTCGAGGTCGTCGGCAACAATGCCCTGATCGTCCAGGGCGATGCCATGCAAGGGAAGGCGCAATTGCCGGCAGGCGGCCTTGATGCCGGGGGCGGTAAGGGCCTCGACCAGCACTGCTTCACCCGGCTGGCACAGCGACAGCAACACCGTGAACAAACCCTGCTGGGCGCCGCCGCACAGCAGCAATTGCCGCTCGTTCAATTGCAAACCGCGGTTGGCCAGCCAGGCGGCGCCGTGCACGCGAGCGCGCAGCAACTCTTCGGCGCTCAGGTAGTGATCCAGGCAAGCCGCCAGCCTCTCCTCAAGCAGCGCCTGCAAAGTGTTTTCGCTGTCGCGGTTGGCCGGCTCGATCACCGGCACGTTGGTCGACAGGTCGATCAGGCTCGATTGCACGTCGCGCTGCTTGAGGCGAAACAGCGTGGCCTCCTTGCTGCCGGCCAGCACATAGGTGCCACGGCCGACTTCACCCGAAACCAAATGGCGTGCCGCCGCCTCACGGTAGGCCTGCTGGGTGGTGCTCGGGTTGAGCCCCAGGTTCCAGGCCAGGCGCCGTTGTGGCGGCAGGCGTTCGCCGACTTTCAGCTCGCCGCGTTCGATGGCAATGGCTATTGCATCGACCAGGGCCAGGTAGCGCGGCTGGGCATCGTCGCAGAGGGTAGGGGTCCACATTTATTGTTGGCCATGCAATATAGGAATTTACCCATACAATGCGCGGCGACTAGGATCAGGTCAAATCCGATCCTGCCGAGGTGCTCCATGTTCGACCTGCCAGCCCTGCGCGAAGCTGCCCGCCTGGTTCATGCCAGCGTACCCGCCACCCCTCAGTACGCCTGGCCGCGCCTGGCCGAGCGGCTGGGCTGCGAAGTTTGGGTCAAGCATGAAAACCATGCCCCGACCGGCGCCTTCAAGGTGCGCGGCGGGTTGATGTATGTGCAGTGGCTGCGGGCACAAAAGCCGGCGGTGCGCGGCCTGGTCACCGCCACCCGTGGCAACCACGGCCAGAGCATGGCCCTGGCTGCGGGCAATGCCGGGCTGCCGATCATCATCGTTGTGCCCGAGGGCAACTCGCTGGAAAAGAACGCGGCGATGCGCGCTTTGGGCGCCCAACTGATCGAGCACGGCGCCGACTTTGACCAGGCCCGCGAAGAGGCCGCACGCCTGGCCCAGTTGCATGGTTACGAAAGCGTTCCACCGTTTCACCCCGAGTTGATCCGTGGCGTCGCCACCTACGCGCTGGAGCTGCTGGAAGCCGTACGCGAGCTGGATTGCATCTACGTGCCGATCGGCATGGGCTCGGGCATCTGCGGGTTGATCCAGGCGCGCAACCTGCTGGGCCTGCGCACCGAGATCGTCGGCGTGGTGTCCAGCGCCGCCGACGCCTTTGCCCAGAGCCTGGAGCAGGGCCGCATCGTCACCACCGCCACGGCCAACACCTTCGCCGATGGCATGGCCTGCCGCATGCCGTTGCCCGAAGCCTTTGAAATCATCCGCCAGCATGCCGCACGCATCGTGCGCGTCAGCGACGAAGAAGTGGCCCGGGCCATGCGCATCTACCACGAAGACACCCACAACACCGCCGAAGGCGCAGGCGCCGCCGGCCTTGCCGCACTGATCCAGGAGCGCGAGCGCCAGCAGGGGCGCAGGGTGGCGGTGATCCTCAGCGGGGCGAACATTGACCGGCAGCGGTATGCGCAGGTGCTGGCGGGCGATTGAAAAATCCTGAGTTGATCGGTTGATAAAAATGACAAGCCTGAATAAAGGCAATTTCTTCCAATACAGCCCAGCAGAAAACCGTTTTAATAGCGCCTGCCATCAACCGCGGTTACGGAACGTCGATGCCTTTTTCAAACGGATTTCTGCTGAGTTTGTCGCTGTGCCTGGATATCGGCATTGCCAATATCGCCATGATCACCCTGGCCATGCAGCGGGGTTTTTTGCAGGGTTTCTGGCTGGGGCTGGGTACCTGTGTCGGTGACCTGTTGTATGCCATTGCGGCGCTGGCCGGGATGACCGTGCTGCTGCAATTTGAAACGGTGCGCTGGGTGCTGTGGCTGGGCGGCTCGGTGTTGCTGGTATGGTTTGCCATCAAGATGCTGCTGGCGGCGCTGCGCGGCAACACCCATCTGCAGACCCCCGGCGCAATGGTGATCGAATCGGGCTGGCGCGAGTTCCTGCGCGGGATCTTCCTGGCCATGTCCTCGCCCAGCGCCATCCTCTGGTTTGCCGCGGTCGGCGGGGTGCTGATTTCCCGTTCAGGGGGCGGCAGCCTGCTTGAGGCCGGGCTGTTTCTTAGCGGTTTTTTTGCCGCCGGGCTGATCTGGTGCCTGTCGTTGTGCGGTATTGCCAGTCATGGCGGGCGCCTGCTGGGTGACCGCCTGCTGACCTGGTCGTACCTGCTGTCGGCGGGCATCTTCTGTTACTTTGCTGGCTACGTGATCCTTTCCGGTTACCGCGAGTTCATCCTTGCCGTGCCTGCGGCTACCCCGGGTCTATAATGATTCGGGACACCGGTGCGCAGGTGCCGTCAGGCAGGAGGATCTTCGATGAAAGGTCTGGATGCAAAAAAGATGACGAAGAAAAAACCACTGAAAACCGCCAAGGAAAAACACGCCGCCAAACGCGCCAAGCGCTCCGGCGACAGTTTTCTTGCGCAGTAACGCCAAGAGCTCCGCAAGGGGCTCTTTTTTTAGTCCCGAAATTGAGGTTGCTGGGTTATCCATTTCCCTAGCGTGTCGATTTCAACCACTGCCATTCGACCATCTGTGAACGCGCCGAGTCATCCGGCGCCCTATCGCACAGAGGACACGACCATGAACAGTGCCGCCGAGAACGAAATCCGCCAACTCATCGAGCAGTGGCTTCCCGCCGTACGCGCGCGCGATGTCGAGGCCATTACCGCGCCTTACGCCGAGAACATTCGCGCCTTCGATGCCATCCAGCAATTGCAGTTCCAGGGCAAGGCCGCCTATCGCGCCCACTGGCAGGCCTGCATGGATCACTGCCCCGGCGAGATGATCTTCGAAATCGAGCAACTGCAGATCCACGCCACCCCGGAACTGGCCCTGGCCCATTGGCTCAACCGCTGTGGTCCGGCCAGCAGCGAAGGCGGTGAGGATCAAGGCTGCTATATGCGCGCGACCGTTGGCTACCAGCGCATCGATGGCCAGTGGAAGGTGATCCATGAGCATTGGTCGGCACCCTTCGACATGGAATCCGGTGCCGCGCTGTTCTCGCTCAAGCCTTGAGCTGAAAACCCCGAGGGTTATGCCGAATCGCGCTTTTCAAGGCGGTGCGACCTGCCGCCATAGTATCCCCAGCGGTGGAGACGACGATGAAATACCTGTGCCTGGTCTACTGTGATGAAAGTCTGCTGCACAGCCTGCCTGAAAGCCCGGCCGACGCCGAGTGCATGGCCTATGCCGAGTCGGTCCAGGGCAGCGGCCGGATGCTCGCCGCCGAGGCGCTCAAACCGGTGCAGACCGCGACCACCGTGCGTATGCGCGGCGGGCAGATGAGCCTGACCGACGGCCCGTTCGCCGAAACCAAGGAGCAGTTGGCCGGCTTCTATCTGGTCGATGCCCGCGACCTCAACGAGGCGTTGAACATTGCCAAGGGCATTCCCGCAGCGCGAGTCGGCAGTGTCGAGGTGCGGCCGGTCCGCGAGTTGCAACCCTGAACCCAAGGAGCACAACACGATGAGCCTTTTACACCCCGAGCCGCCCAAGGCGCAGCATGAGTTGTCGTTGACGCGCCTGATCGATGCGCCGCGGCGCAAGGTGTTTCGCGCCTGGACCGAGCCGCAACTGCTGGCCCAGTGGTGGGGGCCCAACGGCATGACCACGCCGGAATGCGAAATGCAGCTGTGGGTCGGCGGCTTGTTTCGTACGGTGATGCGTGCCCCGGACGGCAGCGAATACCCGAACCAGGGCGTGTTTCTGGAGATCGTGCCGCCGGCGCGGATCGTCTTCACCGATGCCTTCGGTCCGGGTTGGGTGCCGTCGAACAAGGCGTTCATGACCGCTGTGGTGACCTTTGACGATGTCCACGGCAAGACCCAGTACACCGCCCGCGCCTGGCACTGGAGTGCCGCCGATTGCCAGGCCCATGAAGAGATGGGCTTTCACCGGGGCTGGGGTGAGAGCCTGGATCGCCTGGTGGCGCTGGTGACCACGCAGATGCCCGACTGATGGCAGCGCTGGCACAGGTACGGGCGCAACTGGAGGCCGTCTACCGTCAGGAGTCGCGGCGCATCCTGGCGACGCTGATTCGCTTGTTGGGCGACTTCGATCTGGCCGAAGAGGCCATGCACGAGGCGTTTTTCATTGCCGTGGAGCGCTGGCAACGCGACGGCATTCCGGCAAGCCCGCGGGCCTGGCTGGTGTCTACCGGGCGTTTCAAGGCCATCGACAGCCTGCGCCGACGTGCGCGCTTCGACCGTTCTCAGGTGCAGTTGATACAGGCGCTGGAGGCGCAAGAGGAGGTTCAGGTGAATGACGAAGAACTGGAGGACGACCGCCTGCGCCTGATCTTCACCTGTTGTCACCCGGCGCTGGCCGCCGATGCCCAGGTGCCGCTGACCTTGCGCGAAGTCTGTGACCTGACCACCGAAGAAATCGCCCGCGCCTTTTTGCAGAGCCCGGCGACCATCGCCCAGCGCATCGTAAGGGCCAAGGCCAAGATCCGCGATGCGCGCATACCGTACCAGGTGCCGTCGCTGGCCGAGCTGCCGGAGCGCCTTGATAGCGTATTGCGGGTGATCTACCTGGTGTTCAACGAGGGCTACTCGGCGTCGTCGGGTGAGAGCCTGATGCGCCACGACCTGAGCGATGAAGCGATCCGCCTGGGGCGTTTGCTCCAGCAGCTGCTGCCTGACCCGGAGGTGCTCGGGCTGTTGGCCTTGATGCTTTTGCAGGCCTCGCGGCAACAGGCGCGCAGCGACGCCGAGGGGGAGTTGGTACTGCTTGATGAGCAAGACCGCAGCCTGTGGAACCGTGCATTTATAGCTGAAGGTTGCCAGTTGGTGCAGCAAGCTCTGCGCAGTCAGCAGTTTGGTGTGTATAGCCTGCAGGCAGCGATAGCGGCCGTGCACGCTGAAGCTGCCAGTGCCGAGGCAACGGACTGGGATGAAATCGTCGGTTTGTACAATGTGCTGCTGCAGCGCTGGCCGTCACCGGTGATCGAGCTCAACCGCGCAGCGGCTCTGGCCCGGCGCGATGGCGCCGAGGCGGGGCTGGCGGCAGTGGAGGCAATTCTGGCCCGTGGCCAGTTGCAGGATTATCACCTGGCCCATTCGGCTCGCGCCGAACTGTGCCGCCAGCTGGGCCGCCTGGATCACGCCCGCGAGGCCTATCGCAGTGCCCTCGAGCTGACCCGTCAGGGCCCCGAGCGGCGCTTTATCGAGCGCCGCCTGGCCGAGTTGTAGGCATCAGCCGATGGTGATAGGCGGCGGGCTGACCAGCTCGACGGTCTGCTGTTTGCGCGGGGCGAGGATCTCGGCCTCGCCATCGACCACCAGTTCGTCGTTCTGGTTGAACACACGGGTGGCGATGCGCACCTTGAACTTCGGCAGTTTCTCGAGGATTTCCAGGCGCACGGTCAGGGTGTCGCCGAACTTGACCGGCTTCTGGAAGCTCATGGTCTGGCCCAGGTAAATGGTGCCCGGGCCAGGCAGCTCGCAGGCCACTGCGGCGCTGATCAGCGCACCGCTGAACATGCCGTGGGCGATGCGCTCCTTGAACATGCTCTTGGCGGCGAACTCGGCATCCAGGTGCACCGGGTTGTGGTCACCGGACATCGCCGCGAACAGCTGGATGTCACGTTCTTCGACGGTTTTGCTGAAGCTGGCGGTCTGGCCGACTTCAAGGGCTTCGTACGGGGTGTTGGTGACCTGGGTCATGCTTGGCTTTCCTTCTGACGTGCGGGTCGGCCGATCATTCGCTGCGGGCGGGGCGGCCAATGGCCAGGGCCTGCTCCAGCCAGTCGATGATGGCGGCCGTGACCTCGTCACGGTTGGTTTCGTTGAGCAGCTCATGCCGCGCCTGGGGGTAGAGCTGCAACTGCACATGCTGATTGCCGGCCAGGCGCAAGGCACCGGCCAGATCCTTGAGACGCTTGCCGGCACTGACCGGATCACATTCGCCGCCCATCACCAGGATCGGCAGGTTCGGATCGATCTGCGTCAGGTTGCGTGGCTGGCTGATTTGCTCAAGGCCCATCAGCAAGTCGATCCACAAACGGTTGCTGCAGCGAAAGCCGCACAACGGGTCGGCAGCATACTTGTCGACTTCGTCGTTGTCGCGGCTGAGCCAGTCGAACGCCGTGCGGTTGGGCTTGAAGGCCTTGTTGAACGAGCCGAACGACAGCCACTCGATCAGCGCGCTATGGCCCAGCGGGCCCTGGCGCCAGGCTTCGAAGCGGGCGATCAGGCAGGCGGTGCGGTACAGCGCGGGCGGTTGGAAGTTCGAGCCGCTGAGAATCGCGCCCTGCAGGCTGGCGCCGTGGTGCATCAGGTAGGCCTGGGCAATGTAGCTGCCCATGCTGTGGCCAAACAGGAACACCGGGGTGCCCGGAAACTGCTGGCCGATGTGCTGGCTGAGCAGGGCCAGGTCGTTGACCACGCTGTTCCAGCCATTGTGTCGGGCGAACAGGCCTAAAGTGCCAAGTTCGGCGGTGCGTCCATGGCCGCGCTGGTCGTGGGCGAGCAGGGCATAGCCGGCATTGCTCAGGGCCTCGCCCAGGCGTTGGTAGCGCCCGGCGTGCTCGGCCATGCCGTGGGCCAGCAGCACCACCGCCTTGATCGGCGAGGCCGGCAGCCATTGATAAACGTAGAGGCTGCAGTGATCGCTGGCCGGGAGCCAGAACGCGTCGTGGTGCATGGCGGGTCCTTGTGCGCGCAACTCGGTAAGTCAGCACAGTGTATAACCCAGGGACAGGATCGCAGGGTCATCAGCAATAAGATTCACAATGTTAATGACAGCGCTTGGCGTATTTGCCACCTGCGACATACCTGCTAACGTCGGCAGAGCACCTTCTTCGCCAAGCAGGCAAGGGGGCCGGATCGGCTCAGGTATGAGGACAATAATAGATGCAAGCTGATTTCTGGAATGACAAGCGCCCGGCAGGGGTTCCTTCGCAAATTGACATAAATGCTTACAAGTCAGTGGTCGAAGTATTCGAACGCTCCTGCAAGAAGTTTGCTGACCGCCCAGCGTTCAGCAACCTCGGGGTAACCCTGAGCTACGCCGAACTCGAACGCTATTCTGCGGCCTTTGCCGCTTACCTGCAGCAGTACACCGACCTGGTGCCGGGCGACCGCATCGCGGTACAGATGCCCAACGTGCTGCAGTACCCCATCGCGGTGTTCGGCGCCTTGCGCGCCGGCCTGATCGTGGTCAACACCAACCCGCTGTACACCGCCCGCGAAATGCGCCACCAGTTCAAGGACTCCGGCGCCCGGGCGCTGGTGTACCTGAACATGTTCGGCAAGCTGGTGCAGGAAGTGCTGCCCGACACCGGCATCGAGTTCCTCATCGAGGCGAAGATGGGCGACATGCTGCCGACGGCCAAGGGCTGGCTGGTCAACACCATCGTCAGCAAGGTCAAGAAGATGGTCCCGGACTACCGCCTGCCGCAGGCGGTGCCATTCAAGAGCGCCCTGGCCCAGGGCCGCGGCCAGGCGCTCAAGCCGGTTGCGCTGGGCCTCGATGACATCGCCGTGCTGCAATACACCGGCGGCACCACGGGCCTGGCCAAGGGCGCGATGCTGACCCACGGCAACCTGGTGGCGAACATGCTCCAGGTGCTGGCGTGTTTCTCCCAGCACGGTGCCGATGGCCAGCGCCTGATCAAGGACGGGCAGGAGGTGATGATCGCGCCGCTGCCGCTCTACCATATCTATGCCTTTACCGCGAACTGCATGTGCATGATGGTTACCGGCAACCACAACGTGCTGATCACCAACCCGCGCGACATCGCCGGCTTTGTCAAAGAGCTGAAGAAGTGGAAGTTCTCCGGGCTGCTCGGGCTCAACACCCTGTTCGTCGCGCTGATGAACCACCCAGAGTTCAAGAACCTCGACTTCTCGGCGCTGAAGGTCACCAACTCCGGCGGTACCGCATTGGTCAGCGCCACCGCCGAGCGCTGGGAGAGCATCACCGGTTGCCGCATTGTCGAAGGCTACGGCCTGACCGAGACCTCGCCGGTAGCCAGCACCAACCCTTACGGCCAGCTGGCACGCCTGGGCACCGTGGGCATTCCGGTGCCGGGCACGGCGTTCAAGGTGATTGACGATGCGGGTGTCGAGCAGCCCTTCGGCGAGCGCGGCGAGTTGTGCATCAAGGGCCCGCAAGTGATGAAGGGTTACTGGCAGCACCCCGAGGCGACGGCCGAGGCGCTGGACAGCGAAGGCTGGTTCAAGACCGGCGACATTGCCGTGATCGATCCGGACGGCTTTACCCGCATCGTCGACCGCAAGAAGGACATGATCATCGTCTCGGGCTTCAACGTGTACCCCAACGAGATCGAAGAAGTGGTGATGAGCCATCCGCAAGTGGCCAGTTGCGCGGTGATCGGCATCCCCGACGAGCGTTCGGGCGAGGCGGTGAAGCTGTTCGTGGTGCCGCGCGAGGGCGGGGTAAGCCTTGAAGAGCTGAAGGCTTACTGCAAGGCCAACTTCACCGGCTACAAGGTGCCCAAGCATATTGTCTTGCGCGAGTCGCTGCCGATGACGGCAGTGGGCAAGATTCTGCGCAGGGAGCTTCGGGATATAGCCTGAGGGAACTGGAAGCTGCAAGCTACAAGCCCGGCCAGCTTGTAGCTTGTGGCTTGAAACTTGAATCTTTAGAATTTTTACTCTAAAAATGACTACGTGATTATCAAGAGTCATTTCCGTGACTGTTCGGGCTACTTTAGCTCTAGGCGGCCCTTGGCAAAGCTGCTACTCTCGGCCCGCTTCTGATTATCAGGTTTGCAATAAACCGTAATCTTATATCAATAATAATCGCATCGACTGCGGTGAAGAATTCGCTGTTGCTGGAGGAGTGGGCTTCCATGATCGAAAATTTTTGGAAGGATAAGTACCCAGCCGGGATTGCCTCGCAAATCAATCCTGATGAGTATCCGAATATTCAGGCGGTATTGAAGCAGTCTTGCCAACGCTTTGCCGATAAACCGGCCTTTAGCAACCTGGGCAAAACCATTACATACGGCGAGTTGTATGAGCTGTCAGGGGCGTTTGCCGCTTACCTGCAACAGCATACCGACCTGCAGCCGGGTGATCGTATTGCCGTGCAGCTGCCCAACGTTCTGCAATACCCCGTTGCCGTGTTCGGTGCCCTGCGTGCGGGCCTGATCGTGGTCAACACCAACCCGTTGTATACCGCGCGGGAATTGGAACACCAGTTCAATGATTCCGGCGCCAAGGCGCTGGTCTGCCTGGCAAACATGGCGCACCTGGCCGAAAAGGTAGTGCCCAAGACCCAGGTCAAACACGTTATTGTCACCGAAGTGGCCGACCTCTTGCCACCGGTTAAACGCCTGTTGATCAACAGCGTGATCAAGTACGTGAAGAAAATGGTCCCGGCGTACAACCTGCCCAAGGCGGTCAAGTTCAACGACGCCTTGAACAAAGGCCGTGGCCAAACCTTTCAGGAAGCCAATCCAGACCGCCATGACGTCGCCGTATTGCAGTACACCGGTGGCACTACCGGGGTGGCCAAGGGCGCGATGCTGACCCACCGCAACCTGGTGGCCAACATGCTGCAATGCCGGGCGCTGATGGGCTCGGACCTCAATGAAGGTTGCGAGATCCTTATCACGCCGTTGCCGCTGTATCACATCTATGCCTTCACCTTTCATTGCATGGCAATGATGCTGATCGGTAGCCACAACATTCTGATCAGCAACCCGCGCGACTTGCCGGCGATGGTCAAGGAACTGGGCAAGTGGAAGTTCAGCGGCTTTGTCGGCCTCAATACCTTGTTCGTTGCCCTGTGCAACAACGAGAACTTCCGCAAGCTGGATTTCTCTGGCCTGAAGATCACCCTGTCGGGCGGCATGGCCCTGCAGATGAGCGTCGCCGAGCGCTGGAAGGCAATCACCGGCTGCGCCATCTGCGAAGGTTACGGCATGACCGAGACCAGCCCGGTGGCGGCGGTCAACCCGGCCGAGCAGAACCAGATTGGCACCATCGGCATTCCGGTGCCCTCGACCCTGTGCAAGATCATCGACGACGCCGGTGTTGAACTGGCCCTGGGCGAAGTCGGCGAGCTGTGCGTGAAAGGGCCGCAGGTAATGAAGGGCTACTGGCAGCGCGAAGACGCCACCAACGAGATCCTCGACAGTGACGGCTGGCTGAAGACCGGTGACATCGCCCTGATCCAGACCGACGGCTACATGCGCATCGTCGATCGTAAGAAAGACATGATCCTGGTCTCCGGTTTCAACGTCTATCCGAATGAGCTTGAGGACGTGCTGGCGGCGTTGCCAGGCGTGCTGCAGTGCGCGGCCATCGGTGTGCCGGATGAAAAATCCGGTGAAGTGATCAAGATCTTCATCGTGGTCAAGCCGGGCATGACCGTGACCAAGGAGCAGGTGATGGAGCACATGCGTGCAAACGTCACCGGCTACAAGGTGCCGCGTTTCATCGAGTTCCGCGATGCGCTGCCGACCACCAACGTCGGCAAGATCCTGCGCCGTGAACTGCGTGATGAAGAACTGAAGAAGCTGGGCCTGAAGAAGATCGCCTGAGTCAAGGCGAGCGCTTCGCGCTCGATCGCTGGCAAGCCAGCTCCCACCATCGATCCTGTGGGAGCTGGCTTGCCAGCGATGCTTTCAGCGCAGTTTTTCAAGCATCTGGTAATACCACATCCCCGCCGCCAGTAACGGATTGCCCAGCACATCGCCCATCGGCACCTTGATGTGTTTGCAGCCGGCAAAGGTATCGAATTTCTCCAGCGTCCCGGTCAGTGCTTCGGCCATGATCTCGCCCATGATATGGCTGGTGGCGATGCCGTGCCCGGAATAGCCCTGACAGTACCAGACGTTGTCCGAGAGCTTGCCCAGCTGCGGAATGCGGTTGACCACGATGCCCATTGCGCAACTCCACTGGAACTCGATCGGCACGCCCTTGAGCGCCGGAAAGGTGCGCTCGATGCACGGCCGCAGTTCGCCGGCGATATCCCGTGAATCGCGCCCGGAATAGTTGGCGCCACCGCCGAACAGCAGGCGGCCATCGGCGGTCAGCCGGTAGTAGTCGAGGACGAAGCGGCAGTCGTACACCGCAAGATCCTGCGGGTTGATCTGCGCGGCCAGCTCACCGAGCGGCGCGGTGGTGACGATACCGCCCATCGCCGGGAAGATCTTGCCCTTGAGCTGGCGTTTTTCCAGTTTGTGATAGACGTCGCCGGCCAACAGAATCTGCTTGGCCTCGACCCGGCCGTGGGCCGTCACCACCGCCGGCTGCTCGCCATGGATGATGTCCAGCACTTCGGAGTTCTCGAAGATCAGTGCGCCCAGGCTGTGTGCGGCGCGGGCTTCGCCCAGGCACAGGTTGAGCGGGTGCAGGTGCAGGTTGCGCCGGTTCTTCAAGGCCCCCAGGTACAGCGGGCTTTGCAGGTGTTCGCGCATGGCGTTCTGGCCCAGCAGCTCGACCTGGTCGCCCATGCCGCGACGCTCGGCCTCGGCAGCGAAGGCGCGCAGCTCGCCCATGTGCGAGTCTTTCATCGCCGCGTGTAGGTGGCCGCGCTTGAGGTCGCAGTCGATGCCGTAGCGCTCGACCCTTTGCTCGATGATCTGGTGGCCGCGCCAGCGCAGGTGCCAGATAAAATCATCGACGTCATCGCCGAGCTTGTCGCGCATCTGTTTGCGCATCGCTTCATCGCCCGAGAGGCTGCCGGTGACCTGGCCGCCGTTGCGCCCGCTGGCGCCCCAGCCGATGCGGTTGGTTTCAACGATGGCGACTTTCAGGCCGCGCTCGGCCAGCTCCACGGCGCTGGCCACCCCGGTAAAGCCGCCGCCAATGATTGCCACGTCGACTTTCACCGTGCCCTTGAGGGTCGGGTACTGGGTGGTGTCGTTGAGGCTGGCGGTGTAGTACGAGGCGCTGCGTTGGGCAGGGCCGGCGTTTACGGCTGCATTCATAACAAAATCCTTGGTGCAAAAATAAAGGGTCAGGCCTGGCTCAGGTACCAGCGCCAGTCCTGTTCGCCGACTTCGGCCATGAACTGGCGGTACTCGGCGCGCTTGACCGCCAGGTACACGCCGAGGAACTCGGCGCCCAGGGCTTCGCGGGCCCAGCTTGAACGCTCAAGCGCAGTCAACGAGGTCAGCCAGTCGGTGGGTAGCAGTTCGCTGGCCTGGGCGTAGCCATTGCCCTCGACCGGCGCGCCCGGGTCCAGTTGCTGGCGGATGCCGTGATGCAGGCTGGCGAGAATCGCTGCTGCGGCCAGGTAAGGGTTGGCATCGGCGCCGCAGATGCGGTGCTCGATGTGCCGGCTGTTGGCCGGGCCGCCGGGCACGCGCAGGCTGACGGTACGGTTGTCGACGCCCCAGGTCGGCGCCAGCGGCGCATAGCTGTTGGCCTGGAAGCGGCGGTAGGAGTTGGCGTTGGGGCAGAACAGCAGCAGCGAATCGAGCAGCAGCGTGAGCATGCCGGCCACCGATTGGCGCAGCAGCGGTGTACCGGCCTTGTCTTCGCTGGCGTACAGGTTGTTGCCCTGGGCATCGGCCAGGCTCACGTGCATGTGCATGCCGGTGCCGGCCAGGTGATCGAACGGCTTGGCCATGAAGCAGGCCTGCATCCCGTGCTTGTGCGCCACGCCCTTGACCAGGCGCTTGTAGCGCACCGCCTGGTCCATGGCCAGCAGCGCATCGCCATGCTCGAGGGTGATTTCCACCTGGCCCGGGGCGTATTCGGAAATCGCCGTGCGCGCTGGAATGCCCTGGGCCTTGCAGGCCGCGTAGAGGTCGGCGAGAAACGGCTCGATCTGCTCCAGCTCACGCAGGCCGTAGACCTGAGTGCCACGCGGGCGCCCGCCGTCGCGGTCCAGGGCCGGTTGCGGGCGGCCGTGGCTGTCACGTTGCTGGTCGAGCAGATAGAACTCCAGCTCGCAGGCCATCACCGGGTAGTAACCGTCGGCCTTGAGCGCATCGATGACCTTGACCAGCAGGTGGCGCGGGTCGGCGACAGTCGCCGGCAGGCCTTCGCTGGGGTGCATGCTGACTTGCACCGCAGCGGTGGGAATCTGCCGCCACGGCAGGCGCACCAGGCTGTTTTCCAGCGGGTAGGCGCGGCAATCGATATCGCCGACATCCCAGACCAGGCCTGAGTTTTCCACATCGTCGCCGTTGAGGGTCAAACCGAGGATGGTGCTGGGCAATGGCCGTCCGCTTTCGTACACCGCCAGCAGCTCTTCGCGGTGCAGCAGCTTGCCGCGTGGTACGCCGTTGGCGTCGAGGATGAACAGCTCGATCATCTCGATATCGGGGTTTTCAGACAGGAACGTTCGGGCCTGCTCGATAGGGGCAAAGTGCATGGTGTGCTCGCTCGCGCCCTCAGGCGCACAGGACTGTCTAGCCGGTCAGGCGGCAGTCTTCGACAAGGAAGGTCGGCCAGAAGCTGGCCGCACGGTTCACTGCAGAGCGAGGCGGGCGTCCGGTGGGCGGGCATGGCGGCAGTGCCACAAAGCCCAGAAGGCGAGAATGATGTGCACCAGCGGATTTTCCCCAGAGCGCGCCCGCACCTTCGGGAACGAAGGGCGCAGCAGCAGGCGGGGCAAACCGGTAGACGAAGTCATGCCTGGATACTCCCATGCCGGGGAAGGTTCATTAAATCAGCCTTTGGGTAACTTCAGATAAGCCGCGGCTAAACAATCGTCCGCCCGCCCGCAACCGTGCCGAGCGTCGGCAAATCTGCGACAATCGCAGCCCTTGAAAAGCCGATCATGCAAAAGCAGGCTCACCTGCACGACTAAAAAGCCCCCATGACTGACCACGCGATTGATCAACTGCTGAAAAACCTCGACCACGCCATGATTGCCGAGCGCCACCGTCTGCGCCGGCAGTTGCACGAGCTGCGCAAGCGCCCGGATGAGGCCAGGCTTGCGCAATGGGTCGACAAGGTCCAGGCCTCCTGCGCCCAGGTCACCGCGCGCAAGGCCAGCGTGCCGAGCATCCGTTACGACGACAGCCTGCCGATTGCAGCCAAGCGTGACGAGATCAAGAAGGTTCTGGCCGAGCATCAGGTGCTGATCATCGCCGGCGAAACCGGCTCGGGCAAAACCACCCAGCTGCCGAAGATCTGCCTGGAACTGGGCCGCGGCCAGCACGGCCTGATCGCCCATACCCAGCCTCGGCGGATTGCCGCGCGCAGCGTTGCCACCCGGGTCGCCGAAGAACTCGGTACGCCGCTGGGGGCGCTGGTCGGCTACCAGGTGCGCTTCGAAGACCAGAGCGACGCCAATACCCTGGTCAAGCTGATGACCGACGGTATCCTGCTGGCCGAAACCCAGCACGACCGCTTTCTCGAGCGCTACGACACCATCATTGTCGACGAAGCCCACGAGCGCAGCCTTAATATCGATTTTCTGCTCGGTTACCTCAAGACCCTGCTGCCGCGTCGCCCCGATCTCAAGGTCATTATCACCTCGGCGACCATCGACCTTGAGCGCTTCTCCAAGCATTTCAACGATGCGCCGATCATCGAGGTGTCGGGCCGCACCTACCCGGTGGAAACCTGGTACCGGCCGGTAACCCGCGAGCAGGACGAGGAGGGCAACCGCGTCGAGGACGACCTCACCGTCGACCAGGCGATCCTCGCCACCCTCGACGAGATTGCCGCCTTTGAGCGCAGCCAGGGCAAGGGCCCGGGCGATGTGCTGGTGTTCCTGCCCGGCGAGCGCGAGATTCGCGACGCTGCCGAGATGCTGCGCAAGGCGCAGTTGCGCCACACCGAAATCCTGCCGCTGTACGCGCGCCTGTCGCCGGCCGAGCAGCAGAAGATTTTCCAGTCCCATCCGGGGCGGCGCGTGGTGCTGGCCACCAACGTTGCCGAAACCTCGCTGACGGTGCCGGGCATCCGCTATGTGATCGATAGCGGCACCGCGCGCATCAGCCGCTACAGCTACCGGGCCAAAGTTCAGCGCCTGCCGATCGAAGCGGTGTCCCAGGCCAGCGCCAACCAGCGCAAGGGCCGCTGCGGGCGGGTCGAGCCGGGCATCTGCGTGCGCCTGTACAGCGAAGAAGACTTCAATGCGCGGCCGGCCTTTACCGACCCTGAAATCCTGCGTACCAACCTGGCGGCAGTCATCCTGCAGATGCTGCACCTGCGCCTGGGCGATATTGACGCCTTCCCGTTCATCGAGCCGCCGGACGGCAAGGCCATCAGCGACGGCTTCAACCTGTTGCAGGAGCTCTCGGCGGTCAACCGCGAGAACCAGCTCACGCCCCTGGGCCGCCAGTTGGCGCGCCTGCCGGTGGACCCGCGGCTGGGCCGCATGCTGCTCGAAGGCGCCAAGCAGGGCAGCCTCAATGAGCTGTTGATCGTCGCCAGTGCGCTGTCGGTGCAAGACCCGCGCGAGCGGCCGCCGGAGCGCCAGCAAGCGGCGGACCAGGCCCATGCGCAATGGAAAGACGCCGACTCCGACTTCGCCGCGCTGGTCAACCTGTGGCGTGGCTTTGAAGAGCAACGCCAGGCTCTGACCGCCAGCCCGCTGCGCAACTGGTGCCGGAAGAATTTCCTCAACTACCTGCGCCTGCGCGAATGGCGCGATGCTCACCGTCAGCTCAGCCTGATTTGCCGCGACCTGCAGTTGAGCATCAATAAAGAGCCTGCCGACTACCCGCGCCTGCACAAGGCGATCCTCTGCGGTCTGCTCAGCCAGATCGGCCAGAAGAGCGAAGACGGTGACTACCTCGGCGCCCGCCAACGGCGCTTCTGGGTGCACCCCTCGTCCGGCCTGGGCAAGAAGCGTCCGCAATGGCTGATGACCGCCGAGCTGGTGGAAACCACCAAGCTCTACGCGCGCATGGTGGCCAAGATCGATTCGGACTGGATCGAGCCGCTGGCCGGGCACCTGATCAAGAAGAACCACTTTGAACCGCACTGGGAGAAGAAGCGCGGCCAGGTGGTGGCCTTCGAGCAGGTCACCCTCTATGGCCTGATCGTGGTTGGCCGGCGCCCGGTGCATTACGGCCCGGTCGACCCGGTAATGTCCCGCGAGCTGTTTATCCGCGAGGCCCTGGTCGGCGGCGAGATCCAGTCCAAGGCCAGGTGCCTGACCGCCAACCGGCGCTTGCTTGAGCAGCTCGATGAGCTCGAAGCCAAGGCCCGCCGGCGCGATATCCTCGCCGATGAAGAAACCCTGTACGGCTTCTATGAGGCGCGCCTGCCGGCCGAGATCCACCAGACCGCAACCTTCGACAGCTGGTACCGGGTCAACAGCCAGAAAGACCCGCAGTTGCTGATCATGCGCGAGGAAGACGTGCTGGCCCGCGAGGCCAGTGAAGTCACCGCCGCGCAGTACCCGGACACCCTGCGCCTGGGCGACCTGAGCCTGGCCCTGAGTTACCACTTCGAGCCAAACCATCCGCGCGACGGCGTCACCGTGCGGGTGCCGGCGCCGCTGCTGCCGAGCCTGCCGGGCGAACGCCTGGAGTGGCTGGTACCGGGCCTGCTGGAAGCCAAGTGCATTGCCCTGGTGCGCAACCTGCCCAAGGCCTTGCGCAAGAACTTCGTGCCGGTGCCGGACTTCGTCAAGGCCGCCCTGCAGCGCATGAGCTTCGCTGAAGGTTCGTTGCCCCAGGCGCTCGGCCGCGAGTTGCTGCGCATGACCGGTGCGCGGGTCAGCGACGAAGCCTGGGCCGAAGCTGCGGCCCAGGTCGACAGCCACCTGAAGATGAACCTGGAAGTGGTCGATGGCCAGGGCAAGTTCCTCGGTGAAGGCCGTGACCTGGCCGAGCTGACCGCGCGCTTTGCCGCGGCCAGCCAGGCCGCGCTGGCAGTCCCGCAAACCGCGCAAAGCCAGCAGCCGGTGCAGGCCAAGGCCTTCACCCAGGTGGCCGAGACTGCGCAACAAAAGTTTGCCGGGCTGTCGATGACGGTCTATCCGGCGCTGGTGGAAGAAAACGGCACGGTCAAGGAAGGGCGCTTCTCGACCCAGGCTGAAGCCGAGTTCCAGCACCGCCGAGCCTTGCAGCGCCTGCTGCTGCAACAACTGGCGGAGCCGGCCAAGTTTTTGCGCGGCAAGCTGCCGGGGCTGACCGAGCTGGGCTTGCTGTACCGCGAGCTGGGTCGGGTCGAGGCGCTGGTCGAGGACATTCTGCTGGCCAGCCTCGACAGTTGCATCCTTGAAGGCGAGGCTACCCTGCCACGCGATGGCGCCGGCCTGGCCTCGCTGGCCGAGCGCAAGCGCGGCAGCTGGGCCGAGCACGCCGAGCGTCTGGCTCGCCTGACCCTGGAAATCCTCAAGCTCTGGCATGGCCTGCAAAAGCGCTTCAAGGGCAAGATCGACCTGGCCCAGGCCGTGGCCCTCAACGACATCAAGCAGCAACTGCGCAACCTGGTCTACCCCGGCTTTGTCCGCGAAACCCCGGGGCTGTGGCTCAAGGAGCTGCCGCGCTACCTCAAGGCCATCGAGCTGCGTCTTGAGAAGCTTGGCGCCCAGGTGCAGAAGGACCGGGTCTGGAGCGGCGAGCTGGGCAACCTCTGGAGCCAGTACCAGACCCGCCTGGACAAGCACCTGCAGGAAGGCAAGCGCGACGAGCAGCTGCAGCTGTATCGCTGGTGGCTAGAGGAATACCGGGTGTCGTTGTTCGCCCAGCAGTTGGGCACCAAGGTCCCGGTTTCCGACAAACGACTGAGCAAGCAGTGGAGTCAGGTGGAAGCCTAAACCCCTGCAGTTGTGGCACACTTGACCGATATACGCCGCGCATCCCGGAATAACCTGCCGGGCCTGCGCGGCTCACGCATGCAGCACTGCGCAGTGGCCCGCAAGCTGGGGGCATTGCCAGTCAAAGTTGGTACTTTGGTGCCAACTCAAACCGACCGAACAGGCCGTTGCCGGGCTGGCAATGGCCCCGAACAGAGGAACGACCGTGCATAACGTCGTCATCAGCGGCACCGGCCTGTACACCCCGGCCAACAGCATTTCCAACGAAGAGCTGGTGGAGTCCTTCAATACCTACGTGCAGCAGTTCAACCGCGACAACGCCGCCGCCATCGAGCGCGGTGAAGTCCAGGCCCTGGCCGAGTCCAGCGCCGCCTTCATCGAAAAAGCCTCGGGTATCAAGAGCCGCTTCGTCATGGACAAGGACGGCATCCTCGATCCGCAGCGCATGAAGCCGCGCCTGCCCGAGCGCTCCAACGACGAACCGTCGATCCTCTGCCAGATGGCCGTGGCCGCCGCCGAGCAGGCCCTGCAACGCGCCGGGCGTACTGCCGCCGACGTCGATGCGGTGATCGTTGCCTGTTCCAACCTGCAGCGCCCGTACCCGGCGATTGCCATCGAAGTGCAGCAGGCGCTGGGCATCAACGGCTTTGGTTTCGACATGAACGTAGCCTGCTCGTCGGCCACCTTCGGCATTCAGACTGCCTGCAACAGCGTACAGTTGGGCCAGGCCCGCGCAGTGCTGGTGATCAGCCCGGAAATCTGCACCGGCCACCTGAACTTCCGTGACCGCGACAGCCATTTCATCTTTGGTGATGCCGCCACCGCCGTGTTGGTGGAGCGCGCCGACCTGGCCACCTCCAGGCACCAGTTCGACATCGTCAGCACCAAACTGCTGACCCAGTTCTCGAACAACATCCGCAACAACTTCGGCTTCCTCAACCGCGCAGCCGAAGAGGGCATTGGCGCCCCCGACAAGCTGTTCGTCCAGGAAGGCCGCAAGGTGTTCCGCGAGGTCTGCCCGATGGTCGCCGAGCTGATCGGCCAGCACCTGACCGAGAACAACCTCAATGTCAGCGACGTCAAGCGCTTCTGGCTGCACCAGGCCAACCTGAGCATGAACCACCTGATCGTGAAGAAACTGCTTGGTCGTGACGCCCTCGAAGAAGAGGCACCGGTCATCCTCGACAGCTACGCCAACACCAGCTCGGCAGGCTCGGTAATCGCCCTGCACAAGCATCAGGACGACCTGCCACAGGGCGCCCTGGGCGTGCTCAGCTCGTTCGGGGCCGGCTATTCGATCGGTAGCGTGATCCTGCGCAAGCGTTGAGCTGCAACTACCGGTGAAGTGTCCCACGTTGTTGCGACACTTCACTGATAGCGTTGGCTGTAACAAATCCGCCTAATCGGACTCTACCCGCAGAACGATGGATGGATGGCGATGACTGCTGAACAACAAACCCGCTTGCTGGAGCGGCTGCTCAAGGGTGAGCAACAGGCGTTCAAGGAACTGGTCGACAGCTATCAGGGCGCCATGCGCGCAGTGGCCTATGCGATTGTCGGCAGCCGGCATGCCGACGAAGCGGTACAGGACGCCTGGCTGGCGGTGGTGCGCAACCTCAAGGGGTTCGAGCAGCGCTCGAGCCTGAAAACCTGGCTGCTGACCATTACCGCCAACGCGGCCAAGACCCGCTACAAGCAAAATCGTCGCGAAGTGCTTCTCGATGACCTGCCAGGCCCGCATGGCACCATTGGCGATGAGCGCTTTGCTACCGACGGCCACTGGCTGCAAGGGCCTTCGGCCTGGCATGAGGACACCCCGGAAGCCCTGCTCAGCCGCGAGCAGATGCGTGAATGCCTTGAGCACACCTTGCTCAGCCTGTCGGAACTGCAATGCAGTGTGCTGGTGCTACGCGAGCGCCAGGGCCTGGAGCTGGAGCAGATCTGTAATCTTCTCGAGATTTCCCTCTCCAATGTCCGCGTGTTGCTGCACCGCGCGCGCCTGAAGGTCTTTGCCACTCTGGAACATTTCGAGGAAACCGGTCAATGCTGAGCTGCAAGGAACTCGTCGCCCGCTCCAGCGACTATCTCGACGGACAACTGACCCTGGGCGAGCGCCTGATGGTCCGTCAGCACTTGTTGTTCTGTCGCCATTGCCGGCGCTTTCTCAAGCAGATGCGCGTGGCCCAGGCCACGGTACGGGCCTTGCCGGAGCAGTCGGCGGGTGACAGCGAGGCATTGGCTGAGCGTCTGGCGCGCGAGCTGAAAAACTCCTGAATCCGGCTCGGGAAGCTCTGCAACGGAGCTTTCCGGCTTATTTCATTTCGAAGTAAAAAAGTTCCCCTGTCACAAAACATTTATCTAAAAGCCACTGATCTGACATACACCCCCGCCAAGATTCCTCCCCAGCACAAGTGGCCTGAGCCGCGTGTTTTTCCAACATTATCAAGACCATAAAGTAGGGGAGCTTCTTCGATGATCCGTAAGCACTTCGCAGGTTTCGTAGCCAGCGCCTTGGCCATGGCCGTTACCGCCCAGGCTTTCGCGGGTACCGTGACCACCGACGGCGCCGATATCGTAGTCAAGACCAAGGGTGGCCTCGAGGTCGCTACCACCGACAAGGAATTCAGCTTCAAGCTGGGCGGTCGGATCCAGGCTGACTACAGCCGTTTCGACGGTTTCTACACCAACAACGGCAATACCGCCGACGCCGGTTACTTCCGCCGCGCCTACCTGGAACTGGGCGGCGTGATGTACAAGGACTGGGCCTACCAGATCGCCTACGACTTCTCGCACAACTCCGGCGGTGACAACCGTTCCGAAGACGGCTACTTCGATGAAGCGTCCCTGGCCTACAACGGCTTCAGCCCGGTATCGATCAAGGTTGGTCGTTTCGACCCCGAGTTCGGCCTGGAAAAAGCCACCAGCTCCAAGTGGGTGACCGCGCAGGAACGTACTGCCGCCTATGACCTGGTCGACTGGACCAACGCCCACAACGGCGGCCTGGGTATCCAGGCTTCGGGTACCGTCGGTGACTCGCTGTACGGCTCGGTCGGTGCCTTCGCCAAGGACGCCACCAACCAGGACAAGGACGGCGACAGCACCAAGCAGTTCAACCTGCGCGGCGTCTTCGCGCCGATGCACGAAGCCGGCAATGTCCTGCACTTCGGTATCAACTACGCCCAGCGTGACCTCTCCGACACCGCCTTCGATGGTCGTATCCGCAGCCGCCTGGGCATGCGCGGCGTCAGCACCGACGGTGGCCAGGATGCCGGCAGCAACGGCAACCGCCTGACCCTGGGCGGCGCCAACAACACCCCGGCCGGTGCCTACGACACCGACAAGGCCTGGGGCCTGGAAGCGGCATGGGCCATGGGCCCGTTTTCGGTACAGGGCGAATACGTCAAGCGTGACGTCCAGGCCGACAGCGCCTCGTTCTCCGACATCAAGGCAGACGGCTACTACGGCCAGCTGGCCTACACCATCACCGGTGAAGCCCGTGGCTACAAGCTCGGCAAGTTCGACAGCATCAAGCCTTCGAACAAGCAGATCGGTGCCTGGGAAGTGTTCTACCGCTATGACCACCTGAGCGTCGATGACGACAACGGCGCCTTTGCCAACATCGATGATGTCGAAGGCAAGGTCCACAACGTCGGCCTGAACTGGTATGCCAACGAGTCGATCAAACTCAGCGGCGTGTACGTCAAGGCCAAGGTCGACAACGCCCAGAACGCTGCCGGCGACGACAGCGGCGACGGTTTCGTAATGCGCGCGCAGTACGTGTTCTAAGCAACACCGCTCCTCATCCGTTAGATCTTCAGCCCCGCTTGCGCGGGGCTTTTTTTCGTCTGCGCGACGAGGCAGACTGCGCCAATGCCCAAGCTCATCCTGCAACACCTAGCCGAACTCACGCCTGCCACCTGGGACGCCCTGGTGCCGGGGGACCAGCCGTTCCTGCGCCATGCATTCCTGTGCAGCCTGGAGGACAGCGGCAGTGTCAGCCGTCGTACCGGCTGGAGCCCCGCGCACCAGTTGCTGACCGACAGCGCCGGGCAACTGCGAGCGGCCTTGCCGGCTTACGTGAAGACCCATTCGTTCGGCGAGTACGTGTTCGACCACGGCTGGGCCGATGCCTGTGAGCGGGCGGGTATTGCCTACTACCCCAAGCTGCTGTGTGCCGTGCCGTTCTCGCCGGTGACCGGCCCACGGCTGCTGGGCGACCCGCAGGCGGCGGCCGAGTTGGTGGATCAACTGACCGATGAACTGTTCGAGCAGGGGATGTCCGGCGCCCATATCAACTTCACCGATGCGCAGGCGGATGCGCTGATGCGCGAGCGTGACGGCTGGATGGAGCGCCTGGGATGCCAGTTTCACTGGCGTAACCAGGGCTACCGCGACTTCCAGGATTTTCTCGATACCTTGAGTTCACGCAAGCGCAAGCAAATGCGCAAGGAGCGCGAGCAGGTGGCGGGGCAGGGTATCGAGTTTCGCTGGTTTCGCGGCGAAGCGCTGAGTGAGGCGCAGTGGGATTTCGTCTTCGCCTGTTATGCCAATACCTATGCTGTACGCCGCCGTGCGCCGTATCTGACCCGGGAATTCTTCAGCCTGCTGGCCGAGCGTATGCCTGAGTCAATACGCGTGGTGATGGCGCGCCAGAGCGGGCGTGATGTGGCCATGGCCTTCAGCCTGGTCGGTGGCGACAGCCTGTATGGCCGTTATTGGGGCTGCCTGGACGAGTTCGACCGGCTGCACTTCGAGACCTGTTTCTACCAGGGCATGGATTGGGCGATTGCCGAGGGTTTGCAGCGCTTT
Source organism: Pseudomonas sp. NPDC087612 (assembly GCF_044743505.1). NCBI lineage: Bacteria > Pseudomonadati > Pseudomonadota > Gammaproteobacteria > Pseudomonadales > Pseudomonadaceae > Pseudomonas > Pseudomonas sp. NPDC087612. The sequence continues at coordinate 305,732 of NZ_JBIUWO010000002.1, forward strand.
GATGCCGGTGCGCAGGGCGAGCACAAGTTGATTCGCGGCTTTGAGCCGGTGATCACCCGCTCCTGGCACTATCTGCTGCACCCGGGCTTGCGCCGGGCGGTGGAGGAGTTCCTTGAGCAGGAGCGGGCAGGCGTGTTGGCTTATGCCCAGGAAGCGCGTTTGGCGTTGCCTTATCGGCAAGGTTGAGGGCCTCATCGCGGGTCAAGCCCGCTCCCACACTGGTCCTGTGTGGGAGCTGGCTTGCCAGCGATGAAGACACCACGGTGTTCAGTCGATCCCGACAAACCCCCCCGTCTGGTGGTGCCACAACCGCGCATACAGGCCCTGATGCGCCAGCAACTCCGAGTGGCTGCCCATCTCGGCAATCCGGCCTTTTTCCAGCACCACCAGGCGGTCCATGCGGGCAATGGTCGACAGCCGGTGGGCAATGGCAATCACGGTCTTGCCTTGCATCAGGGTTTCCAGGCTTTCCTGGATTGCCGCTTCGACTTCCGAGTCCAGCGCTGAGGTGGCCTCGTCCATGATCAGGATCGGCGCATTCTTGAGCAGCACCCGGGCTATGGCGATGCGCTGGCGCTGGCCGCCGGAAAGCTTGACCCCGCGCTCACCGACATGGGCATCGAAGCCGGTCCGGCCCTGAGCGTCGGACAGCTGCGGGATGAACTCGTCAGCCCGTGCCCGGCGCACCGCTTCCCACAGCTCTTCTTCAGTGGCATCGGGCCGGCCATAGAGCAGGTTTTCGCGGATCGAGCGGTGCAGCAGTGAGGTGTCCTGGGTGATCATACCGATTTGTGCGCGCAGGCTGGCCTGGGTCACCTGGGCGATGTCCTGGCCATCGATGAGGATGCGCCCGCTTTCCAGGTCGTAAAGGCGCAGCAGCAGGTTGACCAGGGTCGACTTGCCGGCGCCGGACGGGCCGATCAGGCCGATCTTCTCGCCGGGGCGGATGTCCAGGTTGAGGCCATCGATGATGCGGCTGCCCTTGCCATAGTGAAAGCTGACGTTGTCGAACTTGACCCCGCCGCGTTCGACCTTGAGCTTGGGCGCGCTAGGCGAGTCGTTGACGCTGACCGGCTGGGCGATGGTCTGCAGGCCGTCCTGGACCATGCCGATGTTCTCGAAGATGCCGTTGACCACCCACATGATCCAGCCCGACATGTTGACGATGCGGATCACCAGGCCGGTGGCCAGGGCGATGGCGCCGACGGTGATCAGCGACTGGGTCCACAGCCACAGGGCCAGGCCCGTGGTGCTGACGATCAGCAGGCCGTTGAGGCTGGTGATGACCACGTCCATGCTGGTGACCACGCGGGCGGCCAGCTGGGTTTTTTCGGTTTGTTCGCTGATCGCTTCGCGGGCGTACTGCTGCTCGAAGTCGGTATGGGCGAAGAGTTTCAGGGTGGCGATGTTGGTGTAGCCATCGACGATGCGGCCCATGAGCTTGGAGCGGGCATCGGAGGAGATCACCGCACGGGCCTTGACCCGTGGCACGAAGTAGTAGAGCGCGCCGATGTAGCAGGCGATCCAGGTGATCAGCGGCAGCATCAGCCGCCAGTCGGCCTCGGCAAACAGCACCAGCGAGCTGATCGCGTAGATCAGCACGTGCCATAGCGCGTCCACCGCTTGCACCGCAGAGTCGCGCAACGAGTTGCCGGTCTGCATGATGCGCTGGGCGATGCGCCCGGCAAAATCGCTCTGGAAGAAGTTCAGGCTCTGCTTGAGCACGTAGGTGTGGTTTTGCCAGCGGATCATGCTGGTCATGCCCGGGCTGATGGTCTGGTGCACCAGCAGGTCGTGCAGGCCGACGAACACCGGGCGCAGCAACAGCGCCACCACCAGCATCCACGTCAGCTCGCCGCCGTGCTCGCTGAAAAAGTTGACGTTCGGCGTGCCCTGGGCCAGGTCGATGATCCGGCTCAGGTAGCTGAACAGCGCCACTTCGATCAGCGCACCGATCAGGCCGACCACCAACAGGGCGGCAAAGCTCGGCCAGACCTGGCGCAGGTAGTACACGTAGAACGGCCACACCGTGGTCGGCGGCGCCGCAGTGGGCGCCTCACGGAAAATGTCGATCAGTTTTTCGAAGCGGCGAAACAGCATGAAAACGGTAACTCCTGTTCAGTTCGACCCGCGGGCCCGGTTCACGTCCCTGTGAAGCCCAAGGTCAGTCGATGCGTTTGGCCGACTTGATGAATACCGGGTCGACCGGCACATCGCGCATGCCTTTTTTCACTGTGGTGGGCGAGTTGACGATCTGGTCGACCACTTCCATGCCTTTGACGACCTTGCCGAACACCGCGTATCCGCGGTCGCGGCCCGGGTCGAGGAAGGCATTGTCGGCGACGTTGATGAAGAACTGGCTGGTGGCCGAGTTCGGGTCGGAGGTGCGCGCCATCGACAGCGTGCCACGGACGTTCTGCAGGCCATTGCTGGCTTCGTTGCGGATCGGGTCCTTGGTGGGCTTTTGCACCATCTGCTCGGTGAAGCCACCGCCCTGGACCATGAAGCCCGGGATCACCCGGTGGAACACGGTGTTGTTGTAGAAACCGCTGTCCACGTACTGCAGGAAGTTCTTGCTGCTGATCGGCGCCTTGGTTTCGTTCAGTTCGATTTCGATCTTTCCGAAGCTGGTATCGAGCAGTACATGAGGTGCTTTTTCGGCGGCCATCAGGCTGGTGGCGAAAACGACCGAGCAGGTGGCGAGCAGGAGTTTTTTCAGCATGGGCTCAATGATCCTTGAGAGGTGGTGGACGCCGCCAGGAACTGCAGCAGCGTCTGATTGAAGACGTGAGGTTGATCCAGGGGTGTAGCGTGCCGGGAATCTTCGATAACCGCCAGCCGTGCCTGTGGAATCAGCGCAACGTAGCGCTCTTTAAGTTGTACCGGGGTGTAATCCTGGTCGGCGCTGATGACCAGGGTAGGACAGCGAATCTGCCCCAGGCGTTGCGCCACGCCCCAGCCGACTATGGCGTCGAAACTGGCCAGGTAGGCGCGTTTGTCGTTCTTTGCCCAGCGCTCGGCCATCTTGCGGCGTAAATCGGCCTGCTGCGGCTTGGGGAACAACCGCTCGGCCAGGCCCTTGCCGATGGTTTCAAGGCTCAGCACGCGGGCCAGGGCCCAGCGCTTGGCCCACCAGATCCAGTCACTGCGGCTGCGGCGCTTGACCTCCGGGGCGCTGTTGACGATGCACAGGCTGCGCAGCCACTGGGGATGATCGACGGCAAACTGAAAGCCGACCATGCCGCCCATGGACAGCCCGACCAGGTGCACGGGGCCGGTCTGCAACCGCTCGAGCAGGGCCAGCAGGTCGGCGCTGAAGCTGGCGATGCTATAGCGCTCGCGTGGCTTGTCGGAGCGGCCATGGCCACGGATGTCCATGAGGATCACGTGGTAGTGGCGAGCCAGGTCCGGCACCTGCATTTCCCAGTCCTGGCAACTGGAGCCCAGGCCATGCAACAGCACCAGCGGCTCGCCCTGGCCGTATTCCTCGTAGTGTAGCGAGCAACCTTCATGTTCGAAGTAGGCCATCGGCGTGATTCCTGTCAGGCTTGGGCGGGCGCGGCGAAGGGCACATCCAGCGGTGCGGTGTCGAAATTGCGCAGCAACTCGACGAGGATCTGCGTTGCCGGGCCCAGGGGTTTGTCCTTGTTCGAGTAAAGGTAGAACAGTGGGTGGCGACTGCCACCCTGATCCAGTGGTAAAGGCTTGAGCAGGCCTTCACGCAGCTCGCGTTCGATCAGGTGCCGCGGCAGCCAGGCAAAGCCCAGGCCGCTGCTGACGAAAGTGGCGGCGGTGGCCAGGCTGCCGACCGTCCAGCGCTGTTCGGCGCCCAGCCAGCCGACATCGCGTGGCTGGGCGCGGCCTGAATCGCGAATCACCACCTGCAGCTGGCTTTCCAGGTCCTGGAAGCTCAGTTCCCGGTTCAAGCGGTGCAGGCTGTGTTCGGGGTGGGCGACGGCGACGAATTCGACCGAACTCAGTTCGGTGCCCAGGTAGCCGGAAATGTTGAAGCCGCTGATGGCAAGGTCCGCAATGCCTTCATGCAGCACCTCTTCGACCCCGGACAGCACCTCTTCGCGCAGGCGCACCCGGCAGCCACGGCTTTGCGGCATGAACGCGCTCAAGGCGCGGACCAGGCGGGCATTGGGGTAGGCGGCATCGACCACCAGGCGCACTTCGGCTTCCCAGCCCTGTTCCATGTGATGGGCCAGGTCTTCAAGCTGGCTGGCCTGCTTGACCAGTTGCCGCGAGCGGCGCAGCAGCACGTTGCCGGCCTCGGTCAGCACCGCCTTGCGCCCGTCGATACGCAGCAGCGGTACGCCGAGCTGGTCCTGCATGCGCGCCACGGTATAGCTCACCGAGGATTGCGAACGGTGCAGGGCCTCGGCGGCCTGGGCAAAACCGCCGTGATCGACCACCGCCTGCAGGGTCCGCCACTGATCCAGGGTTACGCGCGGCGCTTTCATCTTCGGCTCCTGTTGTCCTAAGCTGGCGCTCTTTCATGGAGAGCGTCGTATGAAGAAATGTTGTGCTGTATTGCTGGCCCTGCTTCCGCTCACGGCCCTGGCCTATCCCATCGACGTGAAAAAAGACATCGACGGCGTCAAGGTCGACTACACCACCTACGACACCGACCGTGACATCGGTTCGATCAGCGTCAACAACTATGGCGACGTCGATGCCCAGTGCAAGGTGACTTTCCGCAATGGCCCGGAAGCGCCACGGGTACGCCGGGTGAATGTGCCGGCGAAAAAAAGCGTCGACGCCACTGCCAAGTTCAACCGGGAAATCATCAAGCTGCGCATCACCTTGGACTGCAAGCCGAAATAAAACAATTTAACTGATAGGTTGGACCCAGTTTTTACGCTTTTTTATCGATAGGTCAATCATTAATCTTGCCTCCATCGACTTACCGAACTCGCCGATGGAGGCAAGCCCCATGTCCCGTGTACTCGTCATCGAAAGCAGCGCCCGCCAGCAGGACTCGATCTCCCGGCAACTGACCCGCGACTTCGTCAGCCAGTGGCAAGCCGCCCACCCAGCCGACCAGGTGACCCTGCGCGACCTGGCCGTCAACCCGGTGCCGCACCTGGATGGCAACCTGCTCGGCGGCTGGATGAAGCCCGAAACCCAGCGCAATGCCGAAGAGCTAGAGGCCCTGGCACGCTCCAACGAGCTCACCGATGAAGTGCTGGCCGCCGATGTGCTGGTGCTGGCCGCGCCGATGTACAACTTCACCATCCCCAGCACCCTCAAGGCCTGGCTGGACCACGTACTGCGCGCCGGCATCACCTTCAAGTACACCGAAACCGGGCCCCAGGGCCTGCTGACCGGCAAGCGCGCCTACATCCTTACCGCTCGCGGCGGCATCCATGCCGGCGCCAGCAGCGATCACCAGGAACCTTACCTGCGCCAGGTCATGGCCTTCATCGGTATCCATGACGTGACCTTCATCCACGCCGAAGGCCTGAACATGGGCGGTGATTTCCACGAGAAGGGCCTGAACCAGGCCAAGGCGCAGCTTGCCGCCGTGGCCTAAGCCGGCAATGAAATTTCCCGCCTGACACCTGTTGCTCCTTTGGGTGTACCTGCCCGGTCTGCCTTGCGCGTGACCGGGCTTTTTTATGCGGTTTGCCGTGCTAGCCGGCCTTGCCAGCGACTATTGCCGGGCTAGCCGCTAACCGTTAAGGTCGCCGCCTCCACAGCAAGGGGCCAACATGGGCTATTTATTGATCGTCGCGCTGATCCAGGCGTTTTCCTTCAGCCTGATCGGCGAGTACCTGGCCGGGCATGTCGACAGCTATTTCGCCGTGCTGGCGCGGGTGCTGCTGGCCGGCCTGGTGTTCCTGCCGCTGACCCGCTGGCGCCAGGTCGAAGCGCGCTTCATGCGTTCGATGCTGCTGATCGGTGCGCTGCAGTACGGCATCACCTATGTCTGCCTGTACCTGAGCTTCCGCGTGCTGACGGTGCCGGAGGTGCTGCTGTTCACCATTCTCACGCCCTTGCACGTGACCCTGATCGAGGATGCCCTGAACCGGCGCTTCAACCCCTGGGCGTTGGTGGCGGCGCTGGTGGCGGTTGCCGGCGCGGCGGTGATTCGCTTCGACAGCATCAGCCCGGACTTTTTCATCGGCTTCTTGCTGCTGCAACTGGCTAACTTCACCTATGCCGCCGGGCAGGTGCTGTACCGTCACCTGATCGCGCGCAACCCCAGCGACCTGCCGCATTACCGGCGTTTCGGTTACTTCTACCTGGGCGCCTTGCTGGTGGTGCTGCCGGCCTTTTTGCTGTTTGGCAACAGCCAGCACCTGCCGAGCACCGAGGTGCAATGGCTGGTGCTGCTGTTTTTGGGGCTGTGCCCGACGGCACTGGGCTTGTACTGGTGGAACAAGGGTGCCTGCCTGGTTTCCGGCGGCACCCTGGCGGTGATGAACAACCTGCACGTGCCGGTCGGCTTGCTGCTCAATTTGCTGATCTGGAACCAGCACGAGCCGCTCGGCCGGTTGTTCATCGGCGGGGCGGTGATCCTCGCGTCGCTATGGCTCAGTCGTCTCGGCACTCAGCGCCCGCTGCTGGCTGGGCAGGGTCGAGGGTAACAGGCCGGCGCGCAGGTCATTGCCGCTGGGTTGCTGGTACAGGCTCAGGCCGAACTCCGGCATCACCGCCAGCAAGTAGTCGAAGATGTCGCCCTGGATCCGCTCGTAGTCGGCCCACGCCGTGGTGCGCGTGAAGCAGTAGATTTCCAGCGGCACGCCCTGGGCGGTGGTCTGCATCTGGCGGACCATGCAGGTCATGTTCGGCTGGATCTCCGGGTGGCTCTTCAGGTAGGCCAGGGCATAGGCACGGAAGGTGCCGATGTTGGTCATCCGGCGACGGTTGGCGGACAGTTCGGCGACATTGCCCTGGGCCTCGTTCCAGGCTCTGAGCTCACTGCGCTTGCGGGCAATGTAGTCGGTCAGCAGGCGTACTTCGCTCAGGCGCTGCTCCTCATCGGAGCGCAGGAAGCGCACGCCGCCGGCATCGATGAACAGGCTGCGCTTGATCCGTCGCCCGCCCGACTGCTGCATGCCGCGCCAGTTCTTGAACGACTCGGACATCAAGCGCCAGGTGGGGATGGAGACGATAGTCTTGTCGAAGTTCTGCACCTTGACCGTGTGCAGGGTGATGTCGACCACATCGCCGTCGGCGCCGACCTGGGGCATCTCGATCCAGTCGCCGACCCGCAGCATATCGTTGCTGGTCAGTTGCACGCTGGCGACGAACGACAGCAGGGTGTCCTTGTAGACCAGCAAGATGACCGCCGACATGGCACCCAGACCTGAGAGCAGCAACAGCGGCGAGCGGTCGATCAGGGTGGCGACGATGACGATGGCGCCGAACACGAACAGGACCATCTTCGCCAGTTGCACGTAACCCTTGATCGAGCGGGTACGGGCGTGCTCGGTGCGCGCGTAGATGTCCAGCAGGGCGTCGAGCAGGGCGCTCAGGGCCAGGGTCAGGAACAGGATGGTGAAGGCCAGGGCGACATTGCCAAGAAAATGCTGGCTGGTGGCGCTCAGCTCCGGCACCAGTTTGAGGCCAAACTGCACCACCAGTGACGGGGTGGTCTGGGCCAGGCGCTGGAACACTTTGTTCTCGCGCAGGTCATTGACCCAGTGCAGGGCTGGCTGGCGGCCAAGCAGACGGGCGGCGTGCAGCACCAGAAAGCGCGCCACGCGGCCGAGCAGCAGGGCGATCACCAGCAATACGCCCAGGCCGATACCGGCGTGCAGTAGCGGGTGTTGATCGAGGGTGCCCCAGAGGTCCAGGGTGTTTTGCCACAGCTGTTGAATGTCCATAACGGTGTCGTAAAGGGTCCGCAAGTCGAAAACAAGGCCATTAGAGCGCGGATCGGCAAGAAGTTGCCAAAAGAAATTCGGCTCCGACGCCGGAAAACGTTACCCTATGCAACTGAATTTTTTGCACATGCCCGAGGTACACCCGTGTTTTCCCAATTCGCCCTGCACGAACGCCTGCTCAAAGCCGTGGCCGAGCTGAAATTTGTCGAGCCGACGCCGGTGCAGGCAGCGGCCATCCCTTTGGCGTTGCAAGGGCGTGACCTGCGGGTGACGGCGCAAACCGGTAGCGGCAAGACTGCAGCCTTCGTCCTGCCAATGCTCAACCGCCTGGTTGACCTCAAGCAGAAGCGCGTCGAGATTCGTGCCCTGGTGCTGCTGCCGACCCGCGAGCTGGCGCAGCAGACCCTCAAGGAAGTCGAGCGCTTCTCCCAGTTCACTTTCATCAAGGCCGGGCTGATCACCGGTGGCGAAGACTTCAAGGAGCAGGCCGCGATGCTGCGCAAGGTGCCGGACGTGCTGATCGGCACCCCGGGCCGCCTGCTTGAGCAGCTCAATGCCGGCAACCTGCACCTGGAGCATGTCCAGGTCATCGTGCTCGATGAAGCTGACCGCATGCTCGACATGGGCTTTGCCGAAGACGTCGAGCGTCTGTGCAACGAATGCCCGAACCGCGAACAGACCATGCTGTTCTCCGCCACCACCGGCGGCGCCGGCCTGCGCGACATGATCGGCAAGGTGCTGAAAACCCCTGAGCACCTGATGCTCAACAGCGTCAGCCAGCTGGCCGAAGGCACCCGCCAGCAGATCATCACCGCTGACCACAACCAGCACAAAGAACAGATCGTGCAGTGGCTGCTGGAGAACGAGACCTACGACAAGGCGATCATCTTCACCAATACCCGAGTGATGGCCGACCGCATCTACGGTCACCTGGTGGCCAAGGACTACAAGGCTTTCGTCCTGCACGGCGACAAAGACCAGAAAGACCGCAAGCTGGCCATCGAACGCTTGAAGCAGGGCGGCGCCAAGATTCTCGTCGCCACCGACGTCGCCGCCCGCGGCCTGGACGTCGACGGCCTGGACCTGGTGATCAACTTCGACATGCCACGCAGCGGCGACGAATACGTGCACCGCATCGGCCGTACCGGCCGTGCCGGTAACGAAGGCCTGGCGGTGTCGTTGATCTGTCACGGCGACTGGAACCTGATGTCGAGCATCGAGCGCTACCTGAAGCAGACCTTCGAGCGCCGGGTCATCAAGGAAGTCAAAGGCACCTACACCGGGCCGAAGAAGGTCAAGGCCTCGGGCAAGGCGGCCGGTGTGAAAAAGAAAAAGACCGATAAAAAAGGCGACAAGAAGGTCGTGGCCAAGCGCAAGCCAACAGCCAAGCCAAAGCCTAACGCGCCGCTGGCCAGCGCCGACGGCCTGGCACCGCTCAAGCGCCGCAAGCCGGCGCCGGCTGCGGAGTAAGCGCCGGCTTCATAGCCCTCCCACAGGTTCTTTGCAGCCCTTGTGGGAGCGGCGGTGCGGCGACCCGACTTGACCCGCGATTGTTTCACCCCGATTTCAAGTCTTCTTCTCAGCGTTCTTCAATTCCTGCATCCGCTTGTCGATCAGCTGGCACTTGTCCGGCAAGTCCTTGCTGGCCGTGCCCAGCTCCATCTTCTGCAGCTCGTCGTTGATCTCCTTGGCCTTCTGCGGGTTCTGCTCGGTGAGCTTGCTCACTTCCTTGGCCAGTTCTTCGCGCTTGGCCGTCGCTTCTTCCAGCGTGCACGCCCAGCCGGGCAGGGCCAGCAGCAGGCTGGCGGCAGCGGCAATGTTCAACAGGGTTTTCATCGGCAGGCTCCTGGGCAATCAAGGTGAAGTCTTGCGGTTGAGCCTGGCCGGGCGGCGAAAGTTCAGTCGAACCGCAGCCGCGTACACCGGTCACAATCTTACCTACCCCTGATTGAGGCTATGCCGATGACCACCTACGACTGGGACCTGATCGAACGCCTGTTGCACGAAGCGCAGAACAGCGCCGGCCACAGTTTTACCCCCAGGCCTTACGCCGAGCAGCATGCGGCCCAGCTGGCGGCCGAAGGTGCAGCCCCTGGCGATCTCGATCATCTGAAAACCCTGGCATGTGAGTATGAAAAGCTGCTGTTCGAGCGCGGTTACTTTGCCTCACGCCCGGAAGACGAGGGCGGCAACGGCGAGAACTTCATCCTTACCGAGCGGGGCTCGCGGCTGCTGAGCCTGCTGGACAGCAGCATTCCGGGCAACGATCACCCGCGCCAGGTGCTGGATGAACAGGAGGATGCATTGGACGAGGCGACTTTCGATCATTTGGCCTCCAAGGCGCAGATTGCCTGAAGCAGGTAACACAAGGCTGGCATTGAGCGGCCGCCGCCGCTGATAATCGGCGCTGGATCCACTTCTGCCGAGAGCCTGCCATGTTGCTGCCAGAAACCGGGGGCGCCCGATGAGCGCCAGCCGCCGCAATACCGATGCCTTTGCCCTGCAAGTGATGCTGGTGCTGTGCCTGATCTGGGGCATCCAGCAGGTGATGATCAAGTGGGCCGCACCGGATATTGCCCCGGTGATGCAGCAAGCCATGCGCTCGGGGATGGCGGCAGTGCTGGTCGGCCTGCTGATGTGTTTTCGTGGCGGCTGGGACCAGGTCGCCAGCACCTGGCGCGGCGGGCTACTGGCCGGTTCCCTGTTTGGCCTGGAGTTTCTGTTCATCGCCGAAGGCCTGAAGCTGACCTCGGCGGCGCACATGTCGGTATTCCTCTACACCGCACCGGTGTTTACCGCCCTGGGCTTGCATTTCATGCTGCCCAGCGAGCGGCTGCGGCCCTTGCAGTGGCTGGGCATCCTGCTGGCCTTTGGCGGTATTGCCTTTGCCTTTGCCGGTGGCGTTTCCCTTGAGCATCTGGACGCACAAATGTTGCTGGGTGATGCCTTCGGGGTGCTGGCGGGCCTGGCCTGGGGCGCAACCACCGTGGTGGTGCGCGCTTCGCGGCTGTCGGAGGCGCCAGCGACCCTGACGCTGTTCTATCAACTGGCGGTCGGTTTTGTCGGCCTGCTGTTGATCGCTGTCGCCAGTGGCCAGGTTACCCAGGTGCAGTTCACCCCGCTGTCGATCGGCAGCCTGCTGTTTCAGGGCCTGATCGTGTCGTTTTTCAGCTACCTGACCTGGTTCTGGCTGCTGCGCCGCTATCTGGCCTCGAACCTGGCGGTGTTCTCGTTCATTACGCCGTTATTCGGGGTGACTTTCGGCGTGCTGTTGCTGGGCGAGCCGTTGAGCCTGAATTTCGTCCTCGGCGCGATCATGGTGCTGCTCGGGGTGACCCTGGTCAGCGCTGAGCAGTGGGTGCGCCGGCGCCTGCGCAGCCTGCTCGGCTAGCCTGCGGGCGCAACAGCAGCAGGCCGGCGAGCACCAGGCCGCTGGCGGCGATCAGCAGCGCTGCCTGCAGGCTGCCGGCGAACTGATTGCTCAGCGCCGCCAGCAGCGGTCCACTGAGCTGGCCCAGGGCAAAACAGGCGGTCAAAAGCCCGGCATTGCGCTGGCTGGCGTGCGGTGCCAGCTCCCGCGAGCGTTGCATCACCAGCTGCATGCAGGCCAGGAACGGGCCGCCACAGAGGATCACCCCCAGCGCCAGGCCCGGGCCGTTGCCCAGCAGGCAGGCGAACACGCCGGCGGCCTGCAGCCACAGGGTCGCGATCAGCCAGCTTGAGGTGCTGCCCATGCCCGGGCGGCGCAGGCTGACCAGCAGCACGCCTAGCGCCGCCGCCAGACCAAAACCGGGCCAGAACAGGTCGGCCAGCCACTGCCCGTGAAAGCGCGCACTGGCCATCTGCGACATGAAGGTCGCGGGGATGATGTAGCCAATACCGTACAGCGCATACACCAGGCCCAGGCGGGCAATTCCTTGCCCGGCTGGCTGGACGCGCGCCCCGCTGACAGTAGGCGCTAGCGCCTGCGGGCGTGGCAGCGCTGGCAGCACGATCAGCAGCATCAACAGGGCAACGGCGGCATAGATTAACCACAGCGGCGCCGAGCCCAGTCCGTTGAGGTTGGTGATCAGCGCCAGCATTCCGGTTAAAAAAATTCCCACCCCGGGCCCGGCAAACACCAGGGCGCCGAGCCGTGGCCGATTGCTGGCCGCTGCCACCTGCTGGCTGAGGCTGGTGAGCATCACCAGCACCCAGGCGCTGGCCACGCCGGTGCCAAAGCGCAGCAGCAGGTGAGCCCAGAAACCGCTGGCCGAGAACGACGCCAGGGTCAGCACGACGCACAGCCACAGCCCACCGTGCAGGCGCGCACTGACCTGGCCCGGGCGGCGGGCGAACATCGCATCCAGGGCGCCGAGCAGATAGCCCAGGTAGTTGGCGGCGGCGATCAGGCCGGCGGCGGTCAGGCTGACCTGCCCTTCGCTGATCAGGTGCGGCAGCTGTGGAGTGAGGGCGAAGCGGCCGATGCCCATGGCCATCATCAGGGCAACGGCACAGGCGAGAAGGCGAACAACTGGCGACATGGCGGCAATTCCTGCACAAGCGTGAATGACCGTCAGGCTAAAGCCGGTTGACTTTCAATAAAATTGAATAATGATGAGCAACTTGTTCTGTTTTGGAGAATAGCTGGTGGAGCTCAGCCAATTGCGGATTTTCCAGGCGGTGGCCGAGGAGGGCTCGGTGACCCGCGCCGCCGAGCGCCTGCACCGGGTGCCGTCGAACCTGTCGACGCGCCTGCGCCAGCTCGAAGAGCAACTGGGCGTTGAGCTGTTTCGCCGCGAGCGCCAGCGCTTGCAGCTGTCGCCGGCGGGCAAGGTGCTGCTCGATTACGCCGGGCGCATGCTCGCCCTGCACGATGAGGCCTTTGCCGCCGTGCAGGGCGGGCAGCCGGCCGGGGAGTTCGTGCTGGGCTCGATGTACAGCACTGCGGCCATTCATTTGCCCGACTTGCTGGCCCGTTACCACAGCGCTTACCCGGCGGTGAACCTGCAGGTGCAGGCGGCGCCCAGCGGCGAGTTGCTCGAAGGCTTGCTCAGCGGCCGCCTGGATGCCGCCTTGGTCGACGGGCCGCTGGCCCTGGCCGGGCTCGACGGCGTGCCGCTGTGCGACGAAACCCTGGTGCTGATCACCGAACCCGGCCATGGGCCGGTGCGCAGTGCCCGCGATGTCGCCGGGCGGGCGGTGTTCACCTTTCGTCAAGGCTGTTCGTACCGGATGCGCCTGGAGGCCTGGTATGCCCACGATCACGCGGCCATGGGCCGGGTCATGGAAATCGAGTCGTACCCGAGCATGCTCGCCTGTGTGATAGCCGGGGCTGGGGTTGCGTTGATGGCGCAGTCGATGCTCGACAGCCTGCCGGGCCGCGAACGGGTGGCGGTGCATCGCCTGCAGGCGCCGTTCGATCAGGCCACCACCTGGCTGATGTGGCGCAAGGGCATGCGCGGGGCGAATTTGAGCGCCTGGATCGATTTGCAACAAGGGGAAACAGTTACCCAGGCAGCGCAGATGGCGCAGGAGGCTTGATTGAGATCAAACTTGCCCTCAAGTCATGTTGCACAGACATGCGCATTGCAATACTTGGGACTATGATCTGTATGAAGCATCGCAGGATTTATTCGCCGTGCAGGCTGACCCGTAAGGGGGAGTTATGAGAAACCATCTGTTCAACTGGCTCCACGACCTGGCCGCTGCCCTGGGCCTGATCCCGCCACCGCTGCAGCCGGTGCCGATCCCTACCGACGAAGAACAGCGCAAGCGCCAGCCACGTCGCTAAAACACATCGGCCGCCGCATCATTGCTGATGCGACGGCCGTGGTGCACCTGTCTATCAGGCCAGGTTGACGGCGCCTACCGGGCGGCGCGACATCAGGCTGACTACCACAAAGCTCACCAGGCCGATCGCCAGGCTGTAGTAGATCGGCGTGTTGGCGTCCATCCCATCCATGATCATGAACGCCAGGGCGGTGACGAAGCCCAGGGTCATGCTGGTGATCGCCGCCGCAGTGGTGGCGCGTTTCCAGTAGATGGCGCCGATCAGCGGAATCAGCATGCCGCCCACCAGCAGGTTGTAGGCCAGGGTCAAGGCGCTGATCACATCGGTTACCACCAAGGCGATACCCAGTACGGCAATACCGGTCAGCAGGGTGAACAGGCGGTTGATGCCCAGGCTCGACTGCTTGCCGCCGCGCAGTTTCGGCAGCAGGTCTTCGGTCAGGACCGTGGAGGCGGCCAGCAGGCCGGCACTGGCGGTGGACATCATCGCTGCCAGCGCAGCGGCAATCACCAGGCCACGGATACCGTCAGGCAGGGTGGATTTGACGATCGCGGCAAAGGCGTTGTTGGCGTTGTCCAGGTCCGGCAGGAGGACATGCGCGGCCATGCCGATCAGTGCGCACACCAGGCCGTAGATCACGCAGTACACGCCAGCAGTGGTGCCTGCGTACTTGGCGACTTTCTCGTCACGGGCGGTGAACACCCGTTGCCAGATGTCCTGGCCGATCAGGATGCCGAAGAAGTAGATCAGGAAGTAGGTGATGATGGTGTCCCAGCCGATGGTGGTCAGGCTGAAGTTGCTGGCCGGCAGCTTGGCCACCAGTTGATCCCAGCCACCGACCTTGTACAGGCAGATGGGCAGCAGGACGAACATCAGGCCGACGGTCTTGATCACGAACTGGACGATGTCGGTCAGGGTCAGCGACCACATGCCGCCGATGGTCGAGTACACCACCACGACGCCACCACCGAGCAGGATCGCGCCCCAGAACGGCAGGTCGAACAGCACTTGCAAAACGGTGCCGATGGCCAGGGTCGAGGTCACCGCGATCATCAGCGCGTAGGCAAGCATGATCACCGCACTGGCCTGGCGGGCCATGGGGTTGTAGCGTTTTTCCAGCACCTGGGTAACGGTGAAGATCTTCAGGCGCAGCAGCGGCTTGGCCAGGAACAGGTTCAGGGCGATGATGCCCAGGCCCAGCGCGGCGCACAGCCAGAAGCCGGAAATCCCGTGGACATAGCCCAGGCGTACGGTGCCGACGGTCGACGCGCCGCCCAGTACCGTGGCGGCCATGGTGCCCATGTACAGGCTAGGGCCCAGGTTGCGCCCGGCCACCAGGTAATCTTCATGGGTTTTTGCCCGGCGCATGCCGAACCAGCCGAGCGCGAGCATGCCGGCGGCATAAATCAGAACAACGAATATGTCCAAGGCCATGGGTGTCTCCAATTATCTTTATTATGGTGAGATCGACCCCGGCGCCAGGCAAGCCTGGCGCCGGGTCATTCGTCTACTCAGTGGGCCGTCGTTGCGGCCCGACTGTCATGGCTCCTGCCCTGTTGCAACTCCTGGTGTACTACCGTTAGCGGCGAACCACGCCCGGCAGTGCACAGAGCATTTCGTACAGCAGGTTGGCACCGAGCAGCGAGGTGTTGCCGGTGGTGTCGTAAGGTGGCGAGACTTCCACCAGGTCGCAGCCGATCAGGTCCAGGCCCTGGCAACCACGGATGATTTCCATCGCCTGGATGGTGGTCAGGCCGCCGATTTCCGGGGTGCCGGTGCCCGGTGCCCAGGCCGGGTCGATACCGTCGATGTCGAAGCTCAGGTACACCGGGCCGCCACCGACTTTCTCGCGCACTTCGGCCATCAACGGCTCCAGCGACTTGTGCCAGCACTCTTCGGCCTGGACCACACGGAAGCCCTGCTTGCGGCTCCAGTTGAAGTCTTCGGCGGTATAGCCCTGGGCGCGCAGGCCGATCTGCACCACGCGGTCGCAGTCCAGCAGGCCTTCTTCGACGGCGCGGCGGAAGGTGGTGCCGTGGGCGATCTTCTCGCCGAACATGTGATCGTTGACGTCGGCGTGGGCATCGATGTGCACCAGCCCGACCTTGCCGTGCTTCTTGTGGATAGCGCGCAGGATCGGCAGGGTGATGGTGTGGTCGCCGCCCATGGTCATGGGGATGACGTTGTGTTCGAGGATCTCGTCGTAGGCTTCTTCAATGATCCGCACGGCGTCGAGCAGGTTGAAGGTGTTGATCGCCACGTCGCCGATATCGGCAACCGACAATGAATCGAAGGGCGCAGCGCCAGTGGCCATGTTGTACGGGCGGATCATCACCGATTCGGCGCGGATCTGCCGTGGGCCGAAGCGGGTGCCGGAGCGCAGCGAGGTGCCGATGTCCAGGGGGATGCCGATGAACGCGGCATCCAGGCCTTCGGCGCTTTGCAGGTGAGGGAGACGGAGCATGGTGGCGATGCCGCCGAAGCGCGGCATTTCGTTGCCGCCCAGTGGTTGGTGCAGAATCTTGTCCACGGTCGGGCCTCATCGATTCGATTGTTCTAGTTGTTGGAACCTGTCTGGCTGGCCCGGGGCAACCCCTGAAATGCCGGCAAGCAGGTGCATTGCGGCAGAGTCTGCAAAAGGTAGTGGATGAAAAGAATCGCTACAGGCAAATACTTAGTTCAGGTTTTTCTGAACTAATGCCGGTATTGCGGTTAGAATCCGGCCATCTGTAGCCCTGCGGACCGCGATCACATGGCCTCTGCCTTGCCCGACCTGAAACTCCTGCGCATCTTCGTCAGCATCGTGCGCCACCAGGGGTTTGCCAACGCCCAGCGCGAGCTGAACCTGTCGACCTCGGCCATCAGTACCTACATGAGCCAGCTCGAGGCGGCCCTTGGCATCGTCCTTTGTCATCGCGGCCGTGGCGGTTTCAGCCTGACCAGCAAGGGTGAACTGTTCCACCAGGAGACCTTGCGCCTGCTGGCAGAAATGGACGGTTTCGAGCAATACGCGGCGGCGCTCAAGGGGGAATTGCGTGGTACCCTCAACCTTGGGGTGATCGACTCCACCGTCGGCGATCGGGCCTTGCCTTTGGCTGAAGCTATCGGTGCCTACAGCCAGGAGCACCCGGCGGTGCACTTGCACCTGTCGGTGTCGAGCCCCTACGAGCTGCAGCTGGGGGTGCAGGACAACCGCCTGGACCTGGCCATCGGCGCGTTTTCCACGCGCATGAGCGGGCTGGTGTATCAGCCGTTGTACCGCGAGCAACATTGGCTGTATTGCAGCAACCGCCACCCGCTGTTCAACGAGCGGCGCATTCCCGAGCAGGTGATTACCCAGCAGCGCATGGTCGGTCGCGGCTACTGGAGCCAGGCTGAACTTGCCCGCCACGGCTTCAAGCACAGCGCGGCAACGGTGGAGAGCATGGAGGCGCAACTGATCCTGGTGTTGTCCGGCGCCTATATCGGCTACCTGCCGGAGCACTATGCCCAGGCCTGGGCTGACAAGGGTGATTTGCGGGTGTTATCACCGGCGACCTTCGGCTATCAGGCGCCATTCTCCATGATCATTCGCCGTGGCCGCAGCCGCGAACCCTTGATCCAGACCTTTCGCGATCTGCTCAAAGCGCAACTCACTCCAGCCTGAACGAAACGGCCCCTGAAAAATTTAGTCGGGGCTGCAAAAAATCCTGAAAATATCGGCCGCAACCCCGTAATTGCTCTGCTAAACCTGTATTGGCTTGATGAAATTTCCCATCTCTCCTTTGTAGGGATCGCCCAGATGCGCATGAATTTGCCCGTCACTGAGCATGAAAGAACCTTTCCGAGCGAACAGCGGCTGATTTCCACCACAGACCTCAACAGCCGCATCACCTATTGCAACGACGCCTTTGTCGCCATCAGCGGTTTTACCTATGAGGAATTGCTCGATCAGCCGCACAACCTGGTGCGTCATCCGGACATGCCACCCGCGGTGTTCGGGCATATGTGGGAAACCATCAAACAGGGCAAACCCTGGATGGGTGTGGTGAAAAACCGCGCCAAGAACGGGGATTTCTACTGGGTCAGTGCCTACGTTACGGCGATTTACGAGAACGGCCGGATCAGCGGCTACGAGTCGGTGCGCTCGGTGCCGACCCGCGAGCAGATACGCCGAGCCACGGCTTTGTATGCACGGTTGCGCCAGGGGCGCAGCCCGGTGCCGCTGGCGGCTCGGCTGGGCGCGACAGTGGAACACGGCTGGCCCTTGGTCGGCGCTGGCATCCTGTCTGTGATCAGCTACCTGTGGCTGCCCCAGTACGCCGCCCTGGGTGTGCTGATGGCCAGCCTGCTCAGCGCCTGGTACTTGATCGAGGCGCGGCAGAACCGGGTGATCCGCCGCACCCTGGGCGAACACCCGAAAGCCTTCACCAGCCCTCTGGTGGCCCTGACCTACAGCGACAACAGCGGCCTGCAGGGCCAGCTGGACCTGGCGATCATCAGTGAAGAAGCCCGCTTGCAAACGGCCCTGACGCGCCTGGTGGATGCCGGTGTCGGGGTCAAGACGCGCGCCGCGCAATCCTCCGACCTGTCCGGGGCCCAGGCGCAGATGCTCGACAAGCAACGCAGCGAAACCGATCAGTCGGCCACGGCGATTGCGCAAATGGCAGCGACCATCCAGGAAGTGACGCACAACGTGCAGAACACCGCTACGGCCGCCTCCGATGCCGATCACCTGGCCCAGCAGGGCAGTGACCTGGCGCAGCAAAGCCTGCGCGCCATGGGCAGCATGGCCGAGGCGGTCAGCGACATCGGCCAGGCGGTCAATGCCCTGGCCGACCAGACCCAGTCGATCGGCAGCGTGGTCGATGTCATCACCTCGATTGCCGAGCAGACCAACCTGCTGGCGCTCAACGCGGCGATCGAGGCGGCGCGGGCCGGCGAGCAGGGCCGGGGCTTTGCCGTGGTCGCCGACGAGGTGCGCTCGCTGGCCCAGCGTACCCGTACCTCGACCGAGGAGATCCACCAGATTATCGCCTCGTTGCGCGCCGGCGCCGAGCGGGCGGTGTCCAGTGCCAGCAAGGGCGAGCAGATCTCCCGCGACAGCGTGCACAGCGTCGAGGCGGTGCAGTCGGCGCTGGTGGGCATCACCCAGGCGGTCAGCCGCATCACCGGCATGAGCCAGCAGATGGCCACGGCCTCGGAACAACAGAGTCATGTCGCCGAGGACATCAACCAGCAGATCACCCGCATTGCCCAGCTCTGCGATCACAGCGCCGGGCAGGCCAAGCAGGGCGCCGAGATCAGCCAGGACCTCGAACGCATGGCCGATTACCTGTACAGCCTGGCCGAACGTTTCAACCGCTGAAGCTTTTCGTCTCTCCCACAGGGAAGTGGGCTTTTTTCGGGGCTGCTGTGGCACACTTTGCCCGCTCAGGAGAACCCGATGTCCAGAATCCACTGCGAGCGCTGCCTGCGCCCACAAGCCCATTGCCTTTGTCCGCTAATCCCTTCCCTCGACAGCCGTACCCGCGTGCTGTTGCTGCAGCATCCCAGTGAAGTGCGCCATGCGCTCAATACCGCCAAGCTGGCGGCGCTTGGCTTGCGCAATGCGCAATTGCACGTGGGCGAAGTGTTCGAGGATCTGCCTGAGCTGCTGCAAGCACCGGGGTACCGCAGTGCCTTGCTGTTTCCGGGCGATGCGGCGCAGCCGCTGGTGGCCTATGCCGACGGCGAGGATAAGCGACCGTGGCAACTGGTGGTGCCTGATGGCACCTGGCGCAAGGCGAGCAAGTTGCTGCATGTGAACCCGTTGCTCGGCACGTTGCCGCGAGTGACCCTGGCCCAGGTCCTGCCTTCGCGCTATCGCCTGCGCAAAGCGCCGCAGGCGGGGGCGTTATCGACTTTGGAGGCACTGGTGCAGGCGCTCAACGTGCTGGAGGCGCCGGTCAATTTTGACGCGCTGTTAAAACCGTTCGAGGCGCTGATCGAGGGGCAGATTGCGGCGATGGGGCGCGAGACCTACGAGCGCAATCATCTGCGTTGAGCCACTGCGAGCGCCTCAGCGTTCGCGCATGGCTTCGGTACGTGCCTTGAGCACCGGCTTGAGCAGGTAATCGAGCACGCTCTTGTGGCCGGTGATGATATCCACCGTGGCAGTCATGCCGGGGATGATCAAAAGCGGTTTGTTATCACCACCCAGGTGGTTCTTGTCGGTGCGCACCTGGATCAGGTAAAAGGCGTTGCCCTTGTCGTCGGTGACGGTG
This sequence comes from Pseudomonas sp. NPDC087612, assembly GCF_044743505.1. Lineage (NCBI taxonomy): Bacteria > Pseudomonadati > Pseudomonadota > Gammaproteobacteria > Pseudomonadales > Pseudomonadaceae > Pseudomonas > Pseudomonas sp. NPDC087612. The sequence goes on from NZ_JBIUWO010000002.1 coordinate 325,588, forward strand.
TCGGCGCTGATCAGTTCGAGCTTGGCCTTCAGGCCGCCGTAGATGGTGTAGTCGTAGGCGCTGAACTTGACCATCGCCGACTGCCCGGGGTGCAGGAAGGCGACATCTTGCGGGCGCACCTTGGCCTCGATCAGCAGGTTGTCTTCCAGCGGCACGATCTCCAGCAGGTCACTGCCGGGCTGGACCACGCCGCCGATGGTGTTGACCTTGAGCAGCTTGATGATCCCGTGCACCGGCGAAACCACGGTGGTGCGGGTTACCCGGTCATCGATGGCGATGCTTGAGGCGGTGATCTTCGACAGGTCGGTGCGTTTTTCGTTGAGCTCCTTGGCCGCCTCTGAGCGAAACCCGGCTTCGGACTCTTCGATCTTGCTCTTGATCTCGGCCACCGCCGCTTCGGCGCGCGGGATTGCCAGGCTGGTGGCGTTGAGCGAGCCGCGGGCCTCAACGGCGCTGCGCTTGAGGCGCAGAATCTCCACCGGTGAGATCGCCCCGGTGCCAACCAGCGGCGTCGACATGTTCAGTTCCTGCTGCAACAGCGCCAGGGCCGAGCGGTACTGCTCGACCTTGGAGCGAAATTCGGCCAGTTCCTGGGTTTTTTGCCGCAGTTGCTCGTTGAGGGTCTGCTTTTCGCTGCTCAGCCGACGCTGGCGCGACTGGTACAGCGAGAGTTCGTCTTCGGCCACTTGTGGCGCCTTGCTGCGCACTTCTTCGGAGAGCTGGAACGGCCGGCCTTCGGCCTCGGCAGAAAGGCGCTCGACCTGGGCGGTGAGGGCAAAGCGGTCGGCTTCGCTCTCGCCCTTGTTGGAGAGAAAACGCGTGTCGTCCAGGCGCAGCAAGGTATCGCCCTTGTTCACCATCTGCCCTTCACGGACGAAGATCTCGGTGACGATGCCGCCTTCAAGGTTCTGGATCACCTGGACCTTGCTCGACGGAATGGCCTTGCCTTCGCCCATGGTCACTTCATCGAGCACGGCGAACTTGGCCCACAGCAGCGCCACCAGCAACAGCCCCGCGGCCAGCCACACGGTGATCCGCGACAGACGCGGCGAGTCCTGCAGGGTGGCGCCGGCCACATCGGGCATGAACTCGCGTTCGGCGGTCTTGCCGAAACTCTGGAAGTAGCTGCGCAGGCCTTGGCTTACGGACATGAATGACCCCCTAGAGTGCCGCGCCAACGCGGCCTTTGCGCAGTGCATCGATGACCGCTTCCTTCGGCCCGTCGGCAACGATCTTGCCGTTGTCCAGTACCAGCAGCCGGTCGACCAGGCTGAGCATTGAGGTGCGGTGGGTGACCAGCAGCAGGGTTTTGCCCTGCACCCAGCCATGCAGGCGCTGGCGCAGCTGGTCTTCGCTGCTGTTGTCCATGTGGCTGGTGGGTTCGTCGAGGATCATGATCGGCGGTTCGAGCAACATCGCCCGGGCCAGCAGCACGGCCTGGCGCTGGCCGCCGGAAAGCAGCTGGCCGCGCTCGCCGACCGGGCGGTCGAAGCCTTGCGGGTGCTGGCGGGCCAGCTCGCTGACGCCGGTCAGCTCGGCCACTTCAAGCATGCGCGCGTCACTCACATAGCGCGCGCCGAGGGTCAGGTTGTCGCGCAGGCTGCCGGCCAGCAGCGGCAGGTCATGGGCGACGTAGCCCAGTTGGTGGCGCAGGTCGGCGATGTCCAGTTGGCGCAGGTCGAGGTTGTCGAGCAGGATCTGCCCTTCGTCCGGGGCATAGAAACCCATCAACAGGCGCGCGAGGGTGCTCTTGCCCGAGCCGCTGCGGCCGATGATGCCGATGCGTTCGCCCGGCTTGACGCTGAAGCTGATGTCATTGAGGGCGGCAGCGTTCTGGCCGTGGTAGCGAAAGCTCACATGGCTGACGTCGAGGCCGCCGTGCAACTGGGTGCGCTCCAGCGGTTGCTGGCCGGCCTGGCGCTCCTGCGGCAGGGCCATCAGCGCGTCGGTGCTGCGCATGGTCAGCTGTGCCTGCTGGTAGCGGGTGATCAGCCCGGCGATTTGCCCGAGCGGTGCCAGCACCCGGCTGCCGAGCATGTAGCTGGCAACCAGGGCGCCGACGCTGAGGTTGCCGGCAATGATGCTGTAGACCCCGGCAACGATGGTGGCCATGCCGCAGAACTGCTGGATGAACAGCGTGCCGTTGGTGGCCAGTGCCGACAGGTTACGGGCGTGGGCGTCGAGGCGGGTGAGGGCGCCGTGGGTGCTTTCCCACTGGTACTGGCGCTCGCTTTCGGCGCTGCAGGCCTTGAGGGTTTCCAGGCCGCCGAGGGTTTCGATCAGCAGCGCCTGGCGCACGGCGCCCAGGGCCAGGCTTTTTTGCACGGTATCGCGCAGCCGCACCTGGATGAACAGGGCAAAGAAAATGGTCACCGGGAAGGCAATCAGCGGGATCACCACCAGCCAGCCACCGAGCAGGCCGATCACCGCCAGCATCAGCACCACGAAGGGCAGGTCGATAATGCTGGTCAGGGTCACGGCGGTAAGGAATTCACGCAGGCCCTGGAAGTCATGAATGCTCTGGGCAAAGCCGCCAACCGTGGCCGGCCGGGCTTTCATCGACATGCCGGTGATGCGTTCGAACAGGGTGGCGGAAAGAATCAGGTCGGTCTTTTTCCCGGCCTGGTCGAGCAGGTGGGCGCGGACCACGCGCAGGGTCAATTCGAACAGGGTGCCGATCAGCAGGCCGGCGCTCAGTACCCACAGCGTCGAGGTAGCCTGATTGGGCACCACGCGGTCGTAGGTCTGCATGACGAACAGGGGCACCATCAGCCCCAGCAGGTTGATCAGCAGGCTGGCGAGAATGGCGTCGCTGTAGAGCCAGCGTGAGAGTTTGAGGGTGTCGCGAAACCAGGCGTTGACCCGTGGCATCAACGGCGCACGCAGGTCTTCGAGTTCATGCCGGGGGCGGGCGAACAGCGCCTCGCCGGCGTAGGCTTGCAGCAGTTCTTCGCGGCTGACCCACTGCTCGCCGCCTTCGGCTTCACAGGGCAGGATCAGCGCCCGGCCGTCATCGCCCCAACGCCGCAGCACCGCGCAGCGGCCGTCCTTGAGCAGCAACAGCACCGGCAGGTTGAGCGCCGAGATCGCTCCCAGCTCACGCCGCAGGATCCGCGCCTGCAAACCGGCCCGTGCCGCTGCCCGGGGCAGCAGTTCAAGGCTCAGGCGTTGCTCGGGCAGCGGCAGGCCGGCACTCAGGCCGGCGCGACTGACAGTGCAACCATGCAGCTTGCAAAGGATCAGCAAGCCATCGAGTAGCGGGTCATCGAAACTCTGGCGCGGATCTATTGCCGAGCTCGCAGGTTGCATGCTGGTCACAGTCGCCTACTCCTGCCGCAGTTGGAGGGGTTTAGCGCATATCGGGCAGGCGCGCCTCGCTCTTCACTTCGCTCTTGGCGATCGCCTCGGGTGGCAGCGAGATGCGCTGCTTGTTCAGCAGTTCACCCATGTTGGCCAGCACCCGGTACATGGAGAACTCTTCGGTGTAGCGCACTTCGGTGTAGCGGCGGTTGGCGTTGTACAGCTCGTTTTCACTGTCGAGCAAATCGAGCAGGGTGCGTTGGCCGAGGCCGAACTGGTCCTGATAAGCGGCGCGCACACGGGTGGTGGTCTCGGCGTACTCGCGGGCCGCCGGCAGTTGCACGCGGGCGTTGTTCATGGCGTTCCACGACAGCGACAGGTCTTCGGTCAGCTGGCGCAGGGCGTTGTTGCGGATGTCCATGGCCTGGTTGATCTTGTGCGCATCGGACTGCAGGCGGGCCTTGTCGCTGCCGCCGCGGAACAGGTTGTAACTGAGCTCGACACCGGCCTGCCAGTCGTTGTTGTCGTGGCCGACCTGACCTGCAGTGTTGTTGTTGGCACCGGTTGCCAATACTGCGTCAATACGCGGGTAGAACGGCGACTTGGCCACTTCGTATTGCTGCTCGGCCGCATTGACGTCGGCCTGGGCGGATTTCAGGTAAGGGTTGTTTTCGAGCATGTCCTGGCGTGCAGCAGCCAGGTCAGCAGGCACTTCACCCTTGATGGTCACCGGGGTTTCCAGCTCATCGGGCTGGCGACCGACGACGCTATAGAACCTGGCCTCGGCATCGGCCAGGTCGACCTCGGCGGTGTACAGGTTGTTTTCCGCCAAGGCGCGACGGGCAGTGGACTGGTCGCGGTCGGCGTTGCTGCCGACCCCGCGCTCACTGCGCAGGCCGATCTGGTCGTTGACCCGCAGGTGCGCCTGCAGGTTGTTCTTGGCCAGGGTTACCAGCTCGCGGCGTTTGAGCACTTCAAGGTACACCTCGACGGTACTCAAGGCGACGGACTGGGCGGTGGCCTGGGTGTAGTAGGCCCGCGAGTTCACCACTGCCTCGGTACGGCCGACTTCGTTGGCGGTGTTGAAGCCGTCGAAGAGCATCTGCCGCAGGCGCAGGTCGGACTGGGTGTAGGTCAGTGTCTCTTTATTATGATTACGCGTGCCGTCGGCATTGAAGCCACGGGTATTGGTGTTGTCGGAGCGTTGTCGACCGTAACCGGCCACCAGGTCGACGGTGGGGAAGTAACCGCCTCGGGCGAACTTCACGTCTTCATCGGCCGACAGCCGGCTGTTTTTGCTGGAGCCGATTTCCGGGTGGTAATCCACGGCGCTTTGCACAGCCTCATTAAGTGACATCGCCTGGGCATTGGCACATGCCATGGCCAACAGAATTGCGCTGGTGATGGGGGTCAAAACGCGCATGGGTTACTTCTCCCTGATTTCTAATAATGGTCCTGCGATTCGTCAAAAAAGTGACGAAAACCTGAGGTCAAACCGTATCAGGCTTGTAACAACAGAGCTAAGAACATTTACGCGCGAAGCTAAGAAGATTTTTTCATAAGAGTTATGCGAAAAAAAACTTATGCGGTCTAAGAAATCCGAGACATTGTTCATATCAGGCAGCCCGTGGAATCAGCGCTAGGGTGCATTTTTTCGGGCGTCAGAGAAAGTTCCCGTGTTTTTGCAGCAGAGGGCATGGATGTAGCGGAGGGGATGGAGGCGGGGCGAAGTTTGGCGACAAATTTTTGGCAGGTGTCACTAGGCCACTTCGCTCAATCACTTTCACCGCAGCTCTGGCAGGCGAAGTCATTGATTTCATTGAAATCATCTCGCACTCCAGGGCTGTTTTAGCGTTGGCCCGGGTTAATTCCGCCGGGCTGGCCACGCGATAGTTCAGCGCACGTTGCTGCAATCAACCGATTTGCAGTGGAGGAGTGCGCTCATGGCTAAGTTAATCGGTGTCGTCAGCAAGGTGGTGGGCGAAGTCTTCGCTGTAGGCAGCGATGGCAGCCGCCGGCCGCTGATCGAAGGCGACAAGGTATATGCCGGCGAGCAGCTGGACACAGGCCTTGCTGGCGCAGTCGCCGTCCACCTGCAAAACGGTGCCGAATTGACCCTCGGCCGTGACAGCAATCTGACCCTGACCCCTGAGCTGCTGGCGGATCGCGCGCCGCATGTTGATACACCGGAGTCGCAGACCCCCAGCCAGGCGCAACTGTCTGATGTCGAGAAACTCCAGCAAGCCATCGCTGCGGGTGCCGACCCGAGCCAGGACGCCGACCCCACTGCAGCCGGGCCAAGCACTGGCGGTGCAACGGGGGCACTGGGCGGCGGGCATACCTTCGTGATCCTCAACGAGGTGGCCGGGCGCGTTGATCCGCAGATCGGCTTTCCCACCGCAGGCTTCAACGGCTTTCCCGAGTTGCCGCAGCTGGACGTCGGCCTGATCAACAACAATGACGAAGCCCCGCCAGTGCCGGTGATCGACAACCCGGTCAGCCTCGAAGGGCTTGCCGTCGAGGGCGGCGAGCTGTCGTTGAACGAGGCCAATCTACCCCAGGGCTCGGCCAGCAATCCGGCGGCCCTGACCCAGGCGGGCAGTTTTACCGTGCAGGCACCCGATGGGGTGTTCAACCTTAACGTCGGCGGCATCAATGTGGTCACCGCCGGTGCGGTGACCGGCATCGGCCAGTCGATCACCACTGGCCTGGGCAATTTGCTGACCATTACCGGCTATGACCCTGCCACTGGCGTGGTCAGCTACAGCTACACCCTCAACGATGCCGAAACCCACCCCAGTGGCGCGGGTGCCAACGGGCTTGGTGAAAGCATCGCGGTACTGGTCAGTGATACCGACGGCGACGTAGCCACTGGCTCGCTGGATGTCACGGTGATTGACGACGTACCGCGGGCAGTGGCCGATAGCAATGCCGTCACCGCTACCGAGAACCAGCTGACCCTGACCGGCAACGTGCTGACCAACGACGTGCAGGGTGCGGACCGTGTACCCACCGGGCCAATTACTGCCGGCACCTTCGTCGGCACCTACGGCACCTTGGTGCTGGCC